>NZ_JAAXMS010000008.1 GCF_012290005.1 Crateriforma spongiae
TTTGAATTCTCCGGACGGGTCGGGGAGGTTGGGCTTGGCGGGGTGTTCTCCGCGAATGCGATGGCCTGTTCTCCCAGAAACGTCCTCTTGGTTTGCGTTGTTCTCCCGGAAAGCAACCATTCTGGGAGAACACGTTCTCTGAGAATTGCCGCCACGAGCGGCACGTCTCGTCTTGCGCGGCTGGGCCTAAAGCCTTGGGACACTTGCCGGGTCTAGCCTTCGGGCCTTTGGGTGACACCGCCATCTTTTTGGGTGCCCCTTTTTGCCCGAAAGGTTGGTCCCGCAGTACGTCGGCTCAAGCGATTGCCCCGATGCCCCGCAAGAATGGAACCGTCGCCTGTGACGAGAGCGGACGGCTCCGGCGTCGACCTGCAACGATGTTGGTTTGATTTTAACGCTGGCGAGGGGCCGCGTGGGAAATTTGGGCATGATTTTCATGGCGACACTGCGTCACAGCGGCGGGTCGGGTCTAAGTCGCACCGTGGTTTCGGCCGCGCAGACGGTGCAATTGAGCCGATGTACGGCCGAGCCAACGCCGCTGATTTGTTTGCCTTATGAATTGAATCGATCTAACGGCGAGGGAACGCCGGGTGTCCGATCCGTTCGAAGCTTTCATTGCGACCGAGGAGAGGTGGACACAATGATCTCAAGGCATTGGCGGAGCAGACCAAGCGTTGGCATGTTGACAATTCTGCAGCGGAGCTTGCCGGGACGACGCAATAGGGGCAGATCGAACCGGCGCCGCGAATGGATGAACATTTTTTCCCTAGTAAACTCTTGACAACCTGTTTTGATTTGCGAGACTCGGCGGGGTCACGCAAGATTGCTTGACCCCCAAGGGTGCATGGACGTCCCGCTGAGAATTTCTTGGGCCACCGCGTTGGCCTTTTCCAGCGATTCGAAGGACTGATTGACGTGAACACACCGGCTATGGGTGGCGGGGCTGATTCAGAAGACCCGCGTGAAGCACGCGAGCGATGGGCCAACATCTGGTTCGGCGGCATGGTTCGCTATCACAACGTGAAAGACCCGGACCGCTGGGTTTTTGCGGTCGACGACGTTGTCGCTTTTTTGCGAGCGAAGTTGCAGGCGGGGATGCCGGCATGGAAGCGATTGTTGATCGTGGACGGATTGATCGAGTACGAGCGATTGCACCCGAGATCATCTCTGGGGGGCTTGGAGCCGATTCGATCGAAGTTGCAGGAGTTGGCACATCGCGAGGGTACGGGTGAAGACCCGTTGACGATTGACGAGATTGTCGGGCCGATCAGTCCGCGAGACCCGGATGCCGTTCAAGCGCTTCGTCGTCAGTGTCGCTTGGAGGGCAAGGCGATGAAAACGGAGAAGGCGTACGTCGGGAAGCTGCGTGGATTCATGGCGGCGCGGGGTCTGGAACGCTTGGCGGATTTTGCCGAGGTGGGCGAGCGTGATATCGAACATTACTTGACGGACTTGGTGGTCGAAGGCGATGTGGCTCCGTCGACACAGAACCAAGCCTTCTATGCGTTGAGATTCTTCTTTGAACACGTTTTGAAACGTGACATGGGGCCGATCAACGCGACGCGTTCGACCAAACACCCGAACATCCCATCGGTGATGAGCGAGGAGGAGGTTTGCGAGGTGCTGAGTCGTTTGACGGGCGTGCACCGCTTGATCGCACAGTTGTTGTACGGAAGCGGGATGCGGATCAGCGAAGCTTTGCGTTTAAGGATGAAGGATGTCGATTTTGACTTGATGCAGATCCAGGTCCATCACAGCAAGGGCAATAAGAGCCGTTTTGTTCCGTTGCCGCAGAGTGTGGCTGACGAGCTGAAACGGCAGATGCAATGGCGAGAGCATTTGCATGAACAGGACGTGATCATGGGTCAGGCGTCGGTTTGGTTGCCGTATGCGTTGGACAAGAAATACCCTGAGGCACACCGTGAACTGAAATGGCAATTCGTGTTTGCGTCACAGAGGCTGTCGAAGGATCCGCGTAGCCATCGCTTTCATCGGCATCACATCCATGCGGACACGTTCGCGAAACAGCTGAGACGAGCGGTGCGGGGTGCGGAGATTCATAAGCATGTCACGTCGCACACGTTTCGCCACAGCTTTGCGACTCACTTGTTGAAGGGAGGCACGGACATCCGGACGATTCAAGAGTTGCTTGGGCATGCGGACCTGAAGACGACGATGATCTATACGCACGTCTTGAACCGAGACGACGTGAAAGTGGTCAGCCCGCTGGACCGGATGTCGAGATCAGAATCGGCGGAGACCAATCCGTCGAAGGGGCAGGGCAAGCCAGAGGAATCGACGGCACCAAGGCACCAGAACGGCTTTGCTGAATCAGAGTTGGCGAACATCGGGGAGCTCGGAGTCGCCGGTTCGCCCGCGAGCGGGGAGGGTGATCCGGTGGAAGGTGGGCCGGTGGCAGGTGGGCCGGTGGCAGGCGCGCCGGTAACGGGTGGACAGGTAACGGTGGAAAGGGATGACGGTGGTCGAGAGTGTGCGGTTGCCGGGGCTGGTGCGGCAGCGAACGGGATGGCTGGCCGGTCGAGCGTTTCGGTTGCTCTGGGTCGTGCGGGGGCTCGTGTCAAGAAGCGGAGGCGGTCGAGTTGGTCGCGCCGGAGGTTGCGGTCTGGATTGATACGCTTTGGCCGGGTGTTTGCGAAGCTGAAGTCGTGATGGATTGGCGGGCTGGGATTCGAGAGCTGGACCGGCCCCGTGATGTGCCCTCTCCGGGCCTGAGAGCCCGACTCTCCCAGAGGGAGAGTGATGGGTGGTCTTGTAAGGCGACCGTCCGATGAGGACCTGGGAGCCGGACTCTGCCAGAGGGAGAGTGGTGGGTGGGCGTGAACGGATGAGCCAAATGAGAAGCGGCCTGGATTGTGTCCGCAGCGAATGCCCTCTCCGGGCCTGAGAGCCCGACTCTCCCAGAGGGAGAGTGATGGGTGGTCGCGAACGGATGAGCCAAATGAGAAGCGGCCTGGATTGGGTCCGCAGCGAATGCCCTCTCCGGGCCTGAGAGCCCGACTCTCCCAGAGGGAGAGTGCTGGGTGGTCGTGAACGGATGAGCCAAATAAGAAGCGGCCTGGATTGTGTCCGCAGCGACTTGCCCTCTCCGAGCCTGAGAGCCCGACTCTCACAGAATGAGAGTGATGGGTGGCTTGAACGGATGAGCCAAATGAGAAGCGGCCTGGATTGTGTCCGCAGCGACTTGCCCTCTCCGGGCCTGAGAGCCCGACTCTCCCGGAGGGAGAGTAATGGGTGGCGTGAACGGATGAGCCAGATGAGAAGCGGCCTGGATTGTGTCCGCAGCGACTTGCCCTCTCCGGGCCTGAGAGCCCGACTCTCCCAGAGGGAGAGTGATGGGTGGGCGTGAACGGATCAGCCAGATGAGAAGCGGCCTGGATTGTGTCCGCAGCGAATGCCCTCTCCGGGCCTGAGAGCCCGACTCTCCCGGAGGGAGAGTGATGGGTGGGCTTGTATGAGGGCCTCTGCCAAAGGAACAGTGATGGCAGCGAAATTGCCAGAGTGGCGAGAAAGAAAGCGACGCGGACGGGACTCGAACCCGCAACCTCCGGATCGACAGTCCGGGGCTCTAACCAATTGAGCTACCGCGCCGGAAGCGTCCGAGAGGTCGTCTCGTGGCGGCTTCGGCAACGCTGGCAAGCTGGCGAAAACGCCTGACTCACCCGCGTGAAGTGCCAAAGTATATCGGCGAAAGAATCCGTGACAATAGCCGTTACGCGATACTTCGGCCGAGATCTTTGGGTCTGCGTCGATGGTGATTCCGGGTGTGACGATTGGAAAGGCTTTCGGGGCATTTGGCCGCCATTTTTCGGGCCCCGTGAGCGGGATTTGGGCGTCGTCGCTGGATCACGCGACCTAGGTTTTCGAAACGCAGCGTTGGGCGATCTGGTTTGATCCGGTCGCGGGTCTTTCCAGGGCCTTTTGCGGGCCTGTCGGGGGTCGGAACGGCATGACCGTGCTGCCGGAGCGGAGGTGGCCTCCCGAAATCGTTGCTCCGTCGTTCTTTTTCGCAATCACCGCTTTTGGATGAACCCATGTCGCTGACCTATCTACTGGCCGGATTCTCGGTGACCCGCTGGCTGTGGTCGGCGTGGGGTGAACTGTGCAGTTACACGCTGCACATGTCCACAACACAGTGGGGAATCTTGGCGGCGTCGACCATCGCGTTCGGATTCATGTGCCTGCGTGGCTATGACATCAAGGCATAGTCCTGGCCGACGCGATTTCTGATGGGCCGATCGGGCTGAGTGGACGGGTTGCCTTTGTCGCCAACATGCACGGGCGTGGGGTGCCGTGATCGGTGACTGATGAGGGTGGCTGAGACGTTCGACCGCACCGTGCGGGTCCGACAAACTGGGTGCTTCTGCGCAAGGAAGGCGTGCGGATTCGGTATACTTGGGTCAGGCCGTCCCACCGTTTCGCATACGTCAGTTCAAGGAGTCGTAAAGTGCCACTTTTCGAAATCGAAACCGAAGCACATATCATCATCACTTGGGCGGAGACCGAGGATGATGCTCGTGAAGTTGTCTCCGAGGCTTACCCGACCGACGAGGTCGTTCGTCTGACCCGTCGCCCCCGAGATTCATGGGTCATCAGTAAGGGTGCCCTGGGTCTGACCGACACAAAATTGGACCCCTGTGTGATCGCTCGCGATTGTCTGAGCAAATCAGCGGGTGACAAAGTCAACGCGATCCGTTTGTATCGAATGGAAACGGGCAGCGATCTGGAACATGCCCGTCGGGCGATCGAATCGAATATGGTGATGGGCTGGTAAGGCCGGCGATTGCCCGGTCCCCAATGGAACGATACGTTCCGGCCGACGGCAAAATCACCTTTCGAATCCGACACGTTCGAGATCACGATGCGACCAAGATACCGAACCGGGTTGATCGCGATCTGTTTATTGCTGATTCCAGGGTGTAACGGATGCCGTGACGAATCGTCGTCGGCCAACAAAGATCAATCGCTGCCACAAACCGAGTACACCGACAGTGAACCGGTGGGTTTTCCGTCGGACCGGACGCGGGCGGGCTTTGCCATCAAGCCAGGTCATTGGTTGGCGGCTTCGCAGACGATCAAGTCCAACTTGGGTGATCGTCGTGGCCGACTGCAAAGCGAAATTCGTTTCCCGGTCCTCGATCGCGATGGAACGGTGACCGGGCAAAGGCGGACTTGGCCTATTCAGGCGGACCGACCGGTGGTATTGCCGAAGGGCCAATCGCGGCAATTCGAATTTCGATTCTTGGCGCCTGCGATCGCGGGCACGATGGGTTCGCAGGTCGAGATCTTTTCACGTCTGCAGGTCCGCGGGCAGGTCCAACCGGAAACGTTGCGTGGCGGCAGTTTTTCGGTGATGGCGCCGCAGGAATACTTCTTTGTCGTACTGACCGAACGTCCGGAACGTTTTGTTCGGCTGAAAGTTGCCGACTGGGTGCGCCCCTACGCTCGTTTCAGCCAAGCGGCGCCGTCGAATCATTATCGCGTGGTGTTGCCGCTGACCGACGGAATGGTCGAAATCCCTGAGACGATGCTGGATTGGTCGTCGGTGTCCGTCCTGTTCTGGGATGACCTGCCGTCGGAGACGTTGACGCCGTCGCAGTGGCAGGCCATCGACGACTGGATTCACTTCGGCGGTCGCTTGATCGTGAACGGCAGTGATGCGGCGGAATCGCTTCAGCGGTCGGTCTTGGGCAAAGACCTTCCGTTGCGGGTCATCGGCAACCTGGAATTGGACGTCGACGCGGCGGAAACCATGCTGAACCGGTTTTCCGTTGACTCGGATCGATCCGTCGAGAAACAGATCACGCTGGTACGCGATGGGACCGCGCGAGTGATGAGCGAGGCCCAAGTGCGGGAGGAAACCCGTTGGGTGGACGGTTCGGGTGAACTGATCGCGCGACGGCCGATGGGCCGTGGCGTGGTGGTTCAGTCCAGGTTTGATTTGCTAAGCGAGTGGGCCACCAATTGGGATTCGTTCGACAGCTTTGTCAATTCAGTCGTTTTGGATCGACCGCGGCGACGCTTGATTCAAGAGTCGGGGGATGCCGAGAGCGAACTGGACCAGATGTACCCCGATTTGCCGGTCGATCAAGACATGGCTTTGATCAACACGGGTTTACGTCTGGCATCACGCGACGCGGCGATTGCCCCCCAAAACGTCGAACAAGACACTGCACCGGAGACCACCGAGCGTCCGATTCCGGTGGAGGACCAGGGTGGATCCTTTCAAAGTCGCGGGGTTGAGGGCGTCGCCGGATGGAATTCCATGAGCGGCGTGGTTGCGCAGATCCGCCGAGTGCTGCAGAACGAATCTGGTGTGGAGATTCCATCGATCGGGTTGGTGGGCCGAACACTGGCGATCTATTTCGTTTGCTTGGTACCGGTCAATTTCTTGATCTTTCGATTGATGGGACGCACCGAATACGCATGGTTTGCCATCCCGATACTGGCGATCGCGGGCGCGGTCTGGGTCGCCAGAGTGGCTCGTCTGGACATCGGATTCGCAAGGAGCCACACGGAGATCGCCGTCTTGGAAACCCAACCGGGTCACGATCGTGGGCACCTGACGCAAGTTGCCGCGATCTACAATTCGCTTTCCACCGATTACGAAGTCGCTTTCGAGACGAATGACGCGGCGGTGGCGCCGTTTGATCTGTCCAGTTATCGATTGCGTCGCGGTGAAGTCGCGCCATTTTCGTTTTCAACTTCACCGTCGGAGGGCACCACGCTGAGCGGGTTTTCGGTCGCAAGCAATCGCACGGAGTTTCTGCACGCCGAACGCATGATCGAATTGGACGGCCCGATCGAACTGAAAGCCCAGGGAAACACCCCGTCTTCCGTCACGGTGTTGTACAACGGCAGTCGGTTTGATTTGCGTGATTGTTATGTGATTCGCGCGGGCGATGACGCGAATGAATCAAAGGTGTCGATTGCAAAAGTGGACGATTGCGTCGCGGGATCGTCGCATCCGCTGGCTTTCGTTTCGCCATCGGACATTCGCATGCCGGATTCGATCGATTCCGTTGCCACGAAGATTTGGGCAACGATGATTTGGTCATGGCCGATCGAACCGGGGCAGGTTCGCCTGATCGGCAGATTAGGCCAACGTGTCGATGGCATGGAGATTCGCCCCGCCGCGACGCAGATCTCTGGCGATACGGTTTTGGTGTCGCAACTTCGTTATCCGATCAAGCAGACGTTCAGAAACGACGAAAATTTGCCGAGTGATTTCCGCCGCGTGCTGACGGATGTGGATCCGGTGGAACAGGACGCATCGACGAAATTTCGATATCGTCATTTGGCCACCAGCGGACCATCCGTTTCGCAGCAATTCGTTGCACCGGAGAACACCGAACGTCGCCGTGCGTTGGTGACAACCCGCCGGATGGATACCCCGACCCAGATTCGCATCAGTGGACCCCAGAGCCGATGATCACTTTGGATGGTTTTGGAAAAGACTACGGCGACTTCACTGCGGTGGAGTCCATCGATTTGCATATCGGTCAGGGCGAGACGTTCGGCTTTATCGGTCCCAACGGTGCCGGAAAGAGTACGACGATTCGCTTTTTGGCGACTTTGTTGCGGGCCAGTCGGGGCCGGGGTGAAATCGCGGGGGCCGATGTCATGGAGGATCCGATCGCGGTCCGGCAGAACGTCGGATACATGCCGGACAACTTCGGCGTTTATGACGGGATGCGGGTGTGGGAGTTTTTGGATTTCTTTGCCGTCGCCTATCGGATCGGACGAACCGAACGACGCCAAATCATTGACAACGTGTTGGAATTGTTAGACCTGACGCACAAGCGTGATGACTTTGTCAATGGTTTGTCACGCGGGATGAAACAGCGTTTGTGTCTGGCCAAAACGTTGGTCCACGATCCTCCCGTGCTGATCTTGGACGAACCGGCAAGCGGATTGGATCCTCGGGCCCGCGTGGAAGTCAAAGCGTTGCTGAAGGAGTTGCGGCGGATGGGCAAAACCATCCTGATCAGCAGCCACATTCTGACCGAGTTGGCCGATTGTTGCACATCGATCGGCATCATCGAACGCGGCAAACTGTTGCTGCACGGACCGATCGATCAGGTGTACCAGAAGATCCGCAAGAACCGAGTCGTGGAGATTCGTTTCATCGAAAATCAGGACGCCGGGCTGTCAGTCCTGCGGAGCCATCCGGGGCTGCGATCGCTGGATGTGGAACCCATTTCGGTCGTCGCCGAATTGGAAACTGACGATCAGGGGCTGGCCGATTTGATCGACCAGATGCATGAAGCTGGCGTGAAAATGAAGTCCTTTCACGACCGTGATCCGACGTTGGAGGACGTGTTCATGACGGTCACCAAGGGCTTGGTCAGCTGATGCCGTGTTGCACGGAAGGTCCGTCGAGCGACAAAGACGTCGGTGGAAGCTTAGTTGGCTTGGCCTGAATCGTCCGAGTCGTCACCCGATGGCTGAGCCTTTGCAGGTTTGGACTCCGAGGATTCAGCCTCCGAGGTCTGGGATGCTGAAGGCTGGGGTTCCGAATCGGACGCCGGCGTCTTGGCTGGTTCGTCTTCGGCGGACGGCTTGGAATCATCCTGTTTGCTTGCCGCTTGTTTCTTACTCGGCGATGTCTGGGCTTGCTTGGACTCATCCGCTTGCACAACGGGCGGAAAATCGTCGCCGACGGACAGCCCGCGATCGATGATCCAAATGTTGCGATACAGCACGGGATCCGAGTGATTTTGGAACTTCGTCGGCAACAACGTCGGTCCCTCGGGCTGTCCGTGTCCGGTCTTGTCGACGACTTCCACATCGTCTTGGACTTTGACACCGTTCAACCAGGAACTGATCCTTGCGTTGCGACGTTTGGAACCGTCGGCATTCCAGCGTGCGGCGGTAAACCGTATGTCGTACGTTTGCCAAACCAGTGGCGGCAGGCACATGTTTAGATCAGGAGCCTTGAACCGATAGATCGCTCCGCAACCATTGAACAATCGCGGCTGGGCGAAAGAATCCAACACCTGGCATTCGTATCGGCTGTGGATGTAAATGCCGCTGTTGCCACGAGCCTGGGAATCGCTTTTGGGCATGTACGGCAGTTTGAATTCCAAGTGCAAATCAAAGTCCTGGAACAACGGCAGCATGTCCGCGCCGACCTTCAGGAACCCGTCATCGTCCATCGCCCCGGGCTTGAACTGGTCCGTGCCGGTCCCGTCGAACAGGACCACCGCGTCGGCCGGCGGCTTGGCCGAAAGAGACGGGCTGGTGCGTTTGATCCGCTGAAGCTGTCCGAGGACTTGGCCGTCGACCGACATGACGCGGCACTGATCGGCGTCGAGCACAAAAACTTTGTCGGTCCCGGTCAAGATCATCAGATCACCCGAGCGTAGGCCTTCGACCCGAGTCCCGTCGGGATCGTGACCATCTTGGCCGGGCAAGCCGCCGGAGAACAACAGACCATCGAAGTCTCGATTTCCCACCGGTCGGACCTGCAGCCCCAGTGTCTGGTCATCGCCCGACGGATCCGTGACCGAGCCGACGTATTCGCCCAACAGTCGGTAGTCGGGCGAATCAGCCGGCGGAGTCAGAAACGCTTCCTTCTGGGGGGGCGAATCCTGTTGAGCGGTCGCGGAACCGGATGCGACCAGAGAAGCCGCGAGACAGACCAGCAACAGAGCGGTTGAACGACGCATCGAACACCAGTGATTTTGTCGGGAGGAAAGGGGTGGGGCAGGGCAATGGATCCGCAACACGGATGGCGAAAGGCCGATCGACCCGATTCGAAATCAATCGAATTGGCGTGGCCGCACCGAACCATCGTTTGCGAATGCGGAACATTCTAATTGGCGAAACGGCGTCCGTTGCCCCGTTCCCGACAAGTCGCCGCTAGTCACTGAGAACGCCGAAACGATGCAGCGTCGTTTCCCGAAGCGTGCTGCCGGGAACCAGCAGGGTCGTGGG
Organism: Crateriforma spongiae; assembly: GCF_012290005.1. NCBI lineage: Bacteria > Pseudomonadati > Planctomycetota > Planctomycetia > Pirellulales > Pirellulaceae > Crateriforma > Crateriforma spongiae. The sequence continues at coordinate 9,958 of NZ_JAAXMS010000008.1, forward strand.
GAACATCGGGCGGTTGGGCGCGTTCGGATAGTGCTGGGTTTCCATACAGAACGCTTCGTGGCCGCCGACTTTGGCCGAGCTGTCATCGCCGGGCAAATGGTTTGCCGAATACAGTTGCATGCCGACTTGGGTCGTTTCGACATCCATCGTTCGCCCGCTGGCAGGGTCGATCACACGTCCGGCCGGTCGCAGAGTCCCCGCTTTCCCACGCACGACATAGCAGTGGTCATAACCATTGGTGTCGGGCAACTGCGCCAAACGCTTGCCGATCGCGGTGGGCTGGCGGAAGTCCAGCGGCGTGCCGGAAACGTCGTTCAGCTTGCCGGTGGGGATCAAATCGGCATCGACGTCCAGCCATTGGTCGGCTTCGATTTGCACGATGTGATCGGTCGCTTTGCCGGCGTGCATGCCGCTGAGATTCCAATAGCTGTGATTGGTCAGATTCACATGGGTGGGCTTGTCCGTTTGGGCTTCGTAGTGGAACGACAATTCGTTTCGATCATTCCAACGGTATTCGCACACCACCGTCAGTGTGCCCGGAAATCCCTGGTCACCGTCGGGGCTGGTCAGGCGAAATCGCACCCCGATTTCATCGCCTTCTTGGAACGATTCAGATCGCCACAGACGGTGTGAAAAGTTGTCGGCCCCGCCGTGCAGTTGATGATCACCGTGATTCTTGTCTAGCGGATACTCGACATCATCGATCGTGAACTTGGCGTGTTCGATTCGGTTACAAAATCGTCCAATCGTGCTGCCGAAATACGGATGGCGTCCCAGGTAGGGCGACAGCGAATCAAAGGCACAATTCACATTGACCGATTCGCCGCTGCGATCGGGCACAACGACCTGCAACAGGCTGGCCCCCCAGTCCATCAGCCCGACCTCGTTGCCGTGGCTGTTGGTCAAAACGTATTTGGAAACGACTTGCTGGTCAGCGGTTTTTCCGAACTCGATCTGCTGGATTTTCATGGCGTCTGGCGTCTGAGAATGCCTTGGTTCGATGCGTGAAGCGTTGTATCGTGACGGTTGAGAATGAGGGGTCGGCCACCGGTCGATCGAATCTGACATCGGCGACGGCTGAATGATGACGCCCGCCGACCTTTTCGTGTAGCGGTCGGTGACCGCGGTCACCTTGGAACGAACGAGATCGATGAGTCCTGCGGTTCAGCTACGCCCACTGAAAATCGGGAACGTGTCGATCGGTTTCCCCGTCGTCCAAGCCGCGTTGTCGGGATACAGCGATCTGCCCATGCGGGTGATCGCACGCCGTCACGGGGCCAGTTATACGATTTGCGAAGTGATGCTGGACCAGTTCCTGCTGGCTCTTCAAAAACGGCAAAAAACCAAGCACTTCCTGGACATCCACCCGAGCGAACCGCCGGTGGGTGGCCAGCTGATGGGGGCCGAACCGGAACAGTTTTCTGCCGGGGCGGCCAAGATGGTCGAAGCGGGTTTTGACATCATCGACGTGAATTTTGGATGTCCGGTCAAAAAGGTCTTGGGGCGATGCCGGGGCGGCTTTCATCTGTCACAGCCCAAGGTTGCGATTGAAATCCTGCGTCGGACCCGCGACGTGGTTCCGGATTCCATCCCGGTGACCGTCAAAATGCGGCGGGGAATCGACGATAGCCAACAATCACGCGACCATTTCTTCGAAATCATGGACGGCGCGATCTCTGCCGGCTTGGCGGCGGCAACCGTTCACGGCCGGACGGTGGAGCAACGGTACATCGGCCCGAGTCGTTGGGAATTTCTGACCGAGGTGAAACAGCACGTCGGCGACCGAATCAAGATCCTGGGCAGTGGCGACTTGTTCGCCGCGGAGGATGCGCTGCGGATGATCGATCAAACCGGCATCGATGGTGTCACCGTAGCGCGAGGTGCCATTGGAAACCCTTGGATCTTTGAACAAGCCCGCACTTTGGCCGAAGGCAAACCGTTGCCCGATCCGCCGCGATTGCATCGTCAAGCATCGGTGATGCGCGACCATTTTTCATTGTGCGAATCAACTTACACGGCCGAACGAGCACCGTTGCTGATGCGAAAGTTCTGTATCAAGTATTCGCAGTGCCATCCGAATCACGAAGCGGTCCGTTTGGCTTTTGCACGTCTGCGATCAAGAGAACAGTTCGAAGAAGTCCTGGCGGAGCACTATGCCGAAGACCTTGCCGGTCGATATGTGCCTCGCGAAGTCCATGGCAGCCAAGCGGAAAGCTGATTCGCCGGTCCGGTGATCAGACCGTCGCAGCGAATTTTTCCACCACCGCGCGGTTCCGCCCCAAATCCTTGGCTTGATACAACAAGTTGTCGGCGCGGGTGTACCAGGTCACTTCGTCGTCGCTAGACCGCAACCGTGAAACGCCCAGCGAAAACCGGATTCCCGAAATCACTTGACCACTGTTGCGAAGCTGCAACTGTTGGCTTCCCAAGTGTTCGCGGATTTGTTCGGTGTAACGCAAGATTTCGTCACGGTTGTTGGTGCGTACGAACACCGCAAACTCATCGCCGCCAAGCCGTGCAACGGACGAATCACTGCGGCAACTGACAAGCTCCGATGCAACGAAACGTATGACTTGATCGCCGCCTTCGTGCCCGTGCGTGTCATTGATCTGCTTGAAGCGATCCATGTCCAATAGGACCAAGTAGATCTCGCCGGCATCCGGATCAAACGTCTGGACCGTCTTTTTGATCAGCGAATCGAAGAAACGTCGATTCCCCACACCGGTCAGGTGATCGGTCATCATGCCGCGTTGCGAAGCTTCCAAATCGGCTTGCAAATGACAGACTTGTCGCTGGGCTTCGTCCAGCTTTCCGGCCATGTCGTCAAGCTGTCGCTGCATTTTGACGGTGCCATCGGCAAGGTTGGCGACGCACGCGATCAGTCGGTCGCGATTCTGGTCTTCGGTCTTCAGAATATCGCTGGCCTGCTGAATGGAATCACCAAATTCGGATCCCGCGTCCTTCTGCTTCAAGACGATGGTTTGCAGCTTGGACAATTCGGCAGCCAACGCATCCCCGATACTGGCGCCGGTTTCCTGTCCCTCGACACAAAACTGTTGATGCAGCGACGCCAACAGATCCACGCTGACGGACTTTGCATCGTTGACCGCGTGGTTCAACTGTTCCAACATCGCGTCGTCGGCACCTTCGATGTAGCGGTACCAGACCTCATAGATCTCCGGCGTCGGCGGTGTGCTGAATTCACCCACCAAACGCAAAGCTTCCTTTGCGATCGCAAATGGATCTCTTTGTGGCGATTTTTGCGGCACTGAATTTTTCGTCCGTTGATTTCGTGATTGTCTCGTGGGCAAAGGATGCAATCAGGCCGCCCCATCAAAGCCGTCCTGCCCATCGGTGGTAGGCGTGATCACCATCGATCCACGCCTTCATCGCTGTGTGACAATGTCGTCATTGGGAGTCTAGGTTATGAATTCAAACGGCGAATCCCCCCCACAAGAATGTGGCATGTCGGGCTTCCTGCCCCGCAAACCTTTCCGATTGTTCGGACGACAACGGTGCAGGGCAACATCCAAAGTCGATGCCGCGATCCGAACAACAACGCCAATCATTACAACCCGCACACTCCATCGACAAAGGCTTGTTCAAACGGTCGCCGACAAACAATCCCAGCCCGGATCGCATGGCCGAAAGTCCCGGTTCTACAGCAACGCCGTGGCCAGATCGGCAAGCTCGGATCGTTCACCCTTTTCCAACGTGATGTGGGAATAGATCGATTGTCCCGTCATGCGGCTGATCAGGTAGCTCAGCCCGTTGGACAAGGCGTCCAAGTACGGATGGTCGATCTGGTTCACGTCGCCGGTGAAGATGATCTTGGTCCCTTCCCCGGCGCGGGTGATGATCGTTTTCACTTCGTGTGGCGTCAGGTTTTGGGCTTCATCGACGATAAAGAACGTCCGCTGCAGCGTGCGTCCCCGAATGTACGCCAATGGCGTGATCACCAACTTTTCAAGTTCCAGCATCTGATTGATGCGTTGTGCTTCTTGCGACTTTTCATCGAACTGATGCCGAATCACAGCGAGGTTGTCATACAGCGGTTGCATGTACGGGTCCAACTTGGCGTGCACATCACCGGGCAAGAATCCCAGATCACGGTTGCTAAGTGGTACGACCGGTCGGGCCAACAGAATCTGTCGGTATTCGGATCGCCGTTGCAGGGCGGCGGCCAAAGCCAACAGCGTCTTTCCGGTTCCGGCTTTGCCCGCGAGCGTCACCAATCGGATTTCGGTGTTCACCAATGCGTGCAACGCGAATGACTGTTCAGCGTTGCGGGGCGTGATTCCATAACAACGCGTCTTGTCGACGCGGTGATATTCTTTTTTCGAATCGTCGTACGATGCCAAAACCGATTTGGCACCGCTGCGCAGGATCAAGTTTTCGTTGGGAACCGGCGGAGGATCGACGGGAACCGTTTCCGCAGGAACCGCATGACCATTGTCATAGAACTGATCCAACGCGGCTTCGTCGATTTCCACGCGACGTTTGCCGGTGTAAAGCTTGTCAACGCTTTCGACCTTATCGCGAATGTAGTCTTGGGCGACCAAGCCAAATGCTTTCGCCTTCATTCGGATGTTCGTGTCCTTGGACACCAGCACCACGGGTCGATCTTCATGATCGGACAATTCCAACGCCGTACCGACGATACGGTGATCGGGTGAATCTTGAAAGAACGCTTGTTTGATGCGTTCGTGTCGCCCTTGTTTCCAAACCACACGAATCCGACCGTAGCCCTGTCCCAGGGATGCACCTTGTCCGTTCAGAACATCGCCGGTCAATTCATCCAGCACCCGCAAAAAGGCTCGCGCCTGATAGTTGATGTCGCCGTGGCCTTTCTTGAATCCGTCCAATTCTTCCAGAACCGTGATGGGGATGACCACATCGTGTTCCTGGAATGAACGTAGGCACTGGGAATCGTGCAAGATGACGTTGGTGTCCAGTACAAAAAGCTTTCGCTTGACTTCCTGGCCGGCCACGTTTGCACTCCTACTACGCTGATCCATGTTTGGAATCCCCAACGCCACACCTCCGTTATTAATCGCGGTGGAAACAAACCGTTCACGGGCGCAGCATATCGCAGTTTCCTACTGTCATGGTTTGCAACGGATGACGCAGGCCGCCGTATCCGCCCTTGGGGGCGGATTAAGGCAGGACCTTGGAGCCACAAAACGCCGGGATGAAAGCCGGAAGCCCCGCAGATTTGCAAAATCGCTTGGTCGGCAAGCGATCACGAAAGATTAACGTTGAAGAAACGAACCGATCATTCGATGCACATTCGGTTGTAACACGATCGTCAAATGCGTCGCCCAAACTTGGCGAACGGTGACGTTTGACAAGTGGCTCAGATCGCATTGACGCAAGCTTTCATCGGGCTTGGCCCAGATGACCAAGCGACGCAGATCCGGGTCGCAGTCCAAGTTGGCTTGCGCTTGCTCGGCATTCATGATGACGGCAATTTCCGGCATCAAGTTTCGGCTGACGCACCAGGCCAACGTCGGCAAGACACCCGCCTTCATCACCGGAGCCAACGACACGAGGGCCCCGACACGATGATGTGAAGTTTTGGCGATCGCCGCACGAGAAACCCAGTCGCCGAAACTGTGCGTGACCAAGGCGGTGTCTTTCGGCGTATCGCTGGAAACCGAAGCGATGGTCGATGCCAGTCGGTCGACACTTTCGTCCAATCGGCGAAACGCCAAACGGTCGTGCCAGTATTCGACCTTCAACCCATGTCGGTTCAAAAACCGGCCGATCAATCCCAGGGCCCAAGCCGGTTCCAGCAGTCCGTGAACCAAGATCACGCGTCGAATTTGATGGTTCGCCGAAAGATCCTGTGACGTCGCTGGCGCATTCATTTGACGCTTTCCAGCACCAGAACCCAATCGTTGCCGCGGCCATGGCTGGGCGGAGTGAACGTTTGAAATGCAACGCTGTCCATCGTATGCAAAACTTGGGATCGACCGGTCCGGGGATCGTACCAAGATGCACGCGTCCGTGGTTGCCGCATCAGTGATACATCGATCATGAATGGTTCACCTTGTGGTGAATAGACCATCGCCAGTGCACCATCGTCGGATCGCAATCCGCGCACGTGAGCACCGCCATGCTTCGGCGCATCGACAATGAATTCGCGATCGGGACGCAGGGTCTGATAGTCGTGTTGTTCGAATAGTTTCCTGACCCATCCCATTTGGGCCGCGCCGGGATCATCCAGAGCCTGATGCCAAGGCACATCGGCATGGATGGCCGGCGAGACGTCGGTTGACCACATCTGCCAAACACTGTTGTTCCCATAAGTGTGGCCACATGCGCCGGACATCATGGCCCACCAAGCCGCTTGACGAACATCGTCGTCATCGAACCGGTCGTCCGGATTCATCCCCTTCAGGTAGAAGCCCACCGGGATGCGTTCATAGCGTGGTTCGCCGTCAAGCGTCGGTTTGACCGGACGAAGATCATAGTCGTGTTGGATGAAGCGACCGTTGTCATGATCTCTGGCCGCATGAGAAGACTGGATCATGTTGAAATCCAACCAAGTTGCGTTGTGGAAATAGTCGGATGATCGTCCTGGCCCACGCGGATGGAACGTGATCAGGTGATATCCTTGGTCACCTTCATGCAAACCTTGGGCCATCGATTCGACGATCTGGCGGTCTTGATCGTTGTAGATGTTACGGTCCCCGCCCAAGATCCAAATGATGGGATCGGTGGCGTAGCGAGCAGCGATCCAACGACCATATTGCCTGGCATTGTCCACATCGAAAACGCGTGACTTTCCGCCGCCCATGCTGGACCAATGACTGCCCCAAGTCGGCAACATGCCGATCACAAGACCTCGTTTCGCGGCGGCCTGGACCACATAATCGACATGGTCCCAGTAATCATCGTTGTTTCCAGGGCGGACGTCGGGACGCGCGGGATCCTTGTCCACCAGCGGTGTATGGCCATACGCGTTGGCAGTCCCCAAGCCGTCGCGTTCGGCCAAGACGACCGCTTGAATCACCGTGAAGCCTTTCGCCGCCCGGTCATCCAAATATCGTTCCGCTTCTTGGCGATCCAAACGGTGAAACAGCTCCCAAGCAGTATCGCCCAGATAGAAAAACGGCCGACCGTCGCTGTGCTGCAGCCAACGCCCCGATGGCGAGACTTGCAGTCGAGTGCGATTCGGATCGTCCTGTTCCTGCGCGATGCCGACACGAGCCGTCACAAGCAAGAGGACCGCCAACCCACATCCCGCCGACACCAAACTTTTCATCGGAACTGTTCCCATCACAGGTGCACTTGTTACCGCCTAGAAGCCCATCATGGCCGTCATGATAGCGTCGGCGAAACACGTTCATCACGTTGCAAGGTGCGACAGACAACGACGCGGTTTCGGAGACAACCGCAAGGCCACAGAAGACCTGAGAATCCAATACGCCCGGCGGGATTCGAACCCACAACCTTCGGCTCCGGAGGCCGACGCGCTATCCAATTGTGCCACGGGCGCGGTTGAATACTTTTGACAACGTAGTGTGACGGGCAACAACATGAAACGTCAAGCATCGGCCGGCCCATGTCTGGGGATCGCATCATCAGCTGATCGCGACGCCTTGCTTGGCGACCCAAAGCGCGATCACCCAACAAACGGAGATCAGCGACACGCCGATCCCCAGGGCTGCCCAGGTCACCAGTCGTGAATCCAACCAACGATCGGACACTCGCAGCAGCGGCAGGGCTAGGAAAAATCCCGCCACCATGCCTGCGGCGTGTGCGCCAACATCGGTGCGTTCGTCGCCGATGCCCAGGTAGCCGAACAGAATCAGCCCACAGATGACCGGCGCCCATCGCACCAGCGGACGCGTTTCCGATCCGCGCGGGGTCGAAACGACCGCGTGCGCCAAGATCACCCCCAACGCCGAAAACACCGCCGTCGATGCCCCGATCGAAACGTGTTCGGCCGGTCGCAGCAAGGCATTGATCCCGTTGCCCAAAGCACCGCCCAACAAGACGACCAACCAACCCGGACCGGCGCCCAGAATCCTAGATGCCATGAATCCGAACACCGAACCGTAAACCAAATTGGATCCGAGATGCCCCGGATCCACGTGAAGTGTCAGCGCGGTCACGGTTCGATACCACTGCCCGGCGATGACATCGGCAGCACTCATCTGCCCGGCCAAGTACCAGTCGTGTCCCAGAGCATGCTTGGCGGTCAGATAGGCAACCAACATCAATACCACGCAGTATACGACGACACCGAAAAGCGATCCGGTGCGAACGATGCTGGATGGTGCATCCACTGGCGACGACGGGTGACCGGTGGCCGATTCTTCGCGTTGGTACTCGCCCAGTTCGGCCAGCGCGCGTGGCGCGTCTTCGCTGCGAACGACCAGGTACCACGTCCGTTGCTGACGAACCAATTCGAACGGAATTCCGGTGGCGCCCAACACCAAGCGATATTCGGAACTGGTGGCGGAACATCGCGTTTGCGCGACGATCTCGTAACCCTCGGCCGGTTGGAACACGTGACAGCCTTTTGCAATTCGGTCCATGAATGAAAGGGTCGGACGCCATCCCCTGACATCCCCCGATCGCCGACATCAACGGCCTGGCGTCAGGCTTCTTCGTCGTTCTTGTATTGGTCCAATCGACGGTACAGGGTTCGTGCACCGATACCCAAAATCTTGGCGGCTTCTTCGCGGTTGTCGCCGGTCAGCTTCAACGTCTCCTCGATCGCCCACCGTTCGATCTGGCTGAGCGGTTGGCCGATCAAGTCACTTGGACCGCCGGAGGCGACGACGATTTCGCCGGAATCATCCTGGCCTTCGCCCATCAATTCCGGCGGCAAGTCGTCAACATCCAATGACTGATCGGTATCCAGGACCACCATGGTTTCGACGAAATTGCGCAATTGGCGTACGTTCCCGGGCCAGTCGTACGCAAAGAAACGTTTGGTCACCGCGGGAGTGAAGTGTGCGGTGGATTTGTCGTGGCGTCGCAAGAAATACTTGCGGAAGTGATCCATCAACGGAATCACGTCGTCGCGTCGGTCGCGAAGCGGGGGCAGTTCCACGGTCACGACCTTCAGCCGGAAATACAAGTCGTTGCGGAACGTTCCGGCTTCGACCATTTCCTCCAGCGGCCGGTTGGTAGCACTGACCAGACGCACGTTGACTTTGATCGGTTTATTGTCACCGACGCGGGTGATCTGACTTTCTTCCAACACCCGCAGCAGTTTGATCTGCGTGCTCATCGGCATATCGCCGACTTCGTCCAGAAACAGTGTGCCGCCGTTGGCGTACTGGAAAGCGCCTTCGCGATCGGACACCGCATCGGTGAAGGAACCTTTGACGTGGCCGAACAACTCGCTTTCGACCAACTGTTCGCTGACCGCACGTGTGTTGATGGCGACGATCCGTTTGTTCCGGCGGGGGCTGTTTTGATGAATCGCCTGGGCGATCATCTCCTTGCCGGTCCCGCTTTCGCCGGTGATCAACACGGTGGCATCGGTGGCCGCAATGCGTCGCAGACGATCGATGACCGTCTGCATCTTCTTGCTGGTATAGATGATGCCTTCGAAGCCGAAACGTTCGTCCAAACGCTGCCGCAGTTCGGTGTTTTGACGTTTCAGCCCGACCTGTTCGGCCGCCTTGGCCACGATCGCACGCAACCGGTTGGGCGTGATCGGTTTCTCTAAGAAATTGAACGCACCGATTTGCATCGCTTCGACGGCGACGGGCACGGTGGCATGGCCGGTGACCATGATGACTTCGCTGTCGGGCAGTTTTTGCCGCGCGAGCGAAAGGATCTGCATCCCGTCGACATCGTTCATCACCATGTCGGTCACGATGATGTCGTACACATCGCTTTCAATCCGCTTGGCCGCTTCCGGACCACTGGTGGCGACATCGCACTGGTACCCGACCTTTTCCAAACTGTCCGTCATCGCACGAGCGTGCGCCGCTTCGTTGTCGACGACCAACAAACGTAAATTGGACGGGTCGATCGATGGCTGATCAGATTCGGCGTCGGAGGCGTCCGTCTTCTTTGACATGTCGTCGTCAAGCAAATCGAGCGGGTAAGAAAAATCGGGTGGATCGAACCGATCAGCTTACGACAATCTGTGACGGCTTAGAACCATCGTGACGCCCCAGCGCCAGCCGACCATCGGATCAGGTCCGGGGCGTCCCGATCAGCGATTTTCCGACCTGTGGGCGCATAAAAAAACGGACCGCGATTCAAACCGCCGGCCCGTTTATTTCGCTATTGGCGCCAAAGCCAATCCTGTGCCGATTAGTAGCAGCAAGGATCGGGGCAGCACGATTTGCGAGCGGCAAACTTTGCCTTCAGCTTCGCGAACAGTCCGCAGTGCTTCTTGGGAGCCGGGCAGCAGGTCGGAGCAGGTTCGCAGCAGACGGGCTCGGGAGCGCAAACCGGGGCGGGTTCGCAGCAAACGGGCTCAGGAGCACAAACCGGTGCGGGCTCGGGGCAGCAAACCGGCTCGGGAGCGCAAACTGGCTCAGGAGCACAAACCGGTGCCGGCTCGGGGCAGCAAACGGGCTCAGGAGCGCAAACCGGCTCGGGAGCACAAACAGGAGCAGGCTCGCAGCAAACCGGCTCGGGGCAGCAAGCGTCTTTCTTGCAGAACCGTCCGAACAAACCAGCGTCGGCTTGCGGGGCTGCGACGATGCTAGCGGCGACCAACAGGGTCAAGGCCATAATCGTTCGAATCATCTGATTCACTCTCTACACAAATGAAGTAGTGGAATGCCCGCCTAGCTGGCAAGCTGGGCAAAGTTTATGGATCGCACGGACTGCGTCAACCAAGGGCAACGGGGCAGTCCGCGAACTTTTTCGCTCACGCGATTCCTTCGCATCCGAACACTACCGCAGTGGATGCGACGCTAAATTGTCGCACCCCGCAGGTCGCCGTGCCCCAGCGCACATCGAATGCCGGATCCACCGCGGTCCGCTGTGACGGTTCGCGGCGCGCATTTGCACACGCCTTAATGGCATCCAAGGAGCCGAAAAACGGCCGAATCCCGACGCAGCTGACCGGGCATCTCGGACGCTGCAGCCGTGAATTTGCCCCCGCGATTGCCCCGAACACGAAGCCTCAGACACACCGGTCGGTACAAAATTTCGCGACCGTTCCGCGAAGCGGTTTTCGAAAGAATGGCTTCATAAAATGTCCGCACGACGCCGTGCCGAGTCGCGATACCGCATGTCGCCTGTTGAAAACCTGTCGCTCCGTTGCCGCGAACGGGCGTTGCCCGCACCTGCCAAGACGAACCGATTCTGAGGTTCGCGATGTCCTAGGATGCGCCGGCGTAGCGTTTCTGCAGCGATTCGACCTGGATCGGGTTTTCCCGCATGGCTTGCATCGCGTTGATCGCCGCTTCGGCTGCGGACAACGTCGTGATGCAGGGCACCCCGTACTGAACCGCCGCGGCACGAATTCGACCTTCGTCGGTTCGCGCTCCTTTGCCGCTGGGCGTGTTGACGATCAGCTGGACGTCGTCGTTCTTCAGGAAGTCGATCAGGTTCGGATGCCCTTCGGCCAGTTTCCGGACACGCGTGCACTGCACCCCGGCTTCATCCAGCCGCTGGGCGGTGCCTTCGGTCGCCAAAATTTCAAACCCGAGTTCACCAAGCCGCCGTCCCAAGTCGACCACGGCGTGTTTGTGCCGGGCGTTCAGGCTGAGGAAGACTTTGCCCGATTCGGGCAACACATTGCCGGCGGCGATTTGGCTTTTGGCAAACGCAATGGAAAACTGGTCGCTGATCCCCATGACTTCGCCGGTCGACCGCATTTCAGGTCCCAGGACAATGTCCACACCGGCAAACTTGCGGAACGGAAACACACTTTCTTTGATCGACACATGCTTGGGCACCGGTTGGTCCAGAATGCCTTGTTCCTTCAAGCTGATTCCGTTCATGACTTTGGTCGCAATGCCGGCGACGGGAACCCCCGTGGCTTTGGCAACGAAAGGCACGGTGCGGCTGGCCCGCGGATTGACTTCCAAGATATACAAGACCGGTTGGCCGTCTTCGGTTTTGACCGCGTATTGAATGTTCATCAGCCCGACGACGTTCATCCGCTTGGCTAACCGCACGGTGGCGTCACGAATTTCCGCGATCGTTTGTTCGGTCAAACTGAACGGCGGGATACAGCACGCCGAATCGCCACTGTGCACACCGGCTTCTTCGATGTGTTCCATGATTCCCATGATCACACAATCGGTGCCATCGCCGACCGCGTCGACATCGACTTCGATGGCGTCTTCCAGGAACGAGTCGATCAGCACGGGTTGTCCGTCGGCGACGATGAAGGCCTCGGCCACATATCGTTCGAACTGTGACTGGTCATAACAGATTTCCATCGCCCGACCGCCCAGAACAAAGCTGGGACGCACCAGGGCCGGATAGCCGATGCGTTTGGCTTCGCGTTTGGCTTCGGACATGTTTCGTGCGATGCCCGAGGGCGGCTGGCGCAAGCCCAATTCTTCGATCAGTTGTTGGAACAGTTCGCGATCCTCGGCCGCCTCGATCGTATCGACGCTGGTTCCGATGATCGGAACGCCGGCGGTTTGCAGCCCGCGGGCCAGGTTCAACGGTGTTTGACCGCCGAACTGTGCGATCACTCCGTCCGGCTCGGTCGCGTCGCAGATGTTCAACACGTCTTCGATGGTCAGCGGTTCAAAGAACAGGATGTCCGACGTGTCGTAGTCGGTACTGACCGTTTCCGGATTGCTGTTGACCATGATCGCTTCATAGCCGATGTCTTTGACGGCGAAGCTGGCGTGGCAACAACAGTAATCGAACTCGATTCCTTGGCCGATCCGGTTGGGACCACCGCCCAAGATCACGATCCGTTTCTTGTCCGATTTGCCGGGCAATTCGGTTTCGGTTTCATAGGTGCTGTAATAGTACGGCGTGTAGGCTTCGAATTCCGCCGCACACGTATCGACACTCTTGAAGACCGGCCGGACACCCAGTTCCAGGCGGCGTGCGCGGACCTTGACTTCGTTCGTACCGGTCAGCTTGGCCAGCTGGCGATCGGAGAAACCGTCGCGTTTGGCGTCACGCATTTGATCCGCGGTCAACGATTCCAACGATCCAACCGTGCCCAGCCATTCTTCGCGTTCAACGATTTGGGCAATGTGGTCCAAGAACCAGCGATCGATATGAGTCAGTTTGTAGATCTCATCGATCGTCATACCGGACTTCAGCGCATAACGAATGTGGAAAATTCGTTCGGCGCCGGGGACGGTCAACTTGGCTCGAATTTCATCGTTGCTCGGTTGGTCTTCGGTTCCCCAGAGGTCGCGTCCGTCGCAGCCAAGACCGAAGGCGCCGATCTCCAGACCACGCAGCGCTTTTTGAAGTGATTCTTTGAACGTCCGACCGATCGCCATCGTTTCGCCGACGCTTTTCATTTGCGTGGTCAGCGTGGCATCGGCGTCGGGAAATTTTTCGAACGCGAAACGCGGGATCTTCGTCACCACATAGTCGATCGTCGGTTCGAAACATGCTTTCGTTTTCTGGGTGATGTCGTTGGGGATTTCCCACAAGCGATAACCCACGGCAAGCTTGGCGGCAATCTTTGCGATCGGAAACCCCGTCGCTTTACTGGCCAGGGCACTGGACCGGCTGACCCGCGGGTTCATTTCAATGACGATCATCCGGCCGGTTTTCGGATTGATCGCGAACTGGACGTTACTGCCGCCCGTTTCGACGCCGATTTCACGCATCACCGCCAAGCTGGCGTCGCGCATCCGTTGGTATTCTTTGTCGGTCAGTGTTTGGGCCGGGGCGACGGTGATCGAATCACCGGTGTGGACGCCCATCGGGTCAAAGTTTTCGATACTGCAGATGATGACCACGTTGTCGTCCATGTCTCGGACGACTTCCATCTCGTATTCCTTCCAACCGATGATGGACTCTTCGATCAAGACCTCCGTCACCGGCGACTGGTCCAAACCGTTGCGGACCAGAGCGTCAAAATCGTCTTTGTTGTAGGCAATTGCCGAACCGCTGCCGCCCATCGTGAAGCTGGGCCGGACGACTGCGGGAAGCCCGACTTGTTCCATCGCCGCACGGGCCTCTTCCAAGGTGTGCACGGTGAAACCTTTGCAGACGTCCAAGCCGATCTTTTCCATCGCGGCCTTGAACTTGTCCCGCGCCTCGGCCTTGTCGATCACGTCGGCCCGAGCGCCGATCATTTCCACGCCGTACTTTTCCAGCACACCGTTGGCTTCCAGATCCATCGCCACGTTCAAACCGGTCTGACCGCCCAGTGTGGGCAGTAGAGCGTCGGGACGTTCCTTGGCGATGACCTTTTCCAAAACCTGCCAAGTCAACGGTTCGATATAGGTCGAATCCGCGGTGGCGGGGTCGGTCATGATGGTCGCGGGGTTACTGTTGACCAGAACCACCTCGTAACCCTCTTCGCGTAGGGCTTTACAGGCCTGGGTCCCGGAATAATCGAATTCGCAAGCCTGTCCAATGACAATGGGCCCGCTACCGATCAACAGAATTTTCTTGATGTCGTCGCGACGTGGCACAGAACACCTAAAATCAAAGCGAGAGATTGGTCGTGAAGACCAGCGGTATGCAAAATTCCGGGCAGGATATCACGCTACCCTATCCATTGCGTAGGGTGCGGACCGCGAACTGGCCGTCGACGGGCCGTTTCGCTCCGTTAGCCGTCTCTTGTCCGGGGCATCCCACCGGTTCGCCCCCGATTGCGCTGCTTTGGCCGAATTGACCGCTTGGGATCGAATCGTCCGGCTCGCCCCGATTGAACGAACAGCCATCAAATCGGCCGATAACCGACCGCAAACACCGGCGATTGCCTCCGACGCAGATCCATCGCGACGATATCGATCAACGTTGCCCAGCGGGCCCGCCGGGCAAAGCTGCCCCCCGTTCCACCCCGAGATTCCTGCCATGATCCAGATTCCCGCCACGTTTCTCCGAATCTCCGTCGCGACGCTGGCCGCTTTGAGCTGCCTTTGCGTGGGCCAAGCCGGGGCGGCCCAGCGGCCGTCCGACCGACCCAACATCTTGGTGATCTATCTGGACGATTTCGGTTGGCGAGACTGTGGATTCATGGGCAGCGATTTTTTCGAAACCCCGAACTTGGACCGGCTGGCCGAACAGGGCACCGTCTTCACCGACGCGTACGCGGGTGCGGCCAACTGTGCACCGTCTCGCGCCTGCTTGATGTCGGGCCAGTACACGCCACGTCACGAAATCTTCAACGTGGGAACCGGCCCGCGTGGTAAAGCCCAGCACCGACGATTGCTGCACGTCCCGGGCACCGACACGTTGCGCCCGTCCATCACGACATGGCCACAGCGTCTGCATGCGGCAGGCTACAAAACCGCATTGATGGGCAAGTGGCACCTGAGCGATGATCCGACCCAATATGGATTCGACATCAACGTCGGCGGTTCCCACTCGGGCAGCCCGCCAAAGGGATACTATCCGCCGCACCCGAACGCCCCCGGACTAGACGATGCACCGGAGGACGAGTACCTGACGGATCGATTGAGCGACGAAGCGGTCAAGTTCATCCGTCGCTCGGCCGATCAGACGTGGATGCTGTACCTGACGCACTTTGCCGTTCACACTCCGCTGATTGCCAAACGTGAACTGGTTGCCAAGTATGAATCGAAGCCAGCGGGTGAATTGCACCAACATGTTGCCATGGCGACGATGATCGAAGCGGTTGATCAAGGGATCGGTCGAATCATGCGCACGATCAACGAGCTCGATTTGGACCAAAACACGGTTGTCTTGTTTTCGTCGGACAACGGCGGATATGGTCCGGCCACCGACATGCATCCGCTGAAAGGATACAAAGGCACGTATTACGAAGGCGGAATCCGTGTGCCCATGTTCGTCCGCTGGCCGGGACAGGTGACGGCCGGACGACGCATCGACACACCGGTTTCCCAACTGGATTGGTACCCCACGATTCTGGACATTGCCGGACTGGAACGATCGGATGACCAATCGTTGGATGGTGTCAGTTTGTGGCCGATGCTGACCGAGCCAAGTCAAACGTTGGCCAGTCGAGCGTTGTTCTGGCATTTCCCGGCTTACCTTCAAGGCTATTCCAACGTCGACGAACAACGTGACCCGCTGTTTCGAACTCGACCGTGCGGGATCATCCGCCAGGGCGATTGGAAACTGCACGAGTACTTTGAATCCGGAGACTTGGAACTTTACAACTTGAAGGACGATATCGGGGAAACCAAGAACTTGGCGGATTCGATGCCCGACAAGGCTGCCCAATTGCACCAAGCCATGATCCGCTGGCGCGAACGAACCGATGCACCGGTGCCTTCGACGGCAAATCCAAAGTTTGACGCCGAGGCCGAAGCAAAGGCGATGGCCGACGTGCAGCGAAAAGCCGCGAAAAACAAACGCAACCGCTAGGCGGGAACCGCCACGGCATTCTGGCTGACTTGCTGATAAATCAAGTACGCCATGTAGGCCGCATAGACCAGCAACAAAAACAGGCCTTCCAACCGCGACACGCGTTTGGACGTCGCGAATAAAGGCCAAATCAAAACACAGCTGCCGATCATCATCGGCAGGTCGCTGGCGAATAGCTTTTCGGCGACCGGAATTCCAGCCGGTGCGACCACGGCGGTCACGCCCAACACGGCCAGGATGTTCAACGTCGTGCTGCCCACCGCGTTGCCAATGGCGATGCTGCGTTGGCCTTTCAAACTGGCCATGACACTGGTAACCAATTCTGGCAGCGACGTACCGACCGAAACAATCGTCAAACCGATCAATGCTTCCGACATTCCGAACCGCTGAGCGATCGCGACGCTGGCATCAACAAACAGGCGGCAACCGACGACCAAAAGTGTGATGCCGACCGCCAAGATGAACAGGTTCTTGATCACCCGCCAAACCAGGGGCGACGACGGATCATCCACCGGGGCGGCGGCATCGGAATCGTCGGAATCGGTCTGTGACGTGTCCCGAGCCGCATCCGATTCGAACTGGCGTCGGCCCAGTCGAAAGGAAACGGTGAAATAAACGAACAGAAAAATCAGAAACACGCACCCATCGATGCGTGACAGGTTCAAGTTGTCGCTGAGCAGGTACATCAATACGGCCGCGGCGATCATCACAGGCAAATCGAATTTCACGACTTGGCTGCGTACTTCCAGCGGAACGAATGCGGCCGACAGCCCGACGATCATCAACAGGTTGAACAGGTTGCTGCCGATGACATTGCCGACCGTGATATCGGCCTGACCTTGCAGAGCGGTCAGCACCGAAACGGCCAGCTCCGGCGCACTGGTCCCAAAAGACACGACCGTTAATCCGACAAAAAGCGGTGAAAGACGCGCGGCGAACGCCAACTGCGACGCACCACGAACGACCAGTTCCCCGCCCAGGACCAATAAAACGCCACCGGCAAGCAGTGCAAGAATCGTCAGGAACATGCTTGTCGGCTCGATGTCGCAGGTCAGATCAATGAAAACCGAAGTCGAACGTGGCGTCGGTCGCGACTGTTGTATCGGCACGTCCCTGGCCGGATCAACATCGCCCCAAGCCCCACTAAACCACCGGATGATCGCACAGATAATCGCTCAAGGGGTCTGGGCATCATCGAGATTGTCCCGCCGCAGCCGATCAAACGTATAGATCCCGCTGTTGTGACCATCACTGAATGCGATGTTGTAGGCGTAGGTCCCGACCGGTTGCATCGCCACAATGGTCAACGGCCGCGCCTCCGCGGCACTCAGTACGGGCAGGGCGATCGGCCCAGTAGCGGACGACGAATCCAAATCGCTTGCCCGCTGCTTTTCTCGACATGTTGCGCAGGGGCACCGGTCACGCAGTTCCTTGGCCGTCCAACGGGTCGTCTGCTGGTCAGACCAGACGATGCAAATCGCAGCTTCCCCGTCACGACGAATCTCCGTCGGCGTGGCGTTGCTGCTTTCACTGTTTCGTTGTGGTTCAGACGTCATCACAGGGGTCTCGTCGTGGTCATGGGACTCTCGTTTCGCGAAAGTTCGATCTTGCTGTAAAGCGGGCTCTTCTCGTAAAGCGGCCCAGCACCGTCAGTGCAATGCACAACATCACAACGACGGTATCGGTGCGCCGGGTTTGGCACGTCCACGCGATCATCGCCTAGTCCGTGCGTCGATCCACCCAACGTTTGGCCTTTGCTTCGAATCGTGGCAGGCTGCCCGGCACCGCCGCCACCAAGTCCACCCGCATCGCCAATCGGTCGCGACAGGCGGTACGGATTTGGTCCATGCGCTCGGTCGATGTTTCGATCTCAACCTTTAGTTGATCCATTGATTCTCTCCGCGTCACCGTCACGCGGTATTCACCGGCGGGTTCAATCTCTCGAACGATGGTGTCGATACTGCTGGGAAAAATATTGACACCACGAACAATCAGCATGTCGTCGGCTCGCCCCAGCACGCCGCCGTCGAGCCACAAAAACGGGCAAGCTTGGTCGTGGTTTTGTATGCCCCGTACCAAGTCCCCCGTGCGATACCGCAAAACGGGTCCGCCTAGGCGTCCCAGATTGGTCAGAACCAATTCCGCGGTTTCGCCGTCATCGGCCTTTCGCCACGAATCGTCATCATTGATCACCAAGCGTTCCGCAATGAACTCCGTTTCGATCACATGCATGCCGGCCCCGTTGGCATCGCCGCACCCCCAGGCGCCGACTTCGCTGGCACCGGCATGATCGACCACGGTGGCTCCGAACGCGGATTCGATTCGCTGGCGGACCGCGGGCAAACTGCCACCCGGTTCACCGGCGACGATCACCGTCCGAACATCGGACGCCGCCAGATCGACGCCGTCGCCGTCGGCCACCCCGGCAAGGTGCAGGGCATAAGTGGGGGTACAACAAACGACCGTACACCGATGTTGCAGAATCATCTTTAGCCGGGCTTCGCTGGATAGACCGCCGCCGGGCACCACCAATGCACCACGTCGAATCAGCGCATCATTGGCCGTCCAGAATCCGATGAACGGCCCAAACGAAAACGCCATCATCGCGACATCACGCTCCGTCACGCCCGCGGCGTCCAATACATACTGCCAACAATCGATCCACCAATCCCAGTCCTCGGCAGTATCAAACACCGGCATCGGCCACCCGCGACTGCCGCTGGTTTGGTGGATGCGAACGTAGTCGTGCATTGACGGCAGATCGAAAATCTTCGCCGGCTGCCCCGGCTGTTCGGGAACCAGTTCTTCTTTTCGCAACAGTGGCAACTGTTCCAGCTGGCTGAGATCCGAGAGCGGCAATTTCAGTCCAGCCGATGTCAGCGACGTCAGGCGCTGGCGATAAAACGGGCGATCGACCAACGCGGCCAACGTCCGGTTCAGCTTCTGCAGCTGAAGCTGCTTCAGACGCACCGACGTCGGATAGCGGTTCGGATCGTCAAAGCTGGGCACGGACATGTCAAAGTTCGCCTGGATCAGGTGGTTCGAGGGAGTTTTGAAAGATGAAGATTTGCGGCGCCGCCATCAATGAACAAACGGCCACAAACTGGCCGCCAGCGGGAAACTTTCGGTCGCCACAGTCAACACGGCAACTTCTGCGACGGCCCAAAGTGAAGCCATCCCCCGTTACCGCCTTCCAAAGGGGCTGGAGGGTTCCACAAGTGCACCTTCATCCATCAAAGCACACCTTCACTTTGAGCCTGCTGTCAATACGAGGGCACGCTAAAGATTGCGTTAAGAACTTGTGAGATCGGCAATTGCCCGTTGCACGTCAACGGGGCTGCGTTTGAATTACGGCCCGAATGACCGGACGTATGTATTCTTCCGCAGGCGGTTCCCGATTGAACGTGACAGATTGTAAGGCCCAACGACCGCAACGTCGTTTTGGGCGAACCGGTTTTACGCTGATCGAAATGCTGGTGGTGATCTCCATCATCGGCATCTTGGCGGCGTTATTGTTGCCAGCGATCTCTCGCGCTCGCGAAGCGGCACGTGGCACCCAGTGCCAAAACAACTTGAAGCAATTCGGCATCGGCATGGCCAGCCGCGCGGCGGCGGATCCCAGCGGGGCTTTGTGCAGCGGCAGTTTTGATTTCGAACGTGACGGTGTGCCGACGGAAATCGGCTGGGTCGCCGACATGGTCAAACGAGGCTTCCTGGCGTCGGAGTTACGTTGTCCCAGCAACGGTGCCCAGACATCCAAAGCGATCCACCAGATCCTGGATTCTCCGCTGACAGCATTCGTAACGGATAATTGCAACGACCGACTGGGCAACCCCGGTTACGTCGACGAAATGGGCGTCGAAGTCAAAAACATCGCCCGACGCATCGCCGAAGGCGGCTTCGCACCCGGGTCGGATGAACGCAGCGAACTGGTTCGCGTTCAAATGTTGGAAGAAGGCTACAACACGAACTTTGCCGCGTCTTGGTTCCTGACCCGCAGCGAGTTTCGGTTGGATGCCGATGGCAATCCCCAATTGGATGCGGCCGGCTGCGATGCAGATCCTCGTGGACGCCATGTGACCCGAGGACCGTTAACCACACGTTTGCTGGACAGCGGTCGTGCGGCCATCAGCACGGTTCCTCTTTTGGCAGATGCATCCTACGGCGGCATCATGACCTCATCCGCGGGCGAACTGTTGTCAGGGACACCGTTCACCGTGCCGATGGTTGGGATGCCCGTTCATCACGTGGAAACACCGTCGGCCCCGTCGAAGTCGGGTGTGCTTCAGATCCCAAGTTTTCCAGCCGGTACGACGCGGACGGGTGCTAGCGGATGGCTGCGAAGCTGGAACTACGAAACTCGCCAAGATTACCGGGGCATGGCCCCCATTCACAGCGGCGTGGTGAATGTGTTGATGGCCGACGGTTCGGTCCACGGCATCACCGACAAGAACGGCGACGGCTTCATCAACAACGGCTTTCCCGCGGTCACCGGGATGTGGACCAGTGCCGAGGAAGAAACCACGGACCTGACGCTTGCCAGTTACTACACGTTGACCAGCAAAGGCGAACAGAACTAACCCGCCGACCGGCGACCAAAACATGCCCACCGCGGATCCAGAAGAAGCCACCCCAGGCTTGCTCGCCTTGACGACCGAACAACTCTCCCCCCATCACCTTTGACAAGGAGCCCTCACCTGCATCGAACCCTGACCCAAACCTTGGCCGTGGAGGCGACGTTCCGCTTCGATGTGCCGCTGAACATGACACGAACGATTTTTCATACATCCAAATAACAAAAGAGGACGCGACGCAGAACGTTCGCCAGGCCCGCTACCGACGGACCGGACGAAACCAGTGTTCCACGCCGCATTCCTCCCTGTGACACCCCATTCTGGGCCCGGACGTGTGTCCAAGTCCAGAGAAACTACCAAGAGAACCTTCATGAAATCTCAACAAAAATCAGGTTTCACCCTGATCGAATTGTTGGTGGTGATCGCCGTCATCGCCTTGTTGGCTGCACTGTTGCTGCCGGCCATCACCCGTGCACGTGAAGCCGCCCGCGCGGCTCAGTGCCAAGCCAACCTGAAGAACGTCGGCATCGGCCTGTACAAGTACAGCGTCCGCAGCCCCGGCGGCACGTTCTGCAGCGGTGCCAGCGATTTCCGTCGCGACGGATGCATGGACACCTACGGCTGGGTTGCCGACTTGGTCAACGTTGGCGATGCCAACATGAACGAGTCGCTGGACCCGTCCAACCCGCTGAAGGGTTCGGAAAAGCTGAACGACTTGTACGGTAAAGACACGTCCGACAACAAAGACGGTGCCCCGCTTGCTCGCCTGAGCGCCGGCGTTTGCGGTGCTGCCGATTGGCAAGGCATCTCGGGAACCGGTGGCGGCACCACCTTTGCCAGCACCGACCCGCTGACCGACGAGCGAGCCGAGCTGATCTCGCGCCACTTCCTGACCAACGGTTACAACACCAACTACGCCGCCAGCTGGCACTTGGTCCGCGGCATGGTCCGCACCGACACCGACACCTCGGTTTCGCCTCCGGTCCTGACCACCGCGACCACCGGCGGATTCAAGGGGCTGGCCGGAA
Organism: Crateriforma spongiae; assembly: GCF_012290005.1. Classification (NCBI taxonomy): domain Bacteria; kingdom Pseudomonadati; phylum Planctomycetota; class Planctomycetia; order Pirellulales; family Pirellulaceae; genus Crateriforma; species Crateriforma spongiae. Next base: position 32,006 of record NZ_JAAXMS010000008.1, read on the forward strand.
CGACCGGCCCGCTGAGCGTCAACGTTCTGGAGCGTAGCCGCATCAGCAGCAGCAACATCGGATTCATCGGCTGTGCAGCCCCCGGCGACGTCGACGAAGCCATCATGGCCGCCACCATTTCGCACGACCCGTCGGGCACCTTCGGTACCGCCCTGGGCACCTCCGACAGTGTCGAATACATCCCGGCCGGCTCGCTGCTGACCGAAGCTTTCAACGACGGTCCGGCTTTCTGGAACGACGGTGCAAAGAACTTGGACCTGATCGGCTCGGGCGTTTCGCTGGCCGCACAACAAACGTGTGAGCGTGGCCAACCGACGACCGCCGGTTGTGCAGCCCCGACCGGTTCGACCGGCAACGGATTCTACTTGCAAGACACCCGTGACTGGTTCGCCGTTCACCAAGGTTCGTGCAACATCCTGATGGGCGATGGTCACGTCGAAGTCTTCGTCGACACCAACGCCGACGGATTCCTGAACCCCGGATTCCCCGTCACCGGTCTGACCGACGCCGAAGTTTCCGGCGTTGGCTACGCCGACGACGTTTTGGAAATGCCTCGCGACAAGTTCTTCGCCGGCATCTTCCTGGACGACGGATACTTCAAGGGCATCTTCGAGTGATCCTCGTGTCCTGACCTTGAATACCACGACCCTCGCCGCCGTCATGGTGGCGAGGGTTTCTTTGATTTGACCTTCATTGCTTTCTGCAGTCCGTTATGTCTCGGTTTTCTAAAAGCCTTCTCGCCACACTGGGCGGGCTTGCTTTCATCGGCCTGGTCGCCGCTTCGTTGACCCTGATCGTTCGCTACAAACCCTACGGCGTTCCGGACCACCGCCGTGCCGAATACGAAGCCCGTGTTGCCGCCCTTCGTCAACATGAATTGGACCGCAAACAAAACGCGGACACGGCACAGCCCAAAGCCACCGTGGATGCGACACGGCATCATTTCGGGATGCTGGATCCTCACGTCACCGCAACCCACCAGTTTCGCGTCACCAATCGAGGTGACGCACCACTGACCTTGGACGTGACCGACACCACTTGCAAATGCACGGTCGGCAACGTGCAGCAAAAACTTCTGATGCCGGGTGAATCCACCGACGTCTCATTGCAGTGGAACACGGGCTATCAAGCCGAACACTACGAACAAACCGCCCTGATCGAAACCAATGATCCGGGCCGACCCACCATCAAGCTGACCATCGAAGGCACGATCCGCGCACGCTTGGTCGCGCCCGAATCCATCCCATTGCAAGCGGCCAATCCGGGACAGCCCAACCAGGGATCGTTTCTGTATTACAGCCAATTGCCCGGCGACGTAGTTTTGGAAAGCATTCAATCCGATGCGGAGGGTCTGCAGTGGAACGTCACTCAGCTGGACCCAACCAAGGAAAGCCGCTTGGCCGATGCCGAAGCCCGGTCGGCTTGGAAAGTGGAACTGTCATGCGTGTCCGCATCGTCGGGGATCTTTGAAATCCCGGCGACCTTGACCTTCCGCCAAACGGACAACGACGAAACGATGATCCGCGAAGCCATTATCACCGGACGCGTTCACCAAGCGATCAGCTTTCACAGCCCCGACATTCATTCCCAAACCGGCCTGGAACTGGGCACGATGGTCAACGACCGCCAGCACGTCACCCACGTGCTGGTCCGACAACGTGACCGCTTGGATCGCCAATTGAAGGTACTGAAGGTCGAACCCGAATCGTTGCAGGCATCGATGAAACCGTTGGCCAAGGAGGGCAATTATCGACTAACGATCGAAGTCCCCGCGGGCGCGACACCAGCCATCTTCAACCTGGACAACAAGCAAGGCTATGTGCAGGTCGGCGATCCCGACACGCCCGGACTGTCGAATTGGTTTCCCATCCAAGGTTGTGTGGTCGAACTGGAGAAATCATGAATCCGCCTGCCTCTGCCGCCGGGTCCACCGGGATTGCCTGCGTTGCCTGCCAGCACAGCAACGATCCGTCCGCAAAGTTCTGTGCGGGCTGTGGACACAGTCTGTATGAATCGTGCATCCAATGCGGAAAGCCGGTTCTGTTGGATCAAAAATTCTGTGGTTCATGCGGTGCGGACCTGAATGCCGCGGTTCAAAAACATCGTGCCCAGTTGGAAAGCTGGATGGCGATGGCCATCGACAAAACAAAGCAAAATGATTTCAAAGAATCGTTGGCTTTGTTGAACCGTGTCGCCAATCAAACCGACGTCCGCTATCGCGATTTGGCCGACCATGCCAAGAAGGCCATCGAGAAAGTCGAAGGCATCTCCAACACTCTTCAATCGGACACACAGCAACGACTACAGCTGGCTCAACAGGCTTTCGAGTCGCGTGATTACCCCCAAGTGGTTGAATGCCTGAGCAAGGTTTCTGAATCGCTTTTGACGGAGGAAGCCAAACGCATCCTTCGTGTCAGTCGTCATCACATCGAACAAGTTTCCACCTTGCGAGGCGAACTGTCCGAAAGAATCGAACATAAGGATTGGGCAACCGCGGGGCATTTGTTGGAACAGTTGCTCGAACTCGTGCCGGGCGATCCGAAGTACACGAAGCTGGCACAACAGGCGGCCGGGAAACTGATCAAGAGCGCCGGCCGTCGTGCCGCCCGACATGATTACTTGGGTGCGTTAGGCAAACTGGACGCGGTACCCGAATTCTGTCGTAACGATGAACACGCTGCTGAGCTGAATCGAATTCGCAACATCCACTGGCTGGCGTCTCAGTTCGAACCCGAGCCCTACGCCACCGCCACGTTGGGACGCATCGCGGTACGTTATTCCAAGGACTCACCGCATGACGGACGTGCCACACAATTGGTCAACGATTTGGCGGCACGTTTAAAAAAGGCACCGCAAGACCAGCGGCGGGCATCGCCGTCCTACCTTGCGTCACCGGCCGCTTGGGTTGGCGGTGACGTGGCGTTGTTTGCCTTACCCAAATCGATCGATACCCAGGCCGCCCCCGACTTTCGCCGTCGGCCCGGCCGTTTTGCCGTCGCCACGGGGTTGGCCCTTCAGGGTTTGGGGTTGGCGCGAATCGATCGTGCACTGGGAATGAAGAAGCGGTTGCTGGGCGGACTCGGTGGTCGCGGGCGAACGACCTGCTGGGGAATCGACATCGGAACGTCGACCATCCACGCGGTCCTACTACGCAAGGAAAAGTCCGATGAACGTCCCGTGGTGGTGCAAACCTACTTTGCGGAATTGGAAAGCCCGGTTTGTCGCGTCGGCAATGACCAACGGGAACCAGTCATCATCAAGGCCGCAATCGAAAAGATGCTGGAGACCATTGATGTCGGTGACACCGATGTCTTTTCCAGTTTTTCGTCCAGCCAGGTGGTCAGCCGCTTTCTGACTTTGCCACCGGTCAAAGACAAGATGGTCGCCAACTTGATCGAACAGGAAACACGGCAACAGATTCCAATCCCGATCGAAGATTTGGACGTGGTCACCTATGTGGGCAAGTTGGGCGACGACGAATCCAAAGGTCGACCGGCTCTGATTGCCGCCGCAAAGAAACACTTGGTCCAAATTCGGATGGACCTGTTGAAAGACAGCGGGCTGAATGTCGTCGGCCTACAAAACGAATCGGTCGCTCTGGTGAACTTCGCCGCGTTCGAATTCCAAGACGTTTTCGAAGAAGAAATCGAACCCGCCGGCGGCGTGACCAAAGTCCCATCGGTCGCCTTGGTCGATGCCGGTGCCTCATCAACACGATTGGCGTTTGTATCAGCCGAGCATTGTTGGTACTGGACCATCGATTCAGGCAGCGAAGAACTGACCAGTGTTCTGGCACGCATCTCTCAGAAGACCAAGGAAGAGGCGGAGAAACTGAAGTGCAACCCCGCCGCGTTGCCCAAGCCGGCGGATATGTACGACCCGGTGGAACAGAAATTGGCGGCACTTCGCGGCCGACTGGAACGTATCGCCGGCGAAGGACTGGGCGAACATGAACATTTTCAAGTGCAACAGACCTGGTGCTTCGGCGGCGCGTGTTTAGCGCATGCTTGGATCCGACGCGTCATGCTGGCCGCCACGTCTTGATGACCCCACGAGTTTTCCTCATGTCCCTTTGCAGTATTTCGCGTCGAGACATTGCCCGTCGATGGTCGCTGATGTTCATCACGCTGGCCCTTTTCGGCACCTTGCCGGGATGTGGCGAAAGTGCCGAAGACAAAATGATGCGGGCCGCGATGCGCGTTCGTCCGCAAGCCGACGGTGACGAACCGGATCCGCCCGCATCCCGACCCGCGCCAAAGCCCGCCGCCGAACCGGCACCGGAAAAAAAGGTTGCCGCCGCGGCACAGGCTCCGTCGAAGCCGGCCCCCGCTGCGCAAGAATCCGCCAATCCACCGGCCGGCGACGCCACCCCGGATGACGCACCGTCGATCGGGATGCAACCGATCGAACAACGCAAGCCCGAAGCGCCGCTGGACGATCAGCAACGCCGGGCGATGGCGATCAAAAACTTGGAAGCCATCACCGAGGCGTTGATTTCTTACAAGGACGACAACGGTCGATTGCCCACCGCCGCAATGGTGCACGAAGGCTTCCCGACGTTGTCTTGGCGCGTCAGCCTGCTGCCGTATCTCGGTTACCAGGATCTGTATGACCAGTTCGATCCAACATTGCCGTGGAACCGTGGCAAGAACAAGGAATTGCTGAAATACATTCCGGATGTGTACGTCTCGCCGGAACGATTTGACACCAAGACGAATTGGTTGCTGCCAGCACACGAGGCCTTCATCTTTGGCGAAAACCGTGCCCCACGTGATGTTCGGATCGAAGACGGTCTGGGCGACACGTTGATGCTGGTCGAGGTCCAAGACGGCTTGGCCGTGGAGTGGACCCAGCCTAAAGATTTCGATCCACCCGATCGCCGTGATTTCAAAGACCTGTTGGGCGCCCAACGTGGCGACGGCATCTTGGGCGCATGGGCCAACGGCTACACAACGTTTCTTTCCAGCGGCGTGGGCGCAAGTCAATTGGCCGCCGCGATGAGCTATGAATCGGGGGAACCTTTCCGGGCCGCTCAAATTCATCGCGATCCCGATGTCGGTCCCGTCGCGAGCAACGCGATGACATCAACCGTCTCCACGACGACGGCGGCGGCAACATCGCCAAGCACGCCACGGACCACGACCGCAACAGTTTCGCAAGGCTCGCGGCCCCGCGGCCGAGCCGTCGAGCGTCTGAATGAAATGAAACCCAGCCGCGAAGAAATCAATCGCGCGGGCAAACGGCTGCAGGACATCTATGCCGATCGCATTCGCGAAGCAGAACAGCTGACACAGAAGCGCAAAATCCTGAGCGAAATGTTGATCCAGGCGGAACGACTGGAAGCCGATCCGGCGGGAGCCTACGCGCTGCGATCCGCCGCGATGAAACTGGCGGTCGATACCGGAGACATCCGATCGTTACTGCGAGCCGTTGATTCACGGGTTCAACGTTTTGCCGTCGACCCGTACGAAGTCAACGCAACCGCACTTGCGGCGTTTGCCGAACGGAACATGCGAAACGACAACGCGCGACGCGCCGCCAGCGAGTTTGCCAAACGGGCCGTGGTGACGATCCGTGACGGAATCCTGCAAGACGACTATGACGGTTGCGGCAAGCTGGCCAGCATGGCCGCGGCGATGCAGAAAACTGCCTCGGGCAACCGTTATCAATTGAATCTTCGCAACCGAAACGAAGTTGACCCTCAAAAGTTATGGACACGGCTTAGCAGTCTTTTGTCATCGACCAAGCAACGTTATGCCGACGCGGCGGAACAATTGGCTCGGTTTCGGCAAGACGACAGCGACGGCGATGCCGCTTCATCGGTCGGACGCTTTCTTTGCTTCATCAAAGGCGATTGGCAAACCGGTTTGCCGTTGCTAACCCAAGGCGGTATCGAAGCGTTGCAAACCGCGGCGCAGCGGGACTTGCAGGGCGCGGCGAACGTCGGCGAACAGGTCGCCCTAGGCGACATGTGGTGGGAACTTGGCCAGCGTGCAAAGGCCGGCGTGTACAAGCAAGGTGCGTTGGATCGCGCCGGTTTCTGGTACGAATCGGTCTACGAAGTGATGCCGGAATCGTTGGACAAGCTGCACGTCAAAGCGCGTCTGGATGAATTGAACGAAGGGGTTCCCGGCAGCCCGCTTGCAGCCCTGCGACAACTCAGTCTGCATCTACAAATTCCTCCCGATGCAACGTTGGAACAACTTGCCACCGGGAACGGCCGTGCGTTCGGAAACGACGATGATGACGACGATTAAACAGTGAACAAGTTTCGACGGAATCCAATTGGATTTCATCAAATCCACACAGAATATAGCCCCCCGGCTAGTAGACTCACGACCATTAGAAATAGCATCACACATCCGATGAGAATATCAATGAAACCCGCAGGCTTTGTGCTCGCCGCCACGGTCGCAGTCTTTCACGCCTGTCACGCCGGCAACTCCAACGCCGAAATCGTCATGATGGATTTCAGCGACGGCGAAGGTGTACCGGGATCTGTGATTGATGCCTTACCCGGCTCCGGTCAAACCGCGGATCCTACCTTCGGCCTTGCGGCTGCTTCCAATGTCTATGAGGAGGAAGGGTTCCGTATCACTGCTTTATCAACGGGAAGCGTTGATGTTTCTTCCAATTTCATCTATGGGCAAAATGGATCAGGCAACCACGTTGATACATCGGCGACGTCGACCGGCTTGTCGACAGTGAATGTGACGAGCAAGGACAATCTTGATGGCACCTTCTCCGGTAGTGGTAACACTGCAATCAGGTTCCTTCTGGAGCAAACCGACGGATCCAACTTTGACTTTCGATCGTTGCAACTGAGCACATTTTTTGATCCCGGCGAGTCTACTTCGTCAAACCAAACGGTCCTATTCCAGGCGCTAGATACCAGTGATGCAGTCATCGGATCACTATCCTTTGCATTTGGCTCGGCCGGTGCCTCATTCAACAGCAACGCAGGTCCTTTCACCGTTGATTTTACCTCGACAGCAGGTTTTGATGTGGCCAACAGTATTCGTTGGTCGCAAACCCACGTCGGTCGTCACCAGTTCGACAACATCGTGATCGACAATTTGGACGCAGCCGCGGTCCCGGAACCGTCCAGCCTGTTTGCAATGGCGACCATGGGCGGCGTTGTCGCGTGGCGAAAGCGACGAACCAAACTTGCCGCCTAAGCGACCTCCTTCGTCGGTCCGGCACACCGGCTGATTCGAACGCAAAAGCCGAGTCCCCACCTTCTGGGGCTCGGCTTTTTTCGTGCGCCACCCGCCGCCGATCGTTGGGTTAGACTGTCCGGGTCGTCGATGTCGACTGAAACGACCTCGGCCCCCTCCCACCATCCCGCCCAATGCCTTCCCGAGTCCCTGCCATGAAAGCGGCTTCGTTTGTCGTTGCCTTGATCACGTTTGGCGTCATGTTCCCGTTGGTCGCCTGCTCAACGGCAAGTTGCCAGGACGCCCCGGTACCGATCATCTTCGACACGGACATCGGCAACGATTGCGACGACGTCTTGGCCCTGGGAATGATCCACGCCTTGCAATCCCGCGGCGAATGCGAGTTGTTGGCCGTCACGATTACCAAAGATCATCCACAGGCCGCCGCGTTTACTGACGCGGTGAACACGTTTTATGGTCGAGGTCAGATCCCGATCGGCGTCTGCGACAGTGGCGTGACGAATCATGCCGGTCGCTTCAACGTGCTTGCCGATGCGAAAGACGATTCGGGCCATCTGCGATTTCCCCACGACCTTCGGGATGGAAAACAGGCCCCCGATGCGGTTTCTGTTCTGCGCAAAGCCTTGGCCGACGCCAAAGATCACAGCGTGGTCATCGCACAAGTCGGTTTTTCAACCAACTTGGCCAATCTATTGGACAGCCCCGGCGATTCGATCAGCCCCATGTCTGGGAACGAGTTGGTGCGTCAAAAGGTTCGTCTGGTTTCGGCCATGGCGGGCGCTTTCACACAAATCAAGAACAACAAAGGCCAACTGTACGATCACCAAGAGTACAACGTCAAAATGGACATACCGGCGGCACAGAAGCTGGCATCACAATGGCCGACGCCGATTTGGTGGAGCGGATTTGAAATTGGCAAGGCGTTGCCGTACCCGCACCAAAGCATCTTGAACGACTATGACTATGTGGACCATCACCCGCTATCCGAAGCCTACACGTTGTACATCCCGCCACCACACGATCGCCCGACCTGGGATTTGACCAGCGTGTTGGTGGCGATTCGCCCTGATCACCACTACTTTGATCTGTCGCCGCCGGGAACTGTCACCGTTGCCGACGACAGCCTGACCACCTTCATGGCACAAGCAGATGGAAAGCACCGCTATCTGATCATTCCTGACGGCAAGGCCGATCGGATCACCGAAGCTTTGGTGTTGCTATCCAGCCAACCGCCCAGCGTTTCGCCCGAACCATCACGATAGAAACTGACCAATGTCCGGCGATGAAACGTTCGCCCCTATTGAAGTGGAGATTGTCGATGAAACATACGACATCCATTCTGTTTTGCGGATTGTATTTGATCGCTATTGCCACCGCGGGGCCGGCGACACATGCCGCCGAAAATGAACCGATCAAGAATGTGCTGATGATCGTCTCGGACGATTTGAAGGCCAGCGTTTTGGGATGCTATGGCGATCCCCGATGCGAAACACCCAACATTGATCGACTGGCCGCCCGCGGCATGTTGTTCCGAAGGGCCTATTGCCAGGGAACATGGTGTTTACCTTCGCGGAAGTCGTTCATGTACAGCAAGTACCAGGGCACTTCCCAGAAAACACTCGGGGGCTTTCTGCAGGAACATGGGTATTACACCGCCCGGGTGGGCAAGATCTTTCATATGCGAGTCCCCGGTGACATCATCGACGGCACCCATGGGGAAGATGTCGAAGCGTGTTGGACCGAACGTTTCAACAGCGCCGGTCGCGAAGCCCACACACCGGGTGACTACGCCTGTTTGAATCAAAACATTTTCACCGATGCACCGGAGAATCGTCAGTCCACCCGCATGCCACACCGCATGTTTGTGACGGTCCAATACGACGGTTCCGGCGATGATCAACCGGACGCCAAATCGGCGGCGAAAAGCATCGAATTGCTTCGTGAACACGCCGACCAGCCTTTCTTTTTGGCCGTCGGATTCGTTCGTCCACACTACCCGATGGTGGCACCTCGGAACTACTTCAACCAATACCCACTGTCGTCGATTGAAACGCCACATGTTCCCGAAAACGACTTGGACGACATCCCTGCGGCCGGACTACGGGGAACCCGTAACGGAAACAATACGATCGGCCAGTACCCCGAAAATCAAAAACGGATGTGGCAGGGTTACTATGCGACGGTGACGTTCATGGATCGGCAGGTCGGACGCATTTTGGATGAACTGGATCGCTTGGGGTTGGCCAATTCCACCGCGATCGTCTTCACCAGCGACCACGGATACCACCTTGGCGAACACACACTTTGGCAAAAGAAGAATTTTCACGAGGAAGTCACACGGGTTCCGCTGATCATCTCGGTCCCGGGTATAGCAAGCGGCCAAACCGATGCCATTGTCGAACTTGTCGACATCTATCCCACGGTGGCTGAATTGCTTGGACTGGCCGCACCGAACGATCTGGATGGTGTCAGCCTGGTCAACGTGCTGAACGATCCGATGCGATCGGTCCGTGACAGCGCGTTGTCCCTTGACCGAATCAAATCCGGATGGGAATTCGCCGATCGCGGTGACCGATGGGCCTACATGCGGTACGTCGATGGGTCAGAAGAGTTGTACGACATGGATTCCGATCCAAACCAATTCCGGAACTTGGCCAAGTTGCCGGAATACGCGGCGCATTTGGAAGCATCACGTCGACGCATGGACGACAAAATCAAGCGTCATGAATTGAAACGCTAGGCGGAAACACGTGCCGGCGCTGCCGTCAGCCCGGAGGTCCATTCTTGGTTCTCAAAACGATCGATTCGATAACCGATCGACGTTTCGCGAACACGACGTGCCACATCATTATTCTCGACACCCTCGGACTTCGTAGATTCGCCAGACGGACAGGATCGAAGGTATTCGGAAACGGTCGAAGCCCGCTGCTTGCGACAAGGAAGTTCCGCAACCTGACGATCACAGTCGGCAAGCTCGCCCCGCAAGATTCGAACGTCGCGCGGCGCCTGAACGCCCAACTGGACTTTCGATGACCCGGTGCTGGTCACCTGAATGACGACTCCCAGCTCAGGAATCAGGATCTCCTGGCCGACTTTTCGAGACAGAACCAACATTGTTTCACTCCATCGAACTTGCAAAGACTCCTTGAACCAATAACAAGTTACCCACACGGGAAACGTAACACAAGTCCACCACTGGCCAAAAAAACACCTCTCCCGTTTTGAGCCAATCCGTTGGCGTGCCCGACAAATTCAGGGGCTTTTGGCCGACTGTACATTCCTTGCGATTCCTCGCAGCATGACGGGAAAGACGAAGCCGTGAAGCGGGTAAACGGCATACCAGTAGGCCAGCCCCAACAGGCCTCGCGGTCGAAACCGAGCCGTCATCACCAGTTGCGTTTTATCGATTTCCTGTGGCTGCAACTGGAAATCCAGTTCGGCTTCTCCCGGCAGTTTCATCTCCGCCCTTAGCGTCAGACGTTCGTTTGGAATCAATCGGGTGACTCTCCAGAAATCGACCGCTTCGCCATAGTGCAAGTCGGTCGGATGCCGGCGTCCGCGTCGTAGTCCCGGACCTCCGATGGCTTGATCCATCCAGCCGCGAACGTGCCACAAGAAACCGGCGCCCCAATAACCATTGGCACCACCGATCGAGCGAATTTCGGCAAACGTTTGCTTGGCCGAACCTTCCACCACCGTTTGACGTTGATCGGTCAGCGTCGTGCCGCCGGCCCAGTCGGGGTCGCCCGGCATTTGCCCCGCGGTGGACCAACGTGTCTCGATCTCACCTCGATTCGTCTTTCCCAGCGCCGCATCAATCGCGGATTCAACCCCCAGCCTTTCGCCGGGAATCAGTCGAACCGAATCGTCGTTACGACAAACCGTCCGGTTCTTCAGTCCTTCGGCCAGTGGACGCGCAATGCTGGCACTGACCGGCGTGACCAAGCCGATCCACAAACTACTCAGCCTTGGGGTCAACACGGGAACCGGAAAGATGATCCGTCGCCTTAGTTTCAGCTTCTCCGCCATGACTTGCATGATTTCTTGATAAGTCATCACGTCTGGCCCGCCAATGTCCAACGTCCGGCCGGTCGTCTCCGGAACTTCCAAACACTGGACCAGGTAACGCAACACATCGCGAATGGCGACCGGTTGCGTTTCGGTTTTGACCCATTTAGGTGTCACCATCACGGGCAACCGTTCGACTAGATACCGCAGTGTTTCGAACGAAGCCGAACCAGAACCAATGATCATGGCGGCACGAAAGACTGTCGTTGGTACCGCGCCCGCTTGCAAGATTTCGCCGACTTCACGACGGCTGTCCAAGTGTTGCGACAGATCGGGTCCGAGTTCGCCAAGCCCGCCCAGATAAATGATGCGTTTGCAAGCCGAGGCTTCCGCCGCTTGCCGAAACGAAACAGCCAGCTCTCGATCACGTTTGGCATATTCACCCTTGGCCGACTGCATCGAATGAACCAAGTAGTAAGCGGCATGCACATCCGCCAATGCCTTTTTGGTCGCAACGGGGTCTTCCAGTTCGCCTTCCACGACACGCAATCGCTCATGACGAAACCACGCGAACTTCGTCAGCTTTTCGGGACTGCGAACCAAGCAAGTCACTCGGTAACCCTTTTCCAGAAGCCGTCCGACCAATCGACCGCCTACATATCCGGTGGCACCACAAACCAAAATTCGAGAACTGTCAGGGGTTGCTGTCGCCATAGACTGCCGTGGCTGGAAAAGAGAAGCCGAACGAGTTTCATCACACACAACAGAAGGTTAGCGATGAGTACAGACGCAGCAACGCACACATGGCCCGAACTTGCCGGTGGTCTTTACGATGCCTTGACCGGTCGGAACGCCGAGATCACCTACGATTTCCAAAACATGGAGGTCCACGTGCCCGCGAAAACAGGCGGACAAAGCGTCCAACACGCTCATTGGAAGCTGAACGGCGTCCTGAAGATCCGCACTCGTGACACGTCACAGGGCGCATGAGCTTGCCAGGGTCCACAAGTCCAGCAAACGCCAGGTTTCATCTGGACATTGATGCCGAATTGCGGCTGGAGCGGTTCGATGCTTCTGGGCAACTTCAGTCGATGTCCATCACGACAACACCGGATCGCGCCCTGCGGATCGATTCGGTGGGCGAACTTCCGAAAGTACCGCTGCGGAAATTCTTCCAACTCCGATCCGCTTTACGCGAGTTCGCCCTGCTAGTCGGTCACGACATCATCATCGGTCACCAAGGCAAGCAGGTTGTCCGCGTTCGTGTGTCCAACGAAGGCACCGCGAAACTATCAACGGCCTGGTGGACGCTCGCGATGCAACGTCTTGTCGGCCACTGAAGCAACACGCAGTCAAACTTAGATTGGCGGCGAGTGCACCAAAATGATTTTCTTTCGCCGCTGTTGCGATCGGTTCATCCTGCCTTGGTGGATGACTTCTTCTGATTGGCTCGTTTGCGTTTTTTGCCTCGCAGTTGGTCGCCAAACTGGTCTTGCCGCTGCATGTACTGCTGCCGCAACTGAGCATTTTCCACATCGCGTACCAATGGCGCAACCGGATCGTGGATGCGTTCCAATTCCATCGCCAGTTGTTCACGCAACTTGTCGACCGTCTGCTGGACTTTGGCACGGTCGGCGGTCGGGTGTTCCAACAGATTGACGCGACAATCGGGGTCGTTCGAAACGAAATACAACTCTTCCACCGTTCGATGCTGATAGATGTCATGCCGACGCTGGATATTGGGATTCGAACGCGCCAGCACGGCCATCCGTCGCGCCGTGTTCGTGCCGTTGGTCGCCGTTGAAAAAATCCGTTTGCCGTCGCTCCATGGGTTGTACAGATACAGCCACTGAGACGTTTGGATTCCTCGCATGGGTTGACGCCAACGTCCCGAATTTTCGTTGTACTGTTTGATCACGTACCCAAATCCGTCAACAGACTGGCCCGTCAATGCTGGGGCGAATGATTGCCCGTGAAGACGATCCGAAGTGGGATGTGACATCCCCATCACATCGATCAGCGTCGGCAGAAAATCGATCGCCGAAACCATATGCTGGTCGTCTATCGATCCGGGCTCAGTCTTGCCGGGCCATCGGACCATCAATGGCGTGTGAGTGCTGTGGTGATACAACTGGGTTTTGGCAAACGGCAATGGCATGCCATGGTCCGACAAGAACATCACCATCGTTTCTTCGGCGGCGCCCTCTTGCTGCAAAGCATCCATGACCGTCGCGAAACAATCGTCGGCACGGCGTACCGAACTGTAGTACAGCGCAAGTTCATCACGAACGACTGGATCATCGAACAGGAAGCCGGGTACGACGACTTCATCCGCCGTGAAGACCTTGCTGGGAACGTTCGGATCCGACTTTCCTTCTTTGAAACCCTGACTGTAAAACGGTTTGTGTGGATCGCTGATGTTGACCATCAAACAAAAGGGCTTGCCCGATTGCTTGGACAAACGAATCGCATCGCGGGTTGATTTTCCGTAGCTTTCAACGTCTTTAACACCGTACTTTTTGCCGTCGGCATCGGTGTCCAGCACGGCATCCCAAGCGTAGGGAGTGTAGGGCGTGCTGTGGTTGACCTTTCCACGAATCGCGGTGAAGTAGCCCGCATCTTTGGCCAAGTCACACAGCACCGGATAATCGGGTTCGGGGTTTTGACGAAACCCCTCCACACCGTTGACGTGACTGTACAAACCCGACCACATCAAGTTGCGTCCCGGCATGCAATTGCCCACCAACACGTGCGCTTTGGTAAAGCGAAGGGCCGTTTTAGCAAACGCATCGATCGCGGGCGTGGTCTCGGGAACCGGACATCCGAACACACCGATTGAATCGCACGACATGTCATCCACGGTGACGATCAACACATTCGGACGATCCGACGCTCGCACCGGAGTGTTCAACGAACATCCGAGTAAAACAACGGTGGCACACAGCAATACCAATCTCATGAGACTTTTCCCGTGGGCAATGGGATGAATGGGCGGGATAGCGCCGTCCGTTCCGAAACGAAACGCACGGTAGTTCGGACGCGCAGCGTCACAATGTACCCCGGTGGAGGACGACATGCTGTGTTTTTGCCGTCTCCATCGACCCGCACGCCCGCAGCCTACTGCGGGCCAGTCATTTCCCAGATCACGTCACGACTGGTTGACGGATCAATGAATCCCGCTTTTCGTCCCAAAGGCCCGTCATGGGGTGTGTCACTTTTTGGCTTCATCCCACGTTCCGGCAATGCGGCAAAACTGGTGCGTACATCGTCCGTTTCGAAGCACAAATGATGCAGACCTTCGCCATGCTGGTCCAAATGCTGGTTCAGCGGATGATCCGCCGTTAAGGGCTGGACCAATTGCAGATGCAAATTGCCCATATCCAAGTGAGTCAGACGCACATTACCCGATTCAATTCGTTCATCGATAACGACCGGCAACCCAAGCTTATCACGATAGAACGTCAACGCTTCGTCAGTATCGCGGACGACGATCGCAATGTGATCCAGACGTGAAAACAAGGGTTTGTTTGACATCATTCAATTCCTAGGTCGACTGGTGATCGAATCCAATGAACAGGGTAGGGCGACACAGGGTAAACCACCGTGTGCTTCAGCGTTTCAGAATCCGGTACGCATCCAGTAGCGCCGATTCACCGCCCACGTTGCCCGGAAAAACGACATAGGGCATACCCGGCATACGGCTCTCTTGTTGAAGTTGCCAAACCGGAATGCCGGGTAAAATTTGGCCCAACACCATCGCGCGGTGAACGTCCAAGCCCTTGGTCGCCACATCGCTGGAGGTGATTCCGCCTTTGGCAATCAAAAATCGCGGTCGCTGTTGAACACCACGCACAATGTCCACAAGCGTGGCCGATACGCGATTTCCGATCGATAAACTGGATCGCGCATCATCACCTTTGACCAGCTGTCGAGACGAATACAGCGCAACATCTTGGTCCGATGCCAGAGCCTCGTTGACCTGCTGGGCAAGCGACCCGGCGTAGGCATCGGTGGAGTCGGCCAACAGTTCCGCGACGTCCAAGACGACGGGGACAAGATTCGGCTCGGCCGACAACAATGCGTTCAGTTGCCCGGTCGTCTTTGGCACGTATGACCCGACCACGATCAGTCCTGATTTTGCGTTGGCATCGACCATCTGATCGGATCGTAACAACGGGTTGGGTTCCATCCCCGCGAACGCTTGAACAAAACTAGCGGCCGTTCGATAAATGAATCGCTGACCAGATGACTCGGCCTGCAACGCCGCGTAAACAAAGGCCTCCATGTCACGCATAGCCGCCGCGTTGACCACACAGACCGATCGTGGTGCCAACGAACGCAATTGCTTCACCACCGGCGACAGATCGGCGGCCCGCAAGTCGGCCAGACCGACCGAGTGAATCTGCTGTCGTTCAATCGTGCCAGACCATTTTTCCATCACCCAATCGATCAAGTTGCTGTTTTGAAAACCAAACGCGGCATCTTGGGCGAAAGGCGTTTCCGCCGCTGGTATCAAGTCGTCGCCGTCGGCGACATAGTGAACGTCATCGACGGTGTAACGACCGCCCTGCAAAAAGAACGGTGCAATGACGTGAATCGCGTCCGGCTGGTCCGTTGCCGCGGCGACGGCATCGACCTCGGCGGGATAATGTCCTCGCAGTGTTGAATCACTGCGACTAATTAACACAAAGTCTTTTCCAGATGCCGCGGCGGCCTGCTGCAAGTTTTTGCCAATCTGCCGGGCAAGATCGACGGCGTCCTGTTTGACCAAAGACCGCGAATTGGTCAACACATAGAATAAGTCACCGTCGGCCCGCATGGCATGCAGCAATTCGTCGACACCCCACGTGGTCAATACCGGCGTGTCATAAACTGTCTGTGTCCCCGTCGGGTCATCGTCCAGAACGACGATCTTCCGTCGCGTTCCTTCGTGGTGTTGTCGGATCGCGGGCAACAGCGATTCGCTTCGCGGATTCGGAAGTCCCGCCAAAGCCTTTTGTAGATTGATCGTCATGGTCGGTCGTTTCGAAAAGCTGTTACGGTGCGTCCCAGGCATTCACAATGCAGGTGATCATTCATCGTCGACCATTGCGAAGGCCCGACACGGCGCACCATCGCCACCGTGAATCTTCAAGGGCAGTGCGGCAAACGTACACGACGGTCCCGGGATCGCGTCCAGATTTGTCAAACCTTCGACAATAATGACGTCGCCACCCAACAAGATCTGATGAACCAGCGTCACGGCAGCAAGATCGTTGACGTCAGCCACGGACGGTGGTTCCACGCCGACCATCCGAACATGATGTTGCACCATCCATCGGGCGAGCTCTGGTGATATGGGTTGAAAATGATCGCGATAGTACTGGGCGTCATCGACGTGGCGACTCCAAAGCGTCCGCAACAACAGTGCGTCGCCCGGCTGAAGCCGCTCAGCGATGTCTCCCAGATGCGACACATCGATGGGCGTCTTCGGGGGCAGGTCCGATAGATCCACAACCCAAGCTTTACCGATGCATCGATCCAAAGGAATTTGGTCGATCGTTTGCTCGGATGCCTCGAAATGCAGTGGAGCATCCATGTGTGTCCCGCAATGGGAATACAGATGCAACGTCCGCGCGTTCCAGCCGTCGCGTTCCACCGTGTACTTGGTCTCAAATTCCACACCACGCATCCCAGGCTGCAGCGTCAGTGTTAAATCGATGATCTTCATCGTTCGGTCGACTCCCAGCACCCGGATTGCGACGACGCATACATCGCTTCTTGGACGGCCAAGCTTTTCAG
The DNA here is from genome assembly GCF_012290005.1 of Crateriforma spongiae. Taxonomy (NCBI): domain Bacteria; kingdom Pseudomonadati; phylum Planctomycetota; class Planctomycetia; order Pirellulales; family Pirellulaceae; genus Crateriforma; species Crateriforma spongiae. The sequence goes on from NZ_JAAXMS010000008.1 coordinate 48,973, forward strand.
GTAACTGGGGCCATCGGTTTCGAACGGTTGGCCCGACAAAAGATTCTGGACGAAGTGTTCCTGGGTCGCAAAGACACAATCGCCGGCAAACCCATGACGACTGGGTGAATAGTCGTGGGGCGTTTCCTTTTGACCAAGCCGCTGTATTGTCAGACGACCATCGTCATAAAGCCGAATCGATCCGCTGTTTCCTTCGACCAAGACGTCCCCGAACGTGTATCGTGGATTGTCTGCCGTCGATTCGTTGTAACGATTTGCATCGTATAGTCCCGTCGCACCCTCCTGAAAACGGAACACGCCGATGGCGGTATCTTCGCCGGCGATCACCGGATTCAGTTTTCGGTGCCAACACCACGCTTGGGTGATTTCGCCGCCCAAGTAACGAAAGGTGTCGATCGTGTGAATCCCAGCCTCAAAGATCAAGAACTGTTCCATCGTTTGAAAGTACGGCTGTCTGGCAAGATAGGCATCATCGCCATGACCATCGCCGGCACGATTACGAAATGACAGCGTGTGCAAACGGTCTCCGATCGCACCGTCATCCAAGAGTTTTTTGATCTCTCGGTACCACGGCTGAAAACGAAAGTTTTCGTGCACCATCAGCCGAACCCCCTGTTGATCGGCCGCATCGACCAACTTTCTTGCCTCGGCTACGGTGGGGGCCAATGGCTTCTGACAGATCACCGCCAAACCACGGGCAGCCGCCAATTGCACCAAAGGCAAGTGCGTGTCGGGACGCGTGATGATGTCGACGAAATCAACGTCGTGCCGATCCAACATTTCGCCGACGTCGCCGTAAACATGGTCGATGCCGTACTGCTGTGCCGCGTCCTTTGCTCGTGTCAAATCGCGATCACAACAAGCAACAATTTCCACGTCGGAGATCCGATTCCAAGCGTCATAATGAAATTGGCTGAAATAGCCGGCGCCGATGACCGCGCCTTTAAGCTGACTCATGATGCTGCACTCAAATTCAGTTCTTCATGCATGGAACGGTCCGGACGAATTCGGAACCACATGAAGATCGCGGCCACATTCAATGCCGCAGCGATGTAGAAAAACGGTTGATGCGCGTCAAAGTACGCTAGCAAGTACGGGAATGACAATGAGGTTGCAAATGCCCCCAGGTTGCCAACCATATTCATCGCCCCACTGACCGCACCCGCACTGTTGCCGCCGATGTCCATGCAGGTCGACCAAGACGGGCTAAGAATCATATCACTGCCGAAAATGGCAACACACATACAGATCACGGCCGCTGCCGGCGTGGTCATGTTCACGCACAAGCTCATTCCGATCGCTGCCAAAGCAAAACCGATCGCCGCGGGCAAGCGACGTGAAAGCGTCCATCGACCTTGGCTGTACAACCGGTCGACGGTGAATCCGGCCAGCCAGTTACCAACGACGCCACACAACAACGGCGCTGCGGCATACAGACCGGTTTGTTCGCTGGTCAGCGAATATTCGCCCTTCAAATAAGGAAAGAACCAGGTGACCGTGAAGAAAAACGTGAAGTTATGCGCGACATACTGAACCATCAGCATCAGCATGTTGGGCGATTGCAACATCTGTGTAAAACGAATGGGCATTTCAGCTGAACGAACATTGCCATTTTCATTATCACGCTTAGGCGAACGCGAATGAACAATATGTTTGGCTTCCGCCTCGGATACGGCAAAATGGTTTTCCGGAAGGTCACGAAACAGCAAGAACCACATCACCGCAAACCCGATCCCCAGGGCGCCGAAGAACCAAAAGGTTTGCTGCCATCCGCCCAGCGTATGAATCAGCCAGACGACCCCTGGCATCGCCAAGGCGGCTCCCAAGCGACCGCCGGAAAAGCTGATGGAATTGGTGATGCCACGTTCGTTCATCGGCAACCAAGACGTGAAAGCCCTGGCCAGCGTTGGATACCCCCCCGCTTCTCCCATTCCAAAAAAGAACCGCAGTCCGATCATCGGCGCCAGCCCACGCACCACGCCGGTCAACGCCGTAAATGCTGACCAAACGAGGCAAACCACCGTCATCACCCGACGTGGTCCGAACCGATCGGCAAGCTTACCACTGGGGACTTGGAACAGGGCATACCCCAAGGCAAAGGCGGACATGACCCAGCCCATCTGCTGATCCGAAAACCCCAGGTCCGTCGCCATGTCTTCTTTCGCGGCAGAAATACAGGCGCGGTCCACCCACATCAAAACCGAGACTAGAAACGCACCAAAGATCAGAAAGAAGCGTGTGGGCATCGACTAGAACCAATAACGAAACATTGAACGAGCATCGGAATGATAACCATACCGTCGCAGGTCATGGGTTGGGCATCGATCTGCCCAACAAAGAATTGAGTAATGTCAGGGCAATCATCGAACGGCAATCACGGCTTGCCACTTTCGGCAGGACCATTTTTGTGATGCTGCCGTCGTATTGCGCACAATAAATCTTACAGTTCGCCCATTTCCTTCAGCCATTTCAGTTGTTGGACGACTTGTTGATCACGTTTGCGGATGACTTGATCGATGTCTCGTTCGGACCAATCGTAGAAGCCTTTACCCGACTTGACGCCCAAGTCACCCGACCGGGTCTTTTCAGTCAGACACCGTGCAGGCGTTGTCTGACTACACAATCGCGGTGCCATGAACCGCTGCAAACGCTCGGTCGCGTCCAACCCGACGTAGTCCATGTTTTCGATCGGTCCCAGCAAGGGCAGGCGCAGGGCAAAGGTCAATCGCGTGATACGATCGATGTCTGCGGGCGAACACACTTGTTCATCGATCATATGCAGTGCTTCCCGCCACATCGCATGCAACAACCGATTGCCCACAAACCCAGGAACGTCCTTGCATACGATCGGTATCTTTCCGATCCGCTGCATCAGGTCACAAGCCAATTGAACTTTTGACTCGGGCGTGTCCGTACCGCGAACCATTTCCACGACGGGAATCAGATGCGGAGGGTTCCAGAAATGTGCCCCCACCAACAACTCGGTCACCTTCGCACGGGCGGCCATTTCCGTGACCGACAATGCACTGGTTGCCGACAAAAACAGGACGTCACGACGTGCCGCGGACGAGAACTTTTGCAGCACATCGACTTTGTCATCCATGACTTCGACGACGCAGTCCAGGACGACATCGGCTTCGCGATCCAGGATCGCTACGTCGTCTTGGCAATCGATTCGGCCGCCGGAAACGACCGGGTCGTCGCTGTTCTGGTCGCACCATTGATCCATCTGCTGAAGCGTCGGCTGGACGGCAGCAAGCTTTTCCGCATTGCGGCCCCACAACAGGACTCGATACCCGGCACGTCGGAAAGCCACCGCGCATGCGGTTCCCATCTGACCGATGCCGGCGATCGCGATCGTCTGGATGTCGTCCAGATTCACGCCGTTGATCCTTGACTTTGAAGTTGCCGATCCAGTGACCGTGCGATTCGGTCGGTGATTTCCACCGTGGACAGTTTTCCGCCCATGTCGGCGGTACGCTGATTGGGATCGCTCAAAACGTCGGCAACGGCCGCCTTCAGCGCTTCGGCACCGCGTTTGGCTTCCGGATGGTCCAGCCAGTCCAACATCATCGCGGTCGAAAGATGCATGGCGATCGGATTGGCAAGCGAACGGCCGGCAATGTCGGGTGCAGATCCGTGGGATGGTTGAAAGACGGCGGCGTTGTCACCAATGTCGCCCGACGGGGCCATGCCCATTCCGCCAACGATGCCGGCGGCCAGGTCCGACAAGATGTCACCGAACATGTTTTCGGTCACCATCACGTCAAAGTCATGCGGGCGTCGAACCATGAACAACGCCATCGCGTCGACGTAGATGTGTTCGGCGGTCACATCGGGGAAATCCTTGGCGACTTCGTCGAAAATGTGTCGGAAATAGACCATCGTCGACAGAACATTGGCCTTATCAATCAGCGACACCTTCTTCTTGCCGCCACGTCGTCGTGCCAATTCAAACGACAACCGACAAACTCGCTCGGAAGCCTGTCTGGAAATTCGCAATTGATTGGTGGCTTCATCGGCCGACAGATCGGCGACCGCGTCACGACCATAAAAAAGCCCTTCGGTGCTTTCACGAACCAGGACAAAGTCGATGTCGCCGGCACCATAATTTTTCAGCGGCGTGTCGGATTCATGAAACAACTGAATCGGACGAACTCCACCGTACAGCTGCAATCGTTCGCGCAGATCAAGTTGCGGCGCGATCTCTTTGCCGTTGGGATACCGGACATTTGGTAAGCCCATCGCGCCCAATAAGACTGCATCGGATGCCAAGCAGGCTTCGAAAGCCGAATCAGGCAATGCTTCACCGCTGCGCTGGTATTCGCCCACACCGACGTCATGCGGATCCAAGTGGAATTCAACGCCGTCCAAATGCGGCTGCATCTGTTGCAACAGCCGAACCGACTGATCACATACCTCGGGTCCGATGCCATCGCCACCGAGGACGACAATGTGAAACGTCTTGGTCATAGAAATGTTAATAAGGCTGGAATAAACGAAGGCGGGAGGGCGTTTCGGGAGTCGTCTTAGCATGCCCACACGCGGCCGAAACGGCAAGGACTTCGACGTATCCGCAACACGTCGTCCGGCGTCTTATCCAACCCGCGGTTCACCCTTGAAGTATGCCGAGAACAGGTCGCCGGAACTCACGCGATGCCGCAATCATAGTCGCATGAACACGCCCGGCGTGGCGAACACCCAATGGAATCATGCCCAACCGAAAAACGGCCATGGACCTTCGCCGGAAGCATCGGGCGGCAGTTCAACGAATCCGTCAGTCTGGCCCAACGCGACCAAGTCACCGGAACCACGACCGACGACGGGGACGGCCAGCCCCGGTGCGATCAGACGCACACCACGCATCCAGTGCAGCGGCAAAGTCTTTGTCCCCGGGGACTGTAAGTGCACCGACGGCGGCGACGGCGTCCAATCGGCGATGCCAGCCATTTTCGACAGCCAAGGTTGAACGAATCGCCGACATCCCATTGTGGCACTGACGGGGTTGCCGGGCAGTCCGACAATCAGCTTCCCCTGTTCCGACACGGCGGCCAAAATCGGTTTGCCCGGGCGAATGGGCAATTTGTGAAAGACCACGTCTGCGCCAAGTTGGCGAACGATCGCGGGAACGTAATCGTGATCGCCGGCCGAAACACCGCCGGTCAATAAGACCGCGTCGCTGTCATGGATCGCTTGATCAACGGTTTGGCGAAGCGTTTCAGGATCGTCGATCGCGTGAAGGGGGTTTGCCAAATCGATCCACCGGTGTGGCCGAAGCGCTGCAACCAATGCCGCTTGGTTGCTGTTGCGAATCTGCCATGGTTTCAGCGGCGATTGGGATGCATTGACCAATTCGTCACCCGTGGTGATCACGGTGACACGGACACGACGATAGACCGGCGGGCGATCGACGCCAACATTTTCCAAGGCGGCCCGCTGTGGCGACCGAATCAACTGGCCGCGGGACAACACAGGTCCACCACAAGGAACGTTTTCACCGGCGCGTCGAATGTTTGCTCCCGCGGGGCACGCCATCGCCGCATCCGCCAGCACGATTGAATGCTCGGATTCGATCACATCTTCGCGGCGAATGACCAAATCCGCTTCGTCGGGTACCACCGCACCAGTGAAGATCTTTACCACGCACCTGGGCGCGATGCGGGGCGGCGGACTTCCGGGCATCGCGTGACCTGAAATCTCCAGTGCAACGCCTTGTTTTCGATCTTCTTCGCGAAGGGCGTAGCCATCCATCGCGGACACATCGGCCGCCGGGCTGTCGCGATCGGCCGTCACGTCGGACGCCAACACACGACCGCAAACGTCATCGACGGTTTGATCCACCGAAACGACCGACAAGCGATCGGCAACAGCATCAATGGCTTGGCCGGGTGTTTGAAAGCGGAGGTTTGCGTTCATGCTAGATCGGAAGGATTGAAGAAAAGCTTGCCAGTCCTGTGGCCGGTTGATGTTGACCATTCGATCGGCGGACAGCACCAGCGAATCGAAAGGATGCCGGTTCAGCCAGCGAGACAGACTACGGTGTGGCGTGTGAAGCAAAGCCTGCAACTGGTCCAAAACAGCGATCGGATAAACACCGACCAGCGGTTGTACCCGTCCGTCGTCGGCATGAACGAGACACGCCGGCTGTGATGCGTTTCGTTTCCAAAGGCCCAACAATGCGGCCAGATCGGCGACCATCAAACTGGGCATGTCCACCGGAGTGACGAGACAACCTGCGGCGTTTTGCGACTTGGCCCAGCGAAGCGCCGCGACGATGCCCGCGACCGGACCTTGATCATCAGCAGCATCGGGCAAAGCCAGGAAATCGGGATCAGCGTCGCCACCACCAACGACGGCGACCGATGAAGTCAACGCCGCCAGCCGCCGGCAAGCGTGTTGCAACAGCGTGGGCCCACTGGGATGACGCAGGGCAAACTTATCCGTCCCCAAACGCGACGACCGCCCACCACAAAGCACGGCACCCACGACCGGAAATAATTCATCCGAATCCCGGGCCTGGGAACACGAGTCCGTCGCGGCCATGAGCCTCACACGCCTAGGAGGTGGACGTGGGTGAATCGCCATCGCTCGCGGACAGCGATTCGTGTTTTGCCAAGACGTCTTCGACCCAAGACTTGGCACGCATCATGGTGGGAAAACCGATCGTCGGTGCGGACAGCATCGCGACATGCCGAAGATCATCCGGGCGGCATCCCGCTTCCAGCGCCTTTCGACAATGGGAATGCGCGGCGCCTTCCAATCCGGCCCCCAAAGAAATGGCCAGCTTGACCAAAGCGACTTCGCGATCCGAAAGCGGTCCGGCTTCCCGCGCGGCTTTGCCCAACGATTCGTAGGCACGCATGAACTCGGGATGGTCCTGGTGCATCTGCTTATAGCGTTTGGGAATCATTCAGCCGTCCACGTTGGTGTCGCCGGTGACTCGGTCCTTGTAGATCGCCAAACGAGCAAGCGCCAGATCGATATCGACCTTTTCAATCCCGTGGGCTTCCATCGCATCGGCAAAGTGGCCGCAAAACTTGGCAAAGTGATAAGCCATGATGCCGCGACCGGCGTGCACCTTGGTCAATTCGGCGCCGGTGTATTCGACCGGTCCGTCGAACGCGGACGCCAAGAACTGAAACTGCATCTTCTTCAACCGCTCCATCGACGTGTCGGCAAAAAAATGCGCCAGTTCCGGATCGGTCAACACACGAGCGTACATGTCGTCGACGATCGCCTTCATCTGATCGGGGCCACCGATCCGTTCAAACAGTTGTTGGTTAGTTTCGCCGTTCATCGGATTCCCCTGATGGTTGATCGGACCCCGCGTCCATTTTAGCCGAGACGTTGGTTTCGAAGTGTGCGATTGCGTCCGCAAGCGCGTCCATCGTGTATGGATCGGCCACCACATCGGGGCGCACCCCCAACTGCGACAACGTGTCCGCCGTCACGGGGCTGAGAGCCGCCACTTTAAGTTTTCCCCAGCGGTGGCCGAGCAATCGATCCACCGAACGCGCCGTCGCGCTGCTGGTGACCGTCACCCAGTCGATCCGACCACTATGGACATCATCGCACACCGACGACGGCCAATCTTGCACATCTTCGTTGCGGTACGCAGCCACCTGCGACACATTGACACCCAATTCGCACAGCCGTTGGACCCATGCGTCGTTGCCACGACTGGCGCGGACGACCAGCCCACGCGACAGCTTCTGGTCGACCAACAAGTCCACCAACGCGTCGCCGGTGTAATCGTTGGGAACCAGATCAGCATGGATTCGATGCCCGCGAAGTGCCTGGGCCGTTTTTCTTCCGACCGCGGCAATCCGTAGGCCCGCAAGCTTTCGAACGTCGTGCTGCTGGTAGAACCGATCCAAAAAAAACTCCACCCCGTGGACGCTGCAGAAGACCAGAAAATCTTGTCGTTCCAGCTGGTCGATCGCCTGATCCAGGTCCGTCGGGTCATCCAACGCGCCGACCGCGATCGCGGGTTGGTGACGAACATCGGCTCCCAAAGCCGACAACCGCTGAACCAGCGTGTCGTTTTTGCTTTGAGGCCGCGTCACCAGCACGCGTTTTCCGAACAAAGGGCGACGATCGAACCAAGACATCGTTTCGGCCAGACGTGTGACATCGCCCACGATCGAAATCACAGGCGGGCGAATTCGTTGCCCGGGTGCCAGACGGTCGGCGACTTCGTCCAAGCGACAATGAATCACCTGCTGATCGGCCAGACTGCAACGCCGTACGATCGCCACCGGCGTATCGGCCGGCTTGCCCCCGGCAATCAGAGATTCGGACCAGACCTTTGCCGTGGTCACGCCCATGTAGATCACCAACGTGCCCGGAAATCGGGCCAGGGCAGGCCAATCCAGTGCGGACTGTGGCTTACCGGGCTCTTCGTGCCCCGTGACCAAGGCAACCGCCGATGCGACGCCGCGGTGGGTAATCGGAATGCCGGCGTAGGACCCGGCCGCCAACGCGGCGGTGATCCCTGGAACGATCGTGAACCGCAGCCCCGCCGATCGCACGGCCTGAATTTCCTCGCCGGTTCGAGCGAACACCGCCGGATCGCCCCCCTTCAGCCGCACGACGCGCAGGCCCGCCGAAGCATGGCGGACAATTTCAGCGTTGATTTCATTCTGGGACCAAATCCGCGATTGGCCGTGTTTGCCGACACAAATCTGGGTGGCCGATGGACGGACATGACGCAAAAGATCTGCATTGGCCAGACCATCGAACAAAACGACGTCACAGCAGGCCAGGGCATCGCGACCACGAAGCGTCAGCAGCCCTGGGTCACCGCATCCGGCACCAACCAAGGCCACCTGCCAGTCGGCCGAATCCGCGTCGCACCGCCGGCGATCATCGCAATTCGCGATCGGGCGAACAGCGCCAGCAGCCGCACTCGGATCAACGCCGTGGGCGGCGGCTGGTGGCGGCGTTTCGGGTTGCGGGGGTCGGTTCCGATTCGGATCAGGGCTCATAACCGATAAGTTATGCGTTGTCAGGGTCGTCCCCACCAGTCGTGATTGGCTGGATCGCCACCCCGCCATCGTCCCGTGCCGTCTTCTTTGCGGGCGAATCGCGAAAGCTATGGACAGGTCGGCCGGCGATTGGCATACTCTGGGGCTTGCTCCGCCGATGTTGACCAAGAAAAACGTCAAACGCCTTCCTTCTTCCAACACAAATGCCAAATACCGCCAGCGCCAAGAAACGACTTCGTCAAAACGAGACCCGCCGTCTGCGAAACCGTGCGGCTCGCAGCACCGTGCGTACCTCGATCCGTAAAGTCCGCGAAGCGGTCAAGGCGGGCAACGGTGATGACGCGCAAACCGCCTACCGCGTTGCACAGAAGCAACTGGATCAGGCAGCCGCCAAGAATTTGATCCATCGCAACGCTGCGGCACGCACCAAGGCACGCCTGAACAAATTGGTGAAAACCGTCACCGCCGCCTAAGTCCCGGCATCCGTCGCTCGCGACGCCCGGAAGCTCTTCAGCTTCCCCATTCGACCGCGATCAACAGCAACGATCAGCCGACTCGAACGCTTCCTGCCCCTGGCGGACGCAAAAATGGGTCGGCTTTTTTGCTGCGCCGGCGAAATTCCTTCGCCGCCACATCGCGTGAAAAGCGCCGGCGGCAACCCGCCAGCACCGGTTGCAACGCAAGGGGGGCGAAACATCACGGGAGGCGAAAGGTCGACTCCCAAAAAGCTCGACTCCTCAAAAGCCTCGATCGACGGTCAGAAGACCAACGCCGCGTCGCTCAGCCGTCGCTTGGTTTCCTGCATCAATGTATCTTCGTCGGCTTCCGTCTCCGCGACGTAGGTCACGCTGAATCTCAGATAGCTGCCCGCGTCGTCCCAAGGCACGGTGACGATCCCGAACTGTTCGATCAGGTGTCGTGTGGCGTCTTCGGCCTTGGCAAAGGTTTCGCCTGATTCCGTTCCGGTGGGCGCCTTGGTGTACAGGAAATAGGTTCCGCCGGGCATTTCGCATTCGAAGCCACAGTCCTTCAGCACGGCAACCAACTTTTCCATCCGGCGGCGATACTTTTCGCGAATCCGCTGGGGGATTGAATCGTCGTCCAGTGCCGCGGCGGCCGCTTTTTGGGTGGCGATGAATTGACCGCTGTCGCTGTTGTCTTTGACATCGGCGAAAGCGGAAACGATTCGCGGGTGCCCGGCGACGAATCCCATCCGCCAACCGATCATGTCGTATCCTTTGCTCATCGAATGAACTTCGACGCCGACGTCCATCGCCCCGGGAGTCTGCAGAAAACTGCGGGGCGGGCCGTCAAAGGTCAACAAGATGTGGGCGGCATCGTGGACGACGACAAACTGCTTCTCTTTGGCCAGACGAACCACTTTCTCGAAAAACTCCGGCGGCGCGGTTCGCCCGGTCGGTGAATTGGGATAGTTGATCACCAACAGTTTGGCCCGACGATAGATGTCATCGGGCACCGCGTCCAAATCTGGCAGGAATCCGTTTTCGGGCAACAGCGGCAGCTTGAAGACATCGCCGCCGTAGTACCGGGTGTGGGTCCCGGCGACCGGATACCCGGGGACGGTCATCAGCGTCACATCGCCGGGGTTGATGAAAACCGCTGGCAACATCGCATACGCGGGCTTGCTGCCGATGCAGTGATTGATCTGGCTGGCCGGATCAAGTTCGACACCAAAGTTGCGTTGCATGAACCGCGCCGCGGCTTCCTTGTATTCGCCGACACCGTTGTCGGCATAGCCACGGTTTTCCGTTTTGTCGATCTCCTGACGCATGACCTCGCGGACCGCCGAATCGGCCATCGAGTCGTTTTCGCCGATCCCAAAATCCAGCAACTTTCGGTCGGGATGGTCCGCCAGGGCTTTTCGCTTGGCACGTTTGATCTTTTCGAACTTGTAGATCTCGGTGTCTTTGCCGTACTTGTTTCCGCCGATTCGATCGGCAAAGAGTTCCTGGAAATACGGGTCGGCGGCAACGGATTCGGAAGAAGCGGTCGACATGGCAGCCATGGTTTTGAATCGGGGGGATGTCACAAATCGGGGCAGGACCGACCCACGCGAGGCCGTCGATCGCCCGAGACGACGAGAGAAGCCCTCAGTCTATTACGTGCCGAGCTTCCGCCCAGGGGATACTAGCCGCCGGTCAGTGGATTGCCGTCAGTCGCCGCGGCCGACTCGGTCGGATCCAGGACGGGCAGCGGTCCGGTGGTCCCGTTCTGGCCAGCCAGCCGTTGATGAATCGTTCGAATTCGACGAAGTTTGCGTTCGCCCAAAATTCCCGTTACGACGGCACCGACAACCGCGGGCACCAGCGAAACGACCGCGAACCAGCCTTCAAATCCGGACAACACGGTCAGCGACAACCAGCCCGCAAGTGTACCGGTCCCGATGTACTGGGCGCGAATCGACGCCGCAGTCCAGCGTCCGACTGTCGACCGTAGCGGACGCGTCAGCCCCCAACAACAGAGCATCGCGGGCAACGAACCCAAACAAGCGATCAGGCCACCGATGACGATCGCGATCATTCCGTAGACAACGATGATCGCCAATTCGCCGGGGTCATTTCGGACCAAGGCAAAGCCGATCGTGACCATGGCCAATAGCGCGCCGAACAGCGCCCCCGCGGTGGTCGTCGCACCGATCGATCCCAACAGCACGCCCGTCGTACTGACCACTTGCGGATCGAAAGAACCGTCATCGGGAACCGCCAAATGCTGGCCGATCTGATCCGCGTCCTCGACGTTGGACACGGCATAAGGATTCAGCGGCGTGTCGGGAACAGACATCGAACGGCACCAGGAACCGACGCGAGCCGGACAGACGAACCGTCGCCCACCGGCATTCGGTTGACGACCGGCCACCACCTTACTCGAATTGACACTCCCACGCTCGCCCCACCATTCATTCCAGGCACGCAGCGACCATGGCCCCGTCCGATCCGCAGACCTCGACCGATCAACTGCGCAGCCAGTACGAAGAGCTTGCCGAGCTGGCCGGATCGCTGGCCCATGAAATCAAGAATCCGCTGTCGATCATCCACATGAACATCGACCTGCTAAGCGAAGACTTGGCAGAACTGGATGGCGCCGAATCCAGACGCTGCCAAGACCGTGTCGACATGGTGCGCGATCAGTGCGAGCGAATGGAGGCATTGCTGCGGGACTTTCTTCGTTACGCTCGTCTGCGCGACATCGACTTGGTCCCCGGCAGCCTGAACGACCAAGTGATCCGTGTGCTGAAGGCCTACCAAGCTCAAGCCGATGCCGGGCACATCCGCATCCACGAGTATTTGGATCCGGACCTTCCCGCCATCTTGCTGCACAGCGATTCGCTTCAATCCGCATTGATCAACTTGGTCAAAAATGCATTGGAAGCGATGGACGAAGGCGGCGAACTCTGGGCCCGCACCTACACCACTCGCGGCGGCGTCGCTTTGGATTTGATCGACAACGGATGCGGCTTGGAAGACAACACCGTCATGCACATGTTCGAACCGTTCTACAGCACCAAGGAAGGCGGCAGCGGCCTGGGACTGCCTACGGCACGGAAGATCATCGAAGCGCATGGTGGCCGAATCAGCGTGCAAAGTGAGATCGGACGGGGCACCAAGTTCACGCTGGAATTCCCCGTTCCACCACGGCTGAGCGGCACCGCTTCGTAACGTCGCGGTTGTGGCCCGGACACCAAGTGCGGCGTGCCCCGGGCGTGACAACCATTACAACCGGTGCTTTCCGCCACGGGCAAAGTGAAATCCATCCTTTTTCGGTCGGGATAATTTGCCTGCACCGCTTGGTACAAAACGTCGCACCGGAGCCGAAGCGATCACCGCAAACTCGTCACATTCGTTTGCTTCGGATCGATTGGTCGGTGTAATCCCGATGCCGCTGTCAGATTGCTGACACCCAAGCGGTCGTTGTGAAGAGGTTTGGCAGCGAAGATTCCGCGCATCGGACGCTTTGTGCGGATTGTTCGTGCTTGAAGGTGCCGAAACGATGGCGTTGCCACGCGGATCGCCGCTGCCCGATACGGACAGCGAAAGACCAACCCGCACAACGCTCGCTCCATTGGAAGGCAAGCATGAACATGAAGTTCTTTGCCAGGATCCTGCCGGCACTGGCCGTCTTTGGCCTCGGTAGCCTGGCTTGCAGCGCGAACCATCCCGCCGCGCCCTCGGACTGGCAAACCTTTCTTGCCAACAGTCGCTCCGGATGCGGATGCAACACCGGGCCGTCGGTGATGACCTACGGCCCAAACTATTCCCAGCCATCACCCTACGTCACGTCACCACACGTGGTGTCGCCGGGGCCAGGCTGTTCGACCGGCGATTCGTCGATCGGTGCCTATGGTGGCAGCATCACCGCCACGCCGGGCATGATCAGCGGCGGCGCGTCGGCCGGCGTCGGCCCCACGGTGACCGGATCTGCCATGGCCGGAAGCGTCATGACCGGGTCTGGGGCGTGCGGATCGGCCGGAGTCGGCGTCGGCGGACCATACGGTGGCGGTGTCTATGGCGGCGGGTATGGCGGTTCCATCATCGCGGGCAACGCATATCCGACCGGCGGTTATGGTTACGGAGCCGCGTGCGCCCCGGCCCCCCAACCGATTTATCGCCCGCGGTTTTCGCTGTCCGGCTTTTACGGCGGCTTTGAATTTTTGTGGCTTCGCGCCCACTTCGACCAAAACGTGGCAATGATCATCGACCCGCCGGTGGGCAACCGCCTGGTCCCGTTTGATTACAGCTATGACTTTTCACCCCGCGTCTGGCTCGGATGGGAAAACTGCCGCGGCAATGGATTTCGCGCCACGTATTTCCGCTACGAGGACGAAGCAGACATCGAGCAATTCACCGCCGCCGCCGGACAGGTTCCAGTTTACGTGGAAGTCTATGGTGCCGGCGGCAACTTGGCCCGCAACGCCTACGCCGACGCGATCGGCGAAACGTTGACGTCGTCACACCGCTTGGAACTGCAGTCGTTGGACTTGGAAGCGACACACCTGTTTGAATGGTGTGCGATGCGTGCACGCATGGGCTTCGGTTTGCGATTGGCGGAGATGGAACAAAACCTTCACGCCCGCGTTTACCTGCCCGATGGCACGCTGGAAGAAATCGTCACCAACGATTTGTCGTTCCGCGGCGTCGGACCGACCGTTTCGATGATGTTCACACAACCGTTGTGGAAGTCACGATTCTCGCTTTACGGCAACTTGCGTGGTTCGCTGCTAATGGCAGAAACCGAGCAGTACATCTACGAGATGAAAGGCGCTTACACGACCGAGTTGGTCGACATCGCCGAACAACGCGAAATCCTGACGAACTTGGAAATGGGCCTCGGCATCCAGTTCGGCCAATCGATTGGTCGCCGTGCAGGCATGTTCGTGCGTGCCGGGTATGAAACCCAAGTGTGGTTCGACGCTGGCGGACCGGTTGATTCGCACAGCACCATCGGATTGGACGGCATCACGCTGGGCGCCGGACTTAGCTTCTGATGCCCCCGGATGATTGCAAGATCGGCAACGCGACGAATCACCGTCACATTGCCGATCAAAGATGACGTTCAAAAACGGCTCGGCGGCGGAACCCGCCCGAGCCGTTTTCTACATTTGGGCAACGGCTTTTTCGGCGGGCTGATTCGCCGCTTGTTCGCACGTGGCGGCCAATTCGAACTGAACCGCCCAACGCCCATCAGCATCGCCGGTCACGATCCAGTGCGGCTGAACACAGACGCTTTGGTGAACCAGTTCGAAACCACCTTCGCTTAGGCTGACCGTCTCGATCGGGAAGGCCCAAATGCCGGATTCACGACCAATCGCCAAATCGACATCCAGCCCCAACCAGCGGTCGGACAACTTCAAACCGCGGACGTTTTTCAGGTCCAGCATTTCACCAAGTTGCCCCAGGCGATTGCCGTCAACATCGCTGAAATACCGATCATCCGCACCGGCGGGCATCCCGGCGAAATTCAATTCGATTGCGAAGTGCAGCGGGCGTCCCGGCGGCAAGTTTTCCAGCAAGTACGTCACCTGCATTCGGTCGCTGTTTTCCGACAGCGTCACCGCCTTGGTCATCGTGATCGGAATGCCCCAGGCGTTGCCGTCGCGACGCATTTGAATCTGAACGCGATCCGATCCGCGTCGCAACTTGGCTTCGAATGGCAGTTCCACGAAATCCCCACGCTCGGTCGCTTCGCCACGCATGACGGCTTCCAACGTTGCGTCTTCGTCATAGAAGTGATCCATCAGACTCTTGCGAGCATATCGATCGTACTGCAAGCGTTTGTCCAAATCGGCTTGCTTGAAAACAACCCGATCATGAATGCTGGCGGCTTCATCGTCGCCGCTGGTGCTGGGGCCCGCCAAAACTTGACGGTGATAACTTTCGGGACGCCGCTGAAGCGTGGCCAATAGGTTGTGGCAGATGTCGCGGACGTCCAACTCGTACATTCGCCCGCCGCGCCCCGGTGCAACCCAAGCACACAGTCGGTTGTTGCTCAGGCGTACTTCCTGTTGACCGTCAAAGTTGTAATCGGCCGCGTCGGCTTGAACGGCACCACCACCGACAATGCGATCCAATTCGTTGTCTGCCGCAATCAAGTGTTGGAAGATCGCATTGCGGAGGTGTGGCAGGTAAACACCGCCAAAAGCACCGTGCCAGTACGGGCAATTGCACTGGCCGCGATACAAGTCATCGCGGACGGTCGCCAATTCACCGCTGTCACGACCGGCGGCTTCGGCATCGGCCAAACGACCGCTGACGTGCATCATCCGCGAATACATCTCATTGGTTTCGTCGTACTTGACTTTAAAGTTTCGCCAGTAGCCACCACGAATGAATTGCTGAAGCGATTTCCAGTGCGGGTCATTCTCCATCTCGTGCTGCAGATCATGCAGCGTGTCCTGTGCGGCCACCGGCAGCGACCATTCGGTCATTTCGCGATAGCTGCAATCGGGCAGATAAGCTCGACCGGCCGGCGGTGTGCTCTGAACCGCTTCCTGCAGCGTGACGGTGTGCAGCCAGTGCGAATTTTCGGTCAACGCGTCAAAGAAGGACCGCAACCAACCCCGGTCGTACACGTGGACCTTGGTATCGGGCCAAGTCCCAAACTTTTCGCCGTCATCGCCAAACGTCAGCACGGCACCCGGGTGACGTGCGGCCACTTCGCGGCAATAGTCGATGGTTTCGGACGGCGGCCGGAACGGGATCGTGTAACGCAGTCGTTCCGAACCCGGGAAGATTCGCAGCACACGCCCTTGGTCTTCGACCAAGAAGTAGCTGGTCAGTTCGTCATCGGCCAGTCCGGCCGCTTTGAAGTGATAGTCGTCCAGCACGGTGTACTGAATACCGGCATCGACCACGTCGCTGGTCAGCGTCGATTCCCAGACTCGCTCGGGCGTCCACATCCCCATCGGCGTCGCGCCAAGATTCCGCTGCAGCCAGTGCGCGTAGGCCTGAATTTGGCCCACGCGGTCTCGCGACGGCAACATCGTCAGGATCGGTTCGTACTGGGGACCGCCGACGATTTCGACCCGCCCGGCTTCGACCAACAAACGCAAACGATCCAAGTACTCCGGATGATGCTCCGCCAACCACAACATCAACGGGCCGGATGTGTGCAGGGAAATGTTCAGCCGATCATAGGGCTCGAACACATCCAAAAACGGCAGGTAACTGTCCTGATACGCCTGTTCAAAGACGCCGTCAAAATTCCCGATCGGCTGGTGATTGTGCAGGACGAGGCAAAGAGATGCGTTCGGTGTCGACATGGCGTCAGGCAAGCACGGGTTGGAACGGGCCGGATCAAAATGCCGACCAGAAGTTTCACGATGGACGGATCTGGGATGAACAAAGTCACCGCAACAGAACGAACGAATTGTAGGGTCCCAGCCGGCTGTATCGAACGGTCCAAATGTGGAAATCGATCGGATGAGACGGGTTTTTCCGCTGTCCGACACGACGCATCCGTTACCGACACGACGATCTACTTAACCGGCAAAGACGAACATCGAAGCTATCGGCCGGTGAAGGGGGGAAAATTCAACCTTTTGCCCCGGACCGATGACGATCGTCCGTCGCTAAGACCCTGAATCGATCGCCGGTTCGATTTTTTGCCAGTCACGTTTTCGGTCGGCTGTCCGCCACAGCAGGCCGGTAATCGAACAACGCGAATTTCAGCGACCCGAACCGGACAAACACAGGGACGGACAGACAGTCGACTTCAAAAACGGCCGAAGACATGCACTCCGATTTTTCTGCGACACCTCTAAGAACCGCTAACCAGGCCTACCTAAGCCTCCCAAACCAGCGGGCTTTCATGGCCGATAGTGCGGCGGGCTAGACCGACCGCAGGCTGTCGCGTTTGGCCAGACGCTGATAAACGCTGGCCGCTTCTTCGGGCAACATGGTGTTCATCATCGTGCCACAGCCCAGTTCCAAGCCGGCAATGAAACTGGTGCGGGGAATGATGTCCAACGCCCAGTGGAATGCTTCTTCGGCGCCATCCCAGTGGGGTGGGCGAGTGTGCAGCAGGTAGTTGTAAGCGATGCCGGGCCGCCACCGTTCCAGCCAGCTGGTGACACGCCGCGTCAGACGACCGACTTCCATCACCAACGCATCGCTCAAGTTTTCGAAACGGTCGGCATGCTGGGTGGTGGTGATCCGCACCTGCATCGCAAATGCACTGGCGAAGGGACAGTAGGCGACCAAGTGATCGGTGCGTGCAATCACACGCTCCATTGATTTCATTTCGCTGCGGATCATGTCGCACTGAAGACAGCATCCGGTCTTCGCGTAGTGCGTCATCTTACGCCGCAAGGTGCGTGCGGTTTCGGTAGGCACCTGATTGAAGGCGATCAGCTGGCTGTGGCTGTGGTGCAACGATGCGCCGGCTTGGCGGCCGACGTTCTTGAAAACCAACATGTACCGGATCGCCGGATCCGCCCGCCAAGCCAAGAACCGCTGCTTGAACGCTAAAAAGATCTGTCCGGCGTGCTCGGAATCCAGTTGGGTGATTGATTCGATGTGTCGCGGCGATTCGATGATGACTTCATGGCCACCGGCAATGGACACACCACAGGCAGGCCAACTGACATCCGCTGCGGGCAACAAGTGTCGAACCTGGACCGAACTTTGATGACGCCCAACCGCAGGGTATTTGTTCGGCACGACGCGCACGGCCCAATCCGCGGTGGGATCAGTATCCAACACATCACCATCCACCGGAGAATCCAGTGGACCGTCGATCCCCAAGTCAATGTCCGCCGCGGGGATCGAAAAAACAGACGGCGGTGTGGTCGATTCATTGCCCGCACAAAACGGGCACCCCGATGCATCGGCTAGTTCGTGCGGACGCTCGACAAAATCACAGGGCCGGTTCTGTCGGTCCGGTGCGAACAGGACCCATTGTCCCGACAACGCATCAAATCGCGAATGCGTGTCGACGCCACGAAAGGCGTAAGAGGTCGACGAAGAAGGGGGCACAGGAACGGCATCAACAACATCACCAACGGAAGTATCCAAAAGATCTGGTGATTGTTGCCGGCCCATGCCAAGCACCTCAATTAATTGCAGGTCCCCATTGTCTGTGCACCGCGACTGGGGGACTACGCCGCATCATTCCCCCCGCCGGACCCCGATCGTATCACACAATCTCGCCGCGAAAACCTTAAAAAAACCCCATGAATTGTTGACAGACCGACCTGGCAATCCCGTTTTCACTGGCCTTTGCGGTTTAGGGAAATTAGGCGTTCGTAAAGCTCGACGTACCGGTCGGCACTCTTCCTCCAGGACCAATCCTGTTTCATCCCGGTCTCGACAATATTTTTCCAATTTTCTGGTTCGTGATAGCGCATGTGCAGCGCGCGTCCGATCGCCTGATCAAGCGCCCAGGGTTCAAACTCGCCGACATGAAAGCCCGTTGCGGTGCCATCGCGCAGCGTTGCTTCACTGGCATCGACCACCGTGTCGGCCAGTCCGCCGGTCGGCGTAACGATGGGAACCGTGCCATAACGCAGACTGTAAAGCTGATTCAAACCACATGGTTCATAGTGACTGGGCATCAAAAACAAATCCGAACCCGCTTCGATCCGGTGTGCCAATTCATTGCTGAACCCGATGTGCAGTGCAAAACGGCCGGGGTAAGCCGCGTGCAGTCGCTGCAGTTCGACTTCGATCGCCGGATCTCCGCTGCCCAAGACAATCCACTGGGTCGGTCGGTCTTCGGCCAAGTGTTGCTTCAACACCGGCAAGATCAGATCCCAACCTTTCTGATCGGCCAAGCGTCCGACCAAGCCGATCAGCGGCAGATCGCGGTCTTCGAACAGCCCGAACTGCTGCTGCAACGACCATTTGTTCTGCCACTTGCCTTCGGCCCAATCTTCGACGCCATAGTTGTGCGGAATCATCGGATCGGTCGTCGGTTCCCAGACACGACCGTCGATGCCGTTGATGATTCCCGAAACACGATCGTCGATCCCACGCAGAACCTCATCCAACCCGCGACCATGCTCGGGCGTGCGAATCTCTTTCGCGTACCGGGGGCTGACCGTGGTCACAGCGTCGGCGGTCACGATCCCGGCTTTCATAAAATTCAGCCGCCCAAAGAATTCGAACGACTCGGGCTGGAACTGGGCCCAATCCAAACCGGTGAACGGATACGCGTCGGCGTCAAAGCTGCCTTGGTAGGCCAGATTGTGAATCGTAAAAACGGTGGCGGTGCGCGACGTCCAGGGCATCGGCTCATGGCCGGCGGAGCCTTGTCCCGCCCGCATCAACGCGGGAACCAACCCGGTTTGCCAGTCGTTGCAGTGCACCACATCCAACGACCAGCCGATGCGAGAGAGTGCCGCGAGTGCCGCGCGGCAAAAGAACGCGAACCGTTCGGCGTTGTCCGGATAATCACCGGCCGCCGTTCCGTACAGAGATTCGCGGTCGAAATACTTGGGCTGGTCGATGAACCAGACCGGGACGTCGGCGCCAGCGATTCCCGATCCAGGCAACTGGCTTTTCAGCAGACGTCCCCCCACCAGCGACTTTGGCCCCATCGGCAAGGCAAAGCTGATGTCGGTCGTTTCGATCGGCAATCCGCACTGACGGATGGATCGAAAAGCAGGCATCACGATCGCACAGCGGTGGCCTTTGGCGGCAACGCGGGAAGGCAGGGCACCACACACGTCGGCCAGACCGCCGGTCTTGGCAAACGGCACGGCTTCGGTGGTCAGGTAGACAATGTTCAACTTGGATGTCCGTCAGTGATGTTGCGTCGGCGCCGCGTCGGCCCTAATCCTCTTGATCGACTCTGGGTCGAAAATACTTCCGTGACACTGATTTTAGGCTCCAGACGCCCATGCCCGACTGTCAGTGTGATCGGATGGGTCAAGCCAGAACACCGGCACCGGTTGTAACGACCGACCCTGCAGACAACATAGTCGCCAAAGTTTGCCGCCACCAACCGCGGAACACCTTGGAAATTGGCGACCCACGTCGCCGAAGCCTGGCGGTCGGAAGAACCGGCGGACCGACGCCCCGTCGCCAGGCAAGCTAAATTGACAGGACGTGACCGCCGACACTGCGAACCGTGTTCCGGCCGTCTCGGCGAATGTCCCCTTCCATCGCCCATCGAACGGTTGCCGACTCGGAATGCCGAATGATCTGACCCAGTTTTGGACCGACCGTGCCAGGCTGTACGCGCTGCGCAGCGGGTCCAAGGATGCGGACGCCGAACCGCTGGTCCGCCAGGTCCCCGATGGTCGCGTGCTGGCGGATGCCTTGGATCAACCCGATCGTTCGTTTGATCGAAAGACCCTGCTGCGACTGGCCCACACGGTCGCCCGGGGCTTACAAACCATCCACCGTTGGAATCGTCCCCATGGCGGAATCACTGCCCGCCGCGTGTGGATGACTTCTGATGGCCGGTTTGCATTGCTGGTCGATGTCCGGTCGGACGATGACCTGTCGATGCCGGACCGTTCGGTCGATATTGGTTCGACTGCGGTCGACACGGCAGCGGCACCCACTGACGCTTTGCCGCGGGATCTAAGGGACGCGTCGGCCTCGCGAGATTTTCTGGAGCTCGGCCGTTTGATCGTCCGCCTCCGGTACCCCCAGTCGTGGCCCGGACTTGTCGACGGACGCGACATCCCGGAAATCGCGAAAGCCGTCCGGCTTGGTGAAAAGGGCGATCCGCTGGACCGAATTGTCGCCCATTTGCTGGCACCCAATCCAGATGCACGATTCACTTCCGCCGACGCTTTGGTTCAAGCGATTCGTGCCGCCGCCAAAACAAGTTCCGAAGGTTCCAGCGACGTAGCACCGAAGCCGCCAAAGACGGTCGCCCCATCGCCACAGGTGGTGCCGCAAACGGAAGCAACACCGATCTCGGCACCCGAAAGACCCGCCGTCGTCGATGCCATTCGCGATGAACCCGAACCGACAAACCAAGATCAAGCGGCGCCGGTCGCTGTGGATCCAAAAGAGACGGTCATCCCGACGACCCGCCGGTCCCCCACATCCTCCACTCGTCGTCGCGGCCAATCACGACGCCGATCACCAGTCCCGATTCTGTTGGGCATGTTGGCCATTCCACTGTTGTGCCTGTGCATCGTCCTGGTTTGGCAATCATCCCAGCCAGATCCTGGCGACCGCTCGGCCGCACGTCCACGCGTTTCGCCGGATTTCGTTCCGCCGGTCATCAATCGTTCGACGGCACGATCCGGGAACAACTCCGATGCAACACCTGGAAACGAAGGTGCAGATTCGGAATTGTTTGCACCACCGCGACCGACCGAAACCGCTTTCCGCTTGGATGGCCTGCCACCAGGACCGGGAATGTTGATCCATCTTCGCCCGGCCGATTGGATGTCCGACCCGGACGGCCAAGCGGTCATCAAGGCTTTGTCACCGGAATTGTCCGGTGCGGTGGACGATTTGGCTGCGCGCACCGGTCGTGCGGCGCAGGAAATTGCTTCGTTGACGATCGCGCTTCATCCAGGCGATTCCGGTCGCCCGGAAATGACTTGGGCGGTCGACTTGGCCACACCGGTGAACCGGCAAACTTGGATCGAGCAACTCGGACTTTCGCTGTCGATGACCGCGACAGGCAAGAAGATTTACAGCGGGGACGATCCTGATTCGGACGCCTATTACATCCCGGAACATGACGATGTGTCGATGTTGTCACAGTTCACCGTGGGTTCGGTCCCGATGGTCAGCGAAGTCGCGGAGATCGACGGACTGGCGATCTCGTTGCCACGCAACCTTCAATCGGTGTGGCAACACTGCGATCAAACGCAGAGCCTGTCCGTCGTGTTGACGCCAAACTTCTTGTTCACCGACGCACGTCAGTGGGTCCGTCGCGTTGCACCGTCAGGGCTGACGGAACTGGCACGCTGGAT
This sequence comes from Crateriforma spongiae, assembly GCF_012290005.1. Lineage (NCBI taxonomy): Bacteria > Pseudomonadati > Planctomycetota > Planctomycetia > Pirellulales > Pirellulaceae > Crateriforma > Crateriforma spongiae. The sequence goes on from NZ_JAAXMS010000008.1 coordinate 71,362, forward strand.
GGTGCCATCGGTTAGCGGCGTCGCGGTTACCATCGATCTGCGTGGTGACGACGTTTACTGGGTCACGCGTTGGTCGCCCGCCGGAGGCACGAACGAAGCGACTTTGCTGTCGCAGGTTCGTCGCCGAATGGATCAGTTACCCGCAACCGCGGAAGACTTTTTGATTCGATCACAACCGGAAGTGTCGTGGAAGGCGCTGGCCATTCGGCTGCCACGCATGTGGGATTTTGTTTTGCGACACACTCGTTTTGGTTTGAAGGATCGACAGGCGGTGGCCGGCGGCTATCTTCCCAAGCACACGCTGGACCAGATCGTCCTGGGCAATTTACTGGCGCTACGCACCCCGGATTCGGTGCCCGCTATCGACACCGCTTCGCCACCGACGGAATCGCTTTCGCTGAGCGAGCTGCTACAGCGTCCGATGTCGATCTCTTTCGACCAAGAGTCATTGGAGTCGGCGATCGATGTGATCCGAGAGGAATTTGCGCGGGATCTTCCTGCGGGGACGGATGCGCCGGTGATCGAAATCAAAGGTAACGATCTACGGTTGATGGGCATCACCCAGAATCAACAGATTCGCGATTTCCAAATCGACCGTTTGCCGCTGGCCGACGTCCTGACACGGCTCGTGTTGTCAGCCAATCCGGATCGAACGGCGACCGGGCCGACCGATCCGAAACAGACGTTGATCTGGATCGCCACTTCGGATTCTCAAAAGATTTTGATCACGACACGGGAATCAGCGGGGAATTACCAGCGTATTCCCGACCCAACGTTCGGCGATCTGTAGACGACTTCTCGGGGTGTCCGATGCGGCGTCGCCGTTTTGGATGCCGGCGTCTGCCATTGGTTACCGACGGGACGAAATGTCTTTGCGATCCGACTCGCTCTTGGCGTCATCCCAAACCAGTCCGACGGTGTGACGCAAAATCGGCAGAATGCACTGCTGTACACCCGTTTGTACCGCGCCGGTTGACCCCGGCAAACAAAAGATCATTGTCCGTCCGATGCGGCCAGCCGTGGCGCGGCTGAGCATTGCCGAGGGGCCGATCTCGTCGATCGAGAGCCGACGAAAGTGCTCGCCAAAACCGGGCAATTCCGCGTCCAGTATTCGCTGAATTGCGTCGATCGTCTGGTCGCGTGCGGCCAATCCCGTCCCGCCAGTGGTGACCACCGCCTGGGCATCGCCTTGGGCGATGATCGCGTCTAACAATTCGATCAACTGTTGCGGTTCATCGCGAATCAATTCGCGTTGCACCAACTGATGGCCCGCTGATTTCAGCAAATCGACGATTCGATCCCCGCTGCGATCATTGTCGCGACTACGAGTGTCGCTCAGCGTGATGACCGCGACGCGAATCGGGCCATCGACCGGGACACAACCACAATTTTCGTCGGCCGACCGTTTTTTGTTACCGGACTCATTCATTCGATTTTTCCCTACCAGTTGGTTTAAGCTGCGTGAACCCACCTAAGCCGATGCATCGGTACAGGTTTCCTGCACGGGGGACTCGGACGACCGGGTCGGGGAACTAGAATCCGTGTTTGATCGGTCCATTGCCACCGATCAACTTCATGCACCTTGCCGGTCGGTTCAACCATGGGTTTTGTTGACGATCGGCTCATTCGAAGAACCGGGCGGTCTTGCCCAAGCACAGGAATCGAAACTTATGAAAATCGCGATGATCGGCACCGGCTATGTGGGGCTGGTAACGGGGACCTGTTTCGCCGACAGCGGCAATGATGTGATCTGCGTCGACATCGACGAGGCAAAGATTCAGGGTCTTCGGGAAGGCAAAATTCCGATCTACGAACCGGGCCTGAGTGACTTGGTTCTGCGAAGCAGCGAAGAAGGCTTGCTGACATTCACCACTGATTTGGCGGCAGCGGTGCAAGCCAGCCGGATCGTCTATTTGGCCGTCGGTACGCCACCGGCAGCGGACGGCTCGGCCGACTTGACCGCGCTCAAAACGGTCGTCGATACCATGGCCCCGCATTTGACCGATGACGCCATCGTGGTCACCAAGAGCACCGTCCCGGTGGGCACCAACGAATATATCTTTCGGCGACTCAAGGAATTGCTGGGTCGCGAGGTCGATGTGGCCAGCAACCCCGAGTTCTTGAAAGAGGGTGCTGCGATCGAAGACTTCATGAAACCCGATCGCGTCGTCGTTGGTGTGCGGCGGCCAGAGGTCGGCGAAGTCTTGCATGAACTGTACCGACCGTTCCTGCGAACCGACAAACCGTTCCTGACGATGAGCCCCCAGTCGGCTGAACTGACCAAGTACGTCGCCAACGCATTGTTGTCGACCAAGATTTCATTCATCAACGAAATGGCCAATTTGTGCGAAAAGATGGGTGGCGACATCAACGATGTCCGACGCGGCATCGGCCACGACCAACGCATCGGATTTGCGTTTCTGTTCCCCGGTGTGGGCTATGGCGGCAGCTGTTTCCCGAAAGACGTTCGCGCCTTGGCCAGCATGGCCCGCGACCACGGCTTGAATCCTCGCATCATGGATGCCGTCGATGAAGTCAATTCGGAACAGAAGAAGGTTTTGAAAGACAAGATCGATCAACACTACGGTGGCAATCTGTCCGGAAAACGGGTCGCCGTTTGGGGTCTGGCATTCAAGCCGCGGACCGATGATATCCGCGAAGCTCCCGCACTTACCCTGCTAGATTACCTGCTGGAACAAGGTGCAACACCTCAAGTCCACGACCCCGAAGCATCCGAAAACATTCGGGCGATCTATGGCGACAAACTGATCTATTGCGAATCGGCAATGGACGCGTTGAACGGTGCGGACGCGTTGGCGATCAACACCGAGTGGAAGAATTACCACAACCCGAACTTTTCAGAGATGCGGACCCGCATGAACGGTCACGTCATCTTCGACGGCCGAAATTTGTACGAGCCTGACCAGATGGTCGAACAAGGTTTCACCTATCACAGCATCGGACGAACCGTCGGCGTCGCTGAAAGCGAACCGCTATCGGCATAAAGCCAGTCGACCAGCCCATCATGGCGGCGGCAGTTTCCGCCGCCGCGACCGCGGGCACATTGGTTGAATCCTTTCACCTTTGTGAAATCACTGTGCGACGCCATCGGTCGCTGTTCTTCTCTTCACCTTTCGAGTTTATTTGCAATGCGTGTCATCGTTACGGGGTCCAGTGGATTGATCGGTTCGGCGGCGGTGCGGCACTGGGATGCCGCCGGCGACGAAGTGATCGGCATCGACAACGATATGCGTTCGACTTTCTTCGGTCCCGATGGCAGCACGCGATGGAATCAGGAACGTTTGGAATCGGAAACGTCGAACTTCCGTACCGCAGTGTTGGACATTCGTGATCGTGACGGCGTGATGGACCTGTTCAAAAACAGTCCGCCCGACTTGGTCATTCACTGCGCCGCACAACCGTCCCACGATAAAGCAGCGGCGATTCCATTTTTGGATTTCGAAGTCAACGCGGTCGGCACATTGAATCTGCTGGAAGCAACGCGCCAACATGCACCGGAGGCCGTGTTCTGTCACATGAGCACGAATAAGGTCTATGGAGATGCACCCAACGAATTGCCGCTGAAAGAACTGGACACTCGTTGGGAATACGCCGACGAAAAAGACTACGACGGGATCGACGAATTCTGTCGGATCGACCAAACGATGCACAGCCTGTTCGGCGCCTCCAAAACCGCCGCCGATGTGCTGGCGCAGGAATACGGCCGATATTTTGGTCTGAAAACGGGCACCTTCCGTGGCGGTTGCCTGACCGGTGCCAGCCACAGTGGCGTCGAATTGCACGGGTTTCTCAGTTACCTGGTGCACGTCGCGGTCACCGGAAAGCCCTACACGATTTTCGGGTACAAGGGCAAACAGGTTCGCGATCAGATCGAATGCAGCGATGTGGTCAAAGCCTTCGAAGCATTCGCAAAGAACCCGCGCCCGGGCGAGGTCTACAACATCGGCGGTGGTCGCGACAACGCCGCCAGTGTGCTGGAATGCATCGCCATGATCCAGGAAATCAGCGGCCACAAGGTCAATTACACCTTGGGAGACGAGAACCGAAAGGGCGACCACATTTGTTACATCAGTAATCTTGCCAAGCTACGCCGTGACTATCCGGACTGGGATATTCGCGTCTCGCTGAAGGACATCATCAGCCAAATGATCGCTGCCGAAGAAGCGAAGGCGTCGGCGGCAAACGCGACCAGCTGATCGCTGCTTTCCATCGATATTCGGTTTCCACCGCTTCGCGAGCCACGGTGCCGCGAAGCGTTTTCTTTTGCACTTCCCGTCCATCAATCCGATCTTTCGCCATGTGCCCGTCGAACCTGAGGCGGCCCCCGCAGGCGAATCGGAATCGCCCGGATCTTCCCCGCTGGCCTCCCCGGCATCGGCATGCCGGAGGCGATACTGCATTCCCGGGACCCCGGCCGATCAAACCGCCGATTCTGCGTTCATCATGATCACAACGGCCCGATAACCGGCACAACCGCGCCGGTCGGCCACCCTGATACGGGCCATGATCTGCGGGTCATGCCGGTCGCAACGCTGTGTCAGAAGGCGATCGAAATCCGGCTGGCGATTCGGCCGACATCTGTAGAGGGGCTAGATCTTCTGCAACCTAGTCTTGTCCAGTCGTTCGGGTGTTGGAAGTTCCTTTGTCGCCGTCGTAGCCGATGCTTTCCGCTGACAGCCTTATTCCGATTAGCGTCGCCACGCTGGTTCCATCGACCACGATGGGTCTGGACCTATTTCAGCGTGATGATGCGGATCGTTGTGTGCTGTACCGTGGTGCGGAATACCCACTGCAGCCCGATGACCTACAGAGGCTACGGGACAAGGGCATACACCAGCTGTTCATCACCCGCGATTCGCGTAGCCAGTATCAGGAATACTTGCGCGAAGTTGCCGCTGGTGCTGATGGCGACCCCGAACAGATTCAGGCCCGCACGTGTGCGATGAACGAGGTCGTTCTCGACGTTCTTGAAAACTCGTTTGCCGCTGGCGATACCAACGAAACCGTATCGGTCGTCCAACAACTCGGTGACATCACGGCCCAAGTCGTTTCAAGCGATGGATTCAAAGCCAGTGATCTGTTTGCCGTGCTGCATCACGACTACGCCACCTTCACCCATTCGGCCAACGTCGCCTTTTACGCTGCGATGCTGGGTTCCAAGCTGGGCTATGGCGAAGAAGCAGTGTCACAGATCGTTGTCGGCGGGCTGCTGCATGACTTGGGCAAGCTGGACATTGACGAAAAGATCCTGTGCAAACCCGGTCGTTTGGATGATGACGAATTTCGCATCATCAAACAGCACCCAACCGTGGGCTTTCGCAAATTGGCTCGTCGCGGTGATCTGTCCGAAGGCCAGCTGATGATGGTGTACCAACATCATGAACGAAACGATGGTCGCGGGTACCCGGTCGGCGTGATGGGTAAAGAGATCCATCCGTGGTCGAAGATCTGTGCCGTGGTCGATGTGTTCGAAGCGCTGACCAGTCAGCGACCCTATCGAACGCCAATGCCTCGGGCGAAAGCGTTCGAACTGATCGAACGTGATTCCGGAACCGCTTTTGAAGAGGAGATGGTGAGATGCTGGAAAGCGATTATCTCGCACGGTTCCGACAGCTGACTCGATCGGTTTCCTGGGGAATCGAACTGCCAAGTTCTTGGAAGAACTACTTCCAAGAAAAGGGGCCATCCCCTTCCTATCCGGGTGACGGACGAATGCACCCGAGAATCCGTCTGCGCACGCATGGTGTCGTCTTCTTCGATAATCCGTTGCCTTCGGTCCCGCGGTCCAGTCGTCCGATGGGCGTCTATACCAAAGATTTCTCGCGACAGGGTTGTGGATTCCTGATCAACGAACAACTGTTTCCGGAAGAAGAAATCCGCTTGGTGTTGCCTTCGTTCTGGACCAGGTTGACGGTCGTCCGCGCCCGTCGAATCACGTCGCACTGCTACGAGATCGGTGCGACATTGAATCAGCGGTTTGATCCGGAAGAACGAGCCTTTCAACCCTGTGCGGTTCACGGCCCGTCGTCGCTTCCATCATCGGAAGCGTCGACGGCATCGGTCTGATCTTTCGCCCACCCCACGATCGCCGCCGGTAACACCGTCAAGTTCACCAGAGTTCCCAGAACCAAAGTCGCCGCGACCAACACCCCAAAGGTCGCCGTGGGCACAAATCGGCTGTTGGCCATCACGCCGAATCCGACCACCAAAGCAACGGTCGCCAGCAACATCGCGGCCCCCACCGCCGATCCCGCTGATTCGGATGCGAGTGGTGCATTCATGCCCATGCGTCGACAGCGTCGGTAATGATGCAAGAAATGCACCGACCCGTCGATCGACATGCCGATGGATACCGCCGCGATCATCGCGGCCCCCAAGTTCACCCGACCACCAAGCCATCCCAAGGTCGCAAGCACCAGCGTCGCCGGCAATGCATTGGCAATCACGGCGGTAAGCGACAACCGAACGCTGGCCGTCATCACGGCCAGCAGTAGCCACACCAACGCAAACGACACGGCAAAGCAGATCCATTGGTCCGCAACCAGTCGGCGCACCAGTGCCGACAGCATCACATAGTATCCGGTGACCGCGGCCGATTTGTCGGGACGTCTCGACCCTTTGGATGGCGATGAATCGGAATCCAACCCGCCGACCATCCCCTGCCATTGCTGCGTTGCAGTGTGCCGCCGGACAACGTCTTGGACACGACCGATCAGACGCAGCTTGGTGTCGGCCGGCAATTGCTCGCGACTGCGAAGCATGATTCGCAATCGTCGCTGCGATTGAGTCGGTGGAACCAACAAAGCATCGGAAAAAGCGGGAAAGGCCGCTCGCATCGCTGCCAGACGTATTTCCGGCGTGCCCAGAGACAAAAGCGGCACCGCCATCGCAACACGTTCCGCATCGGCCATGCTGATCACCTTGGTCAACGATTGGTCGGCAACACGAATGGCACGTAAATCCGTCTGTAGCGTACGGACGGATTCCAGATAGTCATCGGTGATGATCGCGGGCGCCGGCAATGTGATGTCCCAAACACCGGCACCGCCCAGATCTCGTTCAACTTTGTGGTACGCCTGGACCAGCGGACTGTCGTCACGAAAGTTCTTCAAAAAACTCGTTTCCGTCTCCGTCCGTCTTAACCCGACCAGCGCGATGATTCCCAAAAAGACGGCCGTGGCGACAACGACGCGACGATACCCGATCGCCCAAGCGACCAACCGGGTTGCCACGTTGGCGACCGCGCCGGGGCGATGCACCGGAGTGATGCTGTTGCGTCGATGGTCACGCGGCCACAACGTCAATACGATCGGCGTGAACATCGCCAAAGCGATCAGGGCCATCAAAGCGGCCACCGCGATCAACCAACCAAAGTCGCGGACCGGACGAATCCCAGACGCCGCCAGCGATGCAAACCCCGCCGCATCGGTCAGGCACGTCCAGACAACCGGAATCCACAGCCGATTGATCACCGAAGCCCCTGTCCACGTCGGATCGTCATCCTTTGCTGTCGGCCCCCTGTCAATCTGCAGCTTCCAAAGGATCCCGACATGTAGAACGGCAGCTACGACGACCACGGTCACGATGGCGGTCAAGATGGTCGACACCATCGACAACTCGATCCCGGCCAACACTGCCAAAGCACGAGTCATCACCACCGACCAAGCAATGCATGTCACCGAAAGCAGCATGAACCGCAGGTTGCGAAGCGTGACCACCATGACCAGCGATAACAAAGCGATCGTCCACGTCGCCAAACGATCTCCATCCCGCTGCAGCAGATCGAATCCCTCGTTCAACAAAACCGGTTCGCCCACCAGCACAGGACGCCCCTGGGTCGATTCCGCGTCTTTGACCACCGACCGCAGTAAGTGGACCGCTTGGTCGGCGCGTTCGGGATCCAGAATCGCGACGACCGCCGCCTGGTCACGATCGGCCGAATGCGTGTAACCGCTGAACAAGTCCAAAAACCCCGTCGCTAGTGCATCATCGGGATCGGCCAACGCGGGTCCCGGCGACTCGCCACCCGAAAACAGGGCCGGTGGCCGCATTGATTGGACCACTCGATCCAATTCGGCAGGCGACAGCACGCCGACGACGCCTGGCACATCGGACACCTTTTCGGTCCAAAAACGGTTACGTCGCAGCCCCACATCCGACAGCAACTCGGGATCGTGATAGACCAGCATCACAATCGCATTGCCGCCAAAATCACGCTGCAATCGCTGGTACTGGACCAGCAACGGATCGTCCGCGGCGAACATCGACGCCAATTGGCGATCCATCGTCAAACGCCGCGAGACCGGATAGGCGGCTGCGAAGAAAACCAATCCGATCACCGCCAGCGCGATGCGAAGACGAAGCAGCGTCTTACCTATCATCCGCCGTCGCGTCTCCGATTCAGGGCCAACGATTCGTCAGCGCATCAGCCCGGACGAAACCAATCTTCACGGCTGGGATGATAGATCGCTTGCCCCAGACGACAAGCCCGAGCGGTCGTGGCGGGTACGGATCGCTCGTGCCGCTATCGGGTCGAATCGATGATCCACGACACGCGAATCGGTCGGCCGTTGGCGATTTGATGCGATGTTGTCTGGGCACGATTGCCATCGACGATGGTGACGTCCACGCTCATCTGATTCAATGTCTGGCGAACGGGCAGGGCGATTTCGAACGTTCCATCGGCTTGGACCTGGGTCGTCCACGTCAATTCGTTCAAACCCTGCGTATCGGTCTGACGGACGAACACGGTCGCGGTATCGACCGATCGTGTCTGCTGGTCCGTCTGTTCCATGATCACCCCACGGACCAGAAACGCGTCGCCAATCTCAAATGACTTGCGGACGACAAAGGCATCAGCGGTATCGCCCTTGATGACATAGAAATACTCCACCGCCGCCACGATGGGAAACAAAATCAGAATCGGCAAACCAATCCTCAGCAACCGTCCCCGAGCGACGTCGGATAGCCAAGTCGTCTTTCGTTTCTTTTTGCCTGCGGCAACTTCGCTGCGAGGTCGTTGTCCAAAGACCTGAAATGAAAACGTGTGTTCGTATCGTCTCAGCAACCGATCAAACGCGGGCTGAATGCCGTACAGCAGAAACCGCTTGCCTTCGCTTTCGGCATACAGCTTTGCCATGTTTAAACAGGCGACCACGTCGACGGTGGTTTCACCGATCGCCGTACAGTCGACCACGACGCCCCGTGCGGAATCGCGAATCCGGTGATAGATCGTTTCGCGGGCTCGTTCTAAATCCAAGGCCGATGGCTGATCCGAGAAATCAACAACGACTCTGGGCAGCTTTGCAATTTCATTGCGGTTCTTGACGGTGACCATTGTTCAAGCTGCGTTTGGGGTGCTGGACTCAAGGGCCCCCCAATATCAAAGGACTCGGCTGAATTTGATGTGCCTGACGTTCCTTTGGCGTTAACATTTTGTGAAATTCAGCATCCGGATTCGCTGCCAATGGTCGAACGTCGAAAAATCCACGTCGTTTTCACTGGCGGCAAACACCTTTGGGCACGGTTCCCCAGTGGCCTTTGGCGTGACACATTGTTGGATCGTCGCCACGTGCCATTGGTCGGATCACCCGTCACCACCTCCGAATCAAACCCCAGCCAGCCAAACACCGCTGGCTTCATTGGTCCGACACTGCATTGAGTTTCTCCAGCGATTGCCCGCCACGAACGCCGCATGGTCAGATTGGGTCACGATCTAAAGCGCCCCTGGCTTTGGCCGTCTGGATTGGTGGAATCCTGATGGCCCAGGCCGGCGTGATGTGGGTCAATCCGTCCAGCTTCGTCGATGATCCGGACGCCTACCGGCGGATCGCCTGGACGCTGGATCAATCCGGCGTTTTTGGTGTGATGTGGCCGGAAAGTGAAGCCAAACCGACCGCCTTCCGACCGCCGCTTTATCCGATCTTGCTATCGACGATCACGACCGAAGCAAGCGATGCAACGATCGCCGCGTTACCACAATGGCGAATCGGAATACTGCACCTCTTGCTAAACGCAGTCACCCTGATCTGTGTCGCTGCAATCTCCGCCGAGCATTTTGGACGTGCATCCGCCGGACTTGCCTGCCTGATGATCGGCGTTGACCCGATTCTGATTCGTCAATCAACGCTAGTCATGACCGAACCCTTGGCAACGGCACTGACCGCTTGGACGCTTTGGTGGTGGATGCGTCACCGGGACGAAACCACCGGATCACGATGGGTCCGATCTCTGATCATCGCTTCTACATTAGGACTGGCTTTTCTGTGTCGCCCCACTTTTTTGGTGTGGGCGTTCTTGTTGGCATTACTTGCATGGATCGAACTGCCTCGCCGCACAGCGATGATTCGCTTCGGCGTTATCGCGTCGGTGATGCTCGTGACCGTGGGTGCATGGACCTATCGAAACTTTCGTGTGATGGGCCATCCCGTTTGGGCGACGACGCACGGCGGATACACGATCTTGCTTGGCAACAATCGGTTCTTTTACGACTATCTATCGGAACCGTTCTCATGGACCGCGTGGGATGCGACACCCTTTTTGAATGCGTACGAGGATCGCCATGACGCAAGTGTTTCGATGGCTGACCTTTGGCAGATCCCACCGGAATCCGTCGCAACATTACCAAAGAACGCATCGGAGATCGACGAGGACCGCTGGGCGGGCGATGTTGCCAAAGCCACCATCACATCACGGCCGGCGATGTTCGTCTGGGCATGTGGCGTCCGGCTGATGCGGCTATGGAGTCCCGTTCCCCTGTCGACCGGCGAACGATCGACACTCGGGTTGGCGGTCATCAGCGTGTATTACGTTTTGTTCGGGGTACTGTTTCTGGTTTCGATGCTGCGGCACAAGAGCCGACTGCTAGGTGCCCCCTGGCTGGCCATTTGGGCGATGGTGTTGGCTCTGTCGGCGGTGCATTCGGTGTACTGGAGCAACCTGCGCATGCGAACGCCTGCCATGCCGGGACTTGCGGTCATCGCCGCCGGTTCGATCGCTCGTTCGACCGCTCTGGCGCGGCGAGAGGACGACCGCTGATGTGGCCCACCACCGAGGGCGTGCGAACGCTGGTCGATGCCGAACATGATCTGATTCGCGGCCTTGCCGGGATGATGGTCGATCAATTGGTCGCCGAAGGCCAGCAACGCTCCGCTCCTTACGAATACGACATTCCGTTGTTTGACCAATGGGATTGGCGACAACGACTGTGGATTCTGGACCAAGTCGTTCGGCCGATGCTTGGTTCCGATCCCGCACCGGACGCGGCGGCAATCTGGGAAGCCGCCATCGAAGCGATTTTTGCTGAGGCCGGGGACTTGATCGGCATGGAGATCGGCGACGATGACACGCCCCAACGTTGGCGTCAGTCGGTGGTCTCACTGGCCCGCCAAAAAGGAATCGATATTCCTGCCGTGGACGAGAATGACGTCGGCCGCTGGAATGATGATCTGGCACGGATTCGCGAATGCATCTTTGGACCGCCCAATTACTGGCGGGCCGAACGATTCCGCGACGGTGCCTTCGAAGACACGCAACGATTTCTTTGCCAACGCGGATTGCCGCCCGACTTCCTGGCCCGGATCCCGCCGCTACTGACCATCGAAGAAACTCAAGACACCATCGATCGTCTGCAGTCGATCATCTTTCGCGACCGATGAAGGTCGCCCGACACTAACGTTGTTTGTCGCCATCTGGTCCACAATTCCGATCCAACCAGAACAGGCACAAGCCACCGGCCACCGTCGACATCGATTCGCCCCATGTCCACCAACTTGGCAAGCCAGCCAGCCAATCGATCAACAGCTGCAGCACCCCCAATATCACCGTTCCCGCTGCGGCAAGCGCGATCAGTGGTCGATATCGCGTCAGATCCGAAGCCACGACCAACAAGACGGCACCCACAAATCCATACATCAGTGACAGATGACGGGCCAAGTAGAACGTCAACGGCGAATCGGGGAACGGATCAAACCCGAGGGAAAGCGAGATCTGGGTGATCCAGTGTGCCGGCATCACGGCGGCGCCGAATGCGAACAGGCTGACACCTCCGACCGCTTGCAAAAACCATTTCAGCGGCTTGTCACTCATGACCAGGGCGGTGTGGGGGTGGAATCCGGGATGACCATGCGGTCGTAAACTTCATCAGGCAACGAGACGGCCTTGCGGACACGCAAATCGGCCAGCACCCAACGGGTTTGCACACGGGCCAAAATCATGCGATCCGCCGGACGGCAAATCAAGTACTTTCGACGAATTGCCATTCGCATCTTTTCGCTGATCCAGGTGCGAATCACCAACTGGTCGCCTGCCAGCGCGGCGGCGCGATAGGTCACCTCGTGCTGACGAACCACCCATCCGAATCCGCGTTTCAGTTCCGCCGAGGCATCCCAACCGGTCGACGCCGAATGGTCCCTCGCCGCCCACAGTGTCCACTGCAGATACCGCAAATTGTGGACGTGTTCCTGTGCATCAATTTCATCCTGTTCGACGACGTGTTGCAGATCAAAAACCGACGGCATACCTCTGGTCCGTTTGCGGTAAACTGGCAAAATCCCCCCTAGCGCGAATTCCCCTGTGCGGAATCCTCCCGATGCGTGCCCCAATCGAACGCGCCCGACGTCTTTCGCCCAGGGGGCCGATCGATCGGCCTGTCACGCCCGGTTTGGCCGGAAAGACGGCTGTTCAAACGACTAAACTGTTGGCAACGGGTCAGCCCACGATGGGTGTGACAGCTTGCCGAAGGCGGGAATCCATCCTGTCCCGACATTGACATATTCGCGAAACGTTCGCCCCATTTCGTTTAGGACCCTAAACGCAATCCACCGGATCCCACGGAGCCATCAATGACATTCGCCCCGTCCAATCGATCAATCGGCGTCGCGCTGTTGGTGCTGCTTGCCGCCGGGGGTTGTGACTCCTATGCCCAATCGTCTCGTTCAGGATCGGCACGAGTGAATCAATCGCAAATCAAATCCGACGGAAACTTTTCCGAAGTCGTCACGCTGGCCGGCGGCTGTTTCTGGTGCACCGAGGCGGTCTACGAACAGTTTCAACAGTCAGGAAAAGTCGGCGAAGTTGTTTCCGGCTACATCGGCGGCACTAAGGCGGAAGCCAATTACGAAGCCGTGTGCAGTTACAAGCGTCCGATCCCCGGCAAACCGCTGCACGCCGAGGCCGTCCAGGTCCACTATGACCCAGACAAGATCAGTTTCGAAGAAATCTTGGAAGTCTTTTTCAAGACGCATGACCCGACCAGTCTGTACCAACAAGGCGCCGACAAGGGACCGCAATATCGGACCAGCATCTTTTATCACAACGATGAACAGAAAGCTGCGGCCAAGGCCTACATCGACAAACTGAATAAGGAAAAGGTGTATCGCAGAGAGGTCGTCACATTGCTGGAAGACGGCACCGGAAAATCCGAAACCAGCACGTTTTATCCGGCCGAGGAGTACCACCAAGATTACTTTCGGCGAAATCCCTACCAAGGCTACTGCCAAATGGTCGTCAGCCAAAAGGTTCGCAAGACTCGCAACTTGTTCGAAGACAAGTTGAAGCTGGATCCTTGATTCGTGAAGACGTCTCTGCTATCTCCGGTGCGATCCCTTGTTTTCTTTGCCGTCGGACTTTCGGTGGCCTCGGCAGGCCTCGTCGCCCAAGGTCAAGTCGTTCAGCTGCCGACGTTCCGTACATTCAGCTACAGCGGCAGCGTTCTGGTGCCCGATGGCGGGACAGCGGTTTTGGGTGGCAATTCATCCGCGTTCCGGTCACGATCACTACGAGGCAACGGGCAATCGTCGGCACGATCCTTCGGCGGCGGTTCGGTGACGGCGACGATCATCGATTTAGACGCGATGGATCGAAAAATGCGTGGACTCGATTCGACCGCTCGTCGAACTGACGTGACACCGGCGGATCACGTCGAACGAATCGAGGAGGGAAAATCGCTGGTCCGTTACGCCCGAAAGATGGCGTCGATGGGCAAGCTTAGCCAAGCCCGCATGGCCTATAAAATGGCCATCGGCAAACTGGACGGCCGGCTGGCCGAATTGGCCGCCGCCGAATCGCGGCGTCTTCTGCGACCGTGACGTGATCGGTCACCATTTCTTGACGTTTTTTGCCACGGCGAATCCTGATCGATGGCGAATTCTGACGTCGACATTGGTTCGCTGTATCCTAGGCGATTCCATCAAAGATCCAGCTGCGATCGAATCTTTCCCACCTTGGATGAACCGCCTGCCATGAGAACCCACCGACGCCGATTGATCACGCTGGCCGCATCGGGCGGTCTGCTGGCAACGATGGCCGACTTGATTCCCACTTCAATTGCATCGGCCGAACCAAAATCGCCAAAAGGTCCGGAAACGGCAGGCATCGGGATCGCGCTGAACACCAGTACCATCCGCGGACAAAAACTGGACATTCGCCGACAGATCGACGTCACCGCCGCGGCCGGCTACGACGGAATCGAACCTTGGATTCGTGATCTTCGGAAATACGTCGATGATGGTGGCGATTTGGATTCACTGAAACGTCAGATCGATGACGCGGGGCTGAAGGTCGTCAGCGCGATCGGGTTTGCACAATGGATCGTCAACGATCCCGAACAACGCGCCGCCGGTTTGGCCGAAGCCCGTCGTGACATGGAATTGGTCCGTGCGATTGGCGGGACCCACATGGCGGCACCACCGGTCGGCGTTCATCGTCCCAAACCCGGTGATGCGATCCCCAGCTTGAAAACCATTGCCCAACGGTATCACGATTTGCTGGACGTCGGCGCGGATGTCGGCGTGATCCCGATGCTGGAATTATGGGGTTTCTCGCCTGTCCTGGGATCGCTGGGTGATTTGGCGTATGTGTCGGCCGGCGCGATGCATCCGGACGCGTGTGTGCTGCCCGATTTCTATCACATTTACAAAGGCGGCAATGACTTTGCCGGCCTGGGAATGATCGAAGCGTCTCGGATGCCGGTTTTTCACATCAATGATTATCCCGACCAACCGGGTATCAGTCAGATTGCCGACAAGGACCGTGTCTTTCCAGGTGATGGCGTCTGTCCATTGGTGTCGATCATCGCCGGTCTGATCGATCGCGGCTTTTGTGGGACTTTTTCACTGGAGCTTTTCAATCCAGACTACTGGAAACAAGACGCCGCCGATGTTGCCCGTGAAGGTTACGAAAAGTCACGAAAGGTTGTGGCGGCGGCCGTTGCCGAAAGCAAACTTTCCAAGGAGTCCTGATCGAATGTCAATGATGGCCAAAGCAATCGCCGAAAGCGGCCAGCACTGTATGAATTACGCTCGACAGCTGCTGCAAGATATTCCTGCCTCGCAGTTTGCACGATTCGCACGGTTGGGTGACACCGTGGTGGCGTCCAATCATCCGGCGTTCATTTTCGGTCACCTAAGTTTGTACGGATCGCGCGTGGTGGATGAACTGGGGGGCGACGCGTCGGCCGTCATGCCAACCGATCGATACAACGAACTGTTTTCGCCCGCGGCGGAATGCGTCGACGATCCCGACGGAACAATTTATCCGCCCATGGATGAAATCACCGAACGGTTCTTTGCCAGTTACACTTCCGCGGTCGATGCGCTTCGCCAGGCCGATGACGCAACCCTGTCGGCGGTCAATCCGAACGAACGTGGTCGCGCCAAGTTTGCGACAATGGGATCCATGCACGCGTTCTATTTGGGCGGGCACTTGATGATCCACTTGGGCCAGCTAAGTGCTTGGCGGCGGATGCAGGGCCTGGGTCAGGCCAGCAAACCCGCTTTTGCCGCCGGTTCGCCAAAGAGTTGATGTCCGCGGGCAATGGAACTTTCCTTTCAACACTGAAGTCCAAACGATGCTACGAGTCCCCTTTGTCGCCCTGTGTGCCATGTTCCTCGGTGTGACCGCGGCCCGGTCGTTTGAACCGAACTATGATGAAGCCAAGGTTCCGCAGTACCAACTGCCGGACCCATTGGCGGTATCCGACGGTGCGCCAATCACGTCGTCGCAGCAATGGGAAAGTGTCGGACGCCCGGCAACGTTGAAGCTTTTCCAAGATCACGTCTATGGCGTGTCACCCGACCCGGTGCAACAAAACGTGACGGTGCGGGGCAAAGTCGTCAGCCGCAAAGATGATGCGTTGGGTGGCCGGGCGATCCGTCGTGACATCGATGTGACGGTGAGTCACAACAACGCATCGCTGACGATGCAAATGCTGGTCTACACCCCGGCATCGTCTCAGGGCCCCGTGCCAACATTCTTGGGTTTGAATTTTCAAGGCAATCATTCGGTGGATCCGGATCCGGCGATTCGTATCCCCAACAGTTGGATGCGTAATCGCAAAAACGGCACGACCGACGGCCACCGTGCAACCGAAGCCGGTCGCGGCGTCGCCGCCGACCGCTGGCCGATCGAAACTATTGTCGGCCGAGGTTACGGCTTGGCGACGATCTATTACGGCGACATCGATCCCGATCAAGACGACAATTTTAAAAACGGCATTCACGGTCTGTTCGCCGATTGGAATGCATCGGCTGATCCGCTAACACGCTGGGGCAGCATCGCCGGATGGGCGTTCGGCCTTAGTCGGGCTTTGGACTTCTTGGAAACCGACGCACAAGTGGATGCCCGAAACGTGATCGTGATCGGGCACTCGCGACTGGGTAAGACCGCGCTTTGGGCCGGGGCGACCGATCCACGTTTTGCGATGGTGATCAGCAATGATTCCGGATGCGGCGGCGCAGCTTTGTCGCGTCGTGCATTCGGTGAAACCGTTGGGCGGATCAATCAGTCGTTTCCGCATTGGTTCAACGATCGCTTTCAAGACTACAACGAAAACGAATCCGCATTGCCGGTGGACCAACATCAATTGCTGGCGTTGATCGCCCCAAGACCATTGTGCGTGGCCAGCGCGACCGAAGACCGCTGGGCGGACCCCCATGGCGAATTTTTGTCCTGCGTCCATGCCAGTCCGGTTTATCGACTTTACGGCGTCAACGGCATCGGCTTGGCCAGCGATTCGGTGGAGATGCCAAGTCCCGAACAACCTTTGCAAAACGGACACATCAGCTATCACCTGCGTATCGGCAAACACGACTTGGCCGAATATGATTGGCTGCGATATCTGGACTTCGCGGACAAGCATCTGTTGAAACGTTAATGCCACTGCCGATCGATGAAGTGCTGCCCAGGATCCTTTCATCGATCCAAGCGGCAAGGCCTGTGGTTCTGAAAGCCCCGCCGGGCGCCGGCAAAACGACCGGCATACCGCCGGTGTTGCTGAAAGAAGGGATTCAACAGTTCGGTCAAATCTTGTTGATCCAGCCACGGCGTTTGGCAGCGCGGAGCGCGGCCAGGCGGATCGCATCGACGTTGGGTGAAATCGTCGGTGATCGCATTGGTTACCACGTGCGTTTTGACCGTCGCACCGGGACGCGCAACGAACTGGTTGCGATGACGCCGGGCATGCTTCTGCGGCGACTCAACGACGATCCGCTTTTAGATTCGGTCGGCTGCGTCTTGCTGGATGAATTTCACGAGCGGTCGTTGGAATTGGATCTATGTCTGGGCATGCTGCACCGAATTCGAACCACGCTGCGGGATGACCTGCGGTTGGTCGTCATGTCGGCGACCTTGGATCCCGATCCCATCGTTGACTTTTTGGGCGAGGGTGACGCGGTGGTCAGCCAGGGTCGATCGTATCCGGTGGATATTCGCTATCGGCCGATGCAATCGCGTCAGCGAACCGAAGATGCCGTGGCCGATTTGTTGCCCGAGGTCCGCGATGCCACCGATGGCGATGTTCTGGTATTCCTTCCCGGCGTGGGCGAAATCAAACGTGCATCCCGACGCTTGGCTCACCTGGCATCATCCTTGGGTTACGAGGTCGCAGAACTGTACGGCGATCTGTCGCCGGAGCAACAGGACCGTGTGCTTCGGCCGGCCGATCGTCGCAAAGTAGTGTTGTCGACCAATGTCGCTGAAACTTCCGTAACGATACCGGGCGTCACCGCGGTCATCGACGGAGGTCAAGCCAAAGTCATGACGTTTCATGCAGCGGTAGGATTGCCGCGACTGCAGCGACAGCCGATATCGGTTGCTTCGGCCGATCAACGTGCCGGCCGAGCAGGGCGCACCCAACCGGGAATCGCCTATCGACTGTGGCCCGAAGCGATGAACCGGTCCCGTCCCGCCTACGATGTCCCCGAGAGTCGGCGAAGCGATCTTTGTCAGACCGTCTTGATCTTATCGCGTTGGGGAGAAATCGACGTTGCGTCGTTTCCATGGATCGACCCGCCACCGTCGAAATCGGTCGATCAAGCAAAAGCGCTGCTTCGCCAGTTGGGTGCAATCGATCAAGGCAGCAAAATGACGTCCGATGGCTATCGCATGTCGAACATGCCATTGCACCCGAGGCTGTCGAAACTGATCGCATCCGCGAATCGTTGGAATGTGTTATGGCCCGCTTGCCTGACCGCCGCAATGCTAAGCGAACGCCCATCGCTGGCGAATGCGGATTCCGGATCTGATTCACCAAACAGATCGGCTTCCGGGGATGCATCCGTATCCAGCGGTTGGGCCGAAAACGATTTGGCCGATGCCGTCGATCGCTTGCAAACACTGTCGAACCAGAAAACACAACGCTCCGGCGTCGAAGCCCAGATCATTCGCGTCGCACGGCGATTGGAAAAGATCGCTCGAAGCAATCGTGATGCGGCCCCCGCCCACGACGAATCAGCAGCCAAGCTGCCGGTGGGTCAACGTTTGGCCCGGGCTTTGTTGTCGGCGTTTCCCGACCGGATCGCCCGGCGTCGTGACACGGCAAGTGCCCAAGGTGTGATGATCGGAGGTAGCGGCGTGCGGCTGACGCCGTCCAGCACCGTCGCGAATTCCGCGTTGTTCCTGTGCATCGACGTTGACAGTGGCGATACAGAAGCCAAAGTTCGTTCGGCGGTCGGCATCCAACTGGATTGGCTGGACGACGAACGGGTTTCGCAAGTCGACGAAGCCGAATTCGATCCATCGACCGAATCGCTAGTGATGCGGCGAAGAATCTATGTCCAAGACCTGTTGATCAGCGAAACCCCTATCAAGTGCGTTCCCAATGAATCCACGGCCGAGGTTTTGCTAGGTGAGTACCTGAAGCGATACGGCTGGTGCCCACCCGATTGCCACGACAGCGTCAACGAATTTGTTGCACGTGTTGAGTTCCTGCGGAGCAACACTCCGGAACTTGAACTGCCGCCGATCGGCCGTGAACAGATCGAACCAACCCTACGAATGCTATGTGCACAACACATTCGACTTTCATCGGTTGTCGATGCTTCATGGATCGATTTTCTGCGAGCGGTCTATACCTACGAACAACTGCGACAGATTGACCACAATGCTCCTGACAGCCTGACAGTTCCCGGCGGATCACAACGCAAAATCGACTATTCCGAAGCGGATCGACCCACCATGTCCGTCAAGCCGCAGGAATTGTTCGGCTGGACCGAATCGCCCCGATTGGCAATGTCACGTGTGGCGTTACGATTTCAGCTTCTCGCCCCCAACGGCCGACCACAGCAATTGACCGACGACTTGGCCAGCTTTTGGAAGAACACCTATCCGCAAGTCCGCAAAGACCTGCGAGGGCGATATCCCAAACATCATTGGCCCGAGGACCCGTTGACGGCAGCGGCCACACGAAACGGATTGAAGCCACGCTGATACCTGTGGCGTTCATCGTCACGGCGTTATCGGAGGCATCACGTTGACCGAACTGATCGCACGAAAGTTACGGCACGTCGCCCCGGACACGAATCGGGTTTTGCTGGACGATCTGGAAATCCAGGTCAGCGGTTCGGATCGAATCGGATTGGCCGGTCCCAGTGGCAGTGGAAAGTCCACGCTACTTCGCAGCCTTGCCTTTCTGGAATGCCGCACGATAGGGTCGATCGATCTGGACGGAACCCGAATCCAACAAGGTGACGTACCGCGATATCGACGTGACGTCGCCTACTTGGCTCAGCGACCAGGGTTTGTGGCCGGCACCGTCGAAGACAACCTACGACTGCCGTTTCAATTCCATGCGGCCAGCCAGGATCATTCCGCCAACCCAGAGTTTGACCGATCTGCGGCGGTGGATCGCTTGAAGGCGTTCGGTCGTTCCAACGCTTTTCTGGATCAGGATGTCGCAACCCTGAGCGGCGGCGAACGTCAAATTGCTTCATTGATTCGAAGCATGCTGATCAATCCAAGAATTTTGTTATTGGATGAACCGACATCGGCGCTAGACGCCGACGCGACCGCCGTCGTGGAAAACGTGATGCAAGATTGGCTGCAGGCATCCGGTGACCGCGCATGGGTCTGGATCAGTCACGACGCGAACCAATTGAACCGGATTGCGAACCGGACTTGGACGATGAATGAAGGTAAGCTGCGATGACCGGTTTGTTTTTATTGTCCGATGCAACATCGACGGCACCGACGTTGGACTGGTGGCAGGTCGCGATCGCCGCTTTGCTGTTGGCGGTCAACGGTCTGATTTCTTGGTGGCTGCGTTTGAAACTGGAACGCAAGATCTTGATCGGAGCCGTTCGGCTGTGCGTTCAACTAGGTTTGTTGGGGCTGATCCTTCACCAGATTTTCAGTCTGACTCATCTGTTGCCCGTTTTGGCATTGGCGTCGGCAATGACTGTGATTGCGGGGGTGTCCGCGGTGGGACGAGTCACCGATCGGTTTCGTGGCATCTATCCAACAGCCATCTTTTCGGTTTGGGCCAGCAGTTGGCTGATCACGGCGATCACGGTGTTGCTGATCGTACGACCACAACCATGGTTCAGTCCCGCCGTGTTGATACCGCTGCTGGGCATGGTCCTGGGCAATTCGCTGACGGGCATTTCTTTAGGGATGGACCGATTCCTATCGGAACTGAATCATCGTCGTGATGAAATTGAAATGCGATTGGCATTGGGCGCCGATCGGTATGAGGCGACTCAGGCCGTCATGGCACACGCAACAGGCGCATCAATGATCCCGATCTTGAACACCATGTCGGTTGCCGGAATCGTCAGCATCCCCGGCATGATGACCGGACAATTACTGGCCGGTGCACCACCGCTTCAGGCGGTCGCCTATCAGATCACCATCATGTTCGTGATCGCATCAACAATTGCCTTGGGCGTCATCACCGCACTCAGCCTTACCGTTCGCCGCTTGACCACACCTTGGCATCAAATCGACTGGCACGCACGAAAATCGGCAACATCGGCACGTCGACGGTCCAAGTCTTAAGAATCGGCATTCAGAACTGGAAATAGACAAAGGGCCGGAATCCTTGGGGCGCGTACAAAACCAAACTCCATAGTAAGATCGCCGTCACCACCGGCGAATACCAACGATCCGCCGGCAACCTTCGCGGACGTCGCCATCCCGCGGCCCAACACGCGTGCTCAATCACCATGACGCCGATCATTAGCAGGGGTAACGGTGGGAACCAGTAAATCCCTTCGGTCGGCCATGACATTCGTCCCAAGATGCTCATGGCGCTGGCCAAGTCGGGACTGCGGAATAGGACCCAACCAGCCAGAACGACCATCGTGGTCAGCCCCCACCCGACGCCGCGAGACAATCGAATTCGTGTGGTGGACATCCGGTGAACGGCCAGTCCCAAACCATGCCAGATCCCCCACAAAACGAATGTCCAGGCCGCACCGTGCCACAACCCACCCAATGTCATCGTGATCATCAAATTCACATAGGTCCGGCTGCGTCCCAGTCGGTTTCCACCCAGCGGAATGTAGAGATAGTCCCGCAACCAACGTGACAATGTCATATGCCAACGTCGCCAAAATTGAGCCATGTTTGACGACAGGTACGGGTGTCGAAAGTTAGGCGGAAACCGGTATCCCATCATCTTCGCGGCTCCGGTCGCCATGTCGGTGTAGCCTAAGAAGTCATAATAGATCTGACCGGCATACGCCACGACGGCGATCCATAGGGTCACCGTGCTGTACAGATCCGGTCCTGCAAAGACGACATCGACCGCTTCCCCCATCCGATCAGCGATCAAGATCTTTTTCACTGCGCCGCGCAACAGTTGCTGAAATCCGCCGTACATTCGGCGTTTCGAAAACGTCGGACGCACCGCCAACTGTGGCAACAGTTCCTTTGCACGAACAATCGGCCCGGCGACTAATTGCGGAAAGAAAGCGACGTACAACGCAAAGTTCAAAAAATTGGATGTCGCCCTCAACTTTCGCCGATAAACGTCGATCGTGTAGCTGAGAGTTTGAAATGTATAGAACGAAATCCCGACCGGCAGAATGATCTGCAACGTCTGGGATCCCCATCCCCAGTGCCCCCATACCTCGGCCAGTGATTCAATGAAGAAGTTGTAGTATTTGAAAAACCCCAGCACCCCCAAGTTGACACACAAACTGGTCAACAGAAACAAGCGGCGTATGCCTTGTGATTGGGAACGATCGATCTGCCGGGCGGCGATGAAGTCGACCACCGTGGACAAAATCAAAAGGCCACAGAACCGATAATCCCAATAGGCATAAAAGTAATAGCTGGCCGCAAGCAGAATCGCATTGCGCAGTGTGACGCGACGTGTCGCCCAGACCAGTGCGATCACCAATGCCAGAAAGATCGGAAATTCCAGTCGCGTGAATCCCACCGAAGACCGTGCTCCCTATCGTTCCGGTGTCGCAATCACGTCTTGTGTCAACGCAACATGCTGGGCGATACGCCGGGCGATCAACTGATACCCGTGGGCGTTGAGATGTCCCACTCCGATTTGTCCGTTGTGAAAACCATGCGGCCATTCACCCGAATCGGCTGCGGCAATTAAATCGTTCGTCACGTCCAACCAGTACAGCCCGGTATCGGAAGCCGCGGCGCGCAACAGACGAATCTGGTCCGGATGATCCAGCGAACGCACCACGCGACCATTGACAATCTCGGGACGTCGAGGCGCGTGAACGATCAAAATCGGGCGATTGGTGGAATCGGCCAAAGTCTGCATGGCTTTCTGCCAATCGACACGTTCGTTTTCCGAGGCGACCGACCCAGAATGAACCGGAACGTCACCTTTCACGACGGGGCCTACCGTCCATCGCAAACGTCGAATGTTGGCCCCATCGTCCTGCGTTAGAACGTGTCTGGCCGCTTGAATGACGAAAGCGGGAAGCAGGGCGGCCCAAGCATTTTTTGACGCCGGGGCGGCACCATCGGTTTCGGCATCATTCTGACCGATTTCAGTCGGGGTTGCGGTGTGCTGTTGCAGCACGGCCAAGTCTTCCCAGTCGACCATCAGAATGACATGCGCGTCGATTCCAAGTGATGCTTCGGCCCGCGAAATCTGTTCGATCCAGACGGCGGCGTCTTCGCCGCTGCGGGCCAGCGGATAAACGGCCACCGAGCCATCAGGATCGATCGCCCGTTCGATGGCCGCAAACAATTTGTCCGGATCGTCGACCGCGACACCTTCGGCCTGGCTGTCGCCCCACAGTGCGATACGACGACGCACCGACGGACCATCGGCCAATCGTGTTCGACCGGGCATGCCGTGGGGCCCGATGTGCGTGTCCGCATAGCCTTCGCTTCGCCAGCGATAGACCGCGCCCTCGGGCAGGGTCCAGGTCTTGCGCACCGGATCCATGGTCAGCGGAACATAGCTGCGGACGAACCACGGTGAGGTCACCGCGACGATCAGAGTGCCGAAAAAAAGGCCGATCAACCAACGGCTGATCAGCCTTTTCGAAAACGCAATCATGGCTTACCAACAAGCATCGGCAGGCAATGACGATCAGCCTTCGTCAGACACGCTGACCTTGGTCATCTTGTCACCCTGTTCGATGGCATCGACGACGTCTTGGCCTTCGATGACCTTGCCGAACACGCTGTGACGATTGTCCAAGTGCGGTTGGGCTTCGTGGGTGATGAAGAACTGCGATCCGTTGGTGTTGGGACCCGCATTGGCCATCGACAAAACGCCGGGTCCGTCGTGCTTCAATTCAGGATGAAATTCGTCTTCGAATTGATAGCCGGGTCCGCCCGTGCCGGTGCCTTGGGGACACCCGCCTTGGATCATGAAGTTCGGAATCACGCGGTGAAACGTCAGACCGTCGTAGAAGTTCTTGGCACACAAGTCCTCGAAATTCTTCACCGTCTTGGGAGTCTTGTCGGCGAACAATTCGATCTTGATGGTGCCTTTATCGGTTTCGAAGGTGGCAACTTTCATGGTGTCAGTTCGTGTTGTTGGAGATGGAGTATGTCGGAGAACAATATTCGTATTGCGTCGTCGCGGCCGGGTGAACGCGATCACCTGGCCACGCTTTGATGTTGGACGTTCCGCACAGTGCAGTGCAGAGCAGAAAGGATTCAACAGCGACTATGGGGCATCCGTTTCGACTTCGATGCTGAAGTCGTCTTCGCCCATTTCCAGATCGCCGGCATCAATGTCGCCCATATCGGTGTCGAACCCGGTGCCTTCCAACGGAACATCGTAGGTGGTTCCGTCGGGCATGATCAATTCGGCCGAAGCGACGTCTTCACCCTGTTGTTCGATTGCCAACTGGGCATCCGACTTGGAGCCGACGATGTCGACGATCATTCGGTTTTCGCCGGGATTGTCTTGGGCGTATTGGGCCGTTTCCTGCAGATTGATTGACGCCGATTCGATGTCGCCAACGTTGTCCTGGATGACCGGGTTGTCGCTCAACTGTTCGACGATCGCCATGCCGGCAAATTCGGTGAACTTGGACGCAAAGAAGTAGCCGCCGCCACAGCATGCGAGGGCACCCACCAATAGCAGCGCCGCCAGGATGCCCAAGACCCACAGCCAGGTGTTGGATTTCTTGGCCGGCGGTTGCTGATAACCGGCGCCTGGGTTCTGGTTTCCGAACGGATCATTGGGCGCGTTGGACATAACGTGACAATCCTTGCGTGTTTGCCTTGACCGAAAAAGAAAAGGCCGTGCGTAAAACTGATTCTGATCGAAGGGCAACGTTGACAGCAGACGCCGCCACCGGCGCTACATCCGGTCACGATCGCATTTGACCGTTGCCCCGATCGTCATGCGACCGTTCGTTGTTGTCCTTCACCGTAGCGGTCATTAGAACGGAACGGTTCGACCAGGAACAGTCGATGCGGCGCTGCGAATTGTCCCCGAAATTAGCGTCATTCGGCGGCATTGAACATGACTTTGGGCAATTCCGATAAAATGCGTCAGCGTTGTTTTTGTGACGGCCCATCGCTCGCACCCGCCACGGCCGAATCGGCCGATCCCGCTTGGCCGGGACGACGGCCCCTGTTTTCGGCCGCACCCGCACGGACTTGGCTTCGGTGGCCGAGCACCAACATTCCCCAAGACCATGAAATCACACCTCTCCTTCCGCTGGCCGCGGGACCGCCGACATCGGCACCGTCCGCGACGTCAGTCACCATTGTTGTTTGTCCTGAGTCTTTTGTGCCTTGCCTGTCCTTGGGTATCAGCCGACGACGCGAATTCGGCGAAGCCGGATGATCGATTGACCGTCGATGTCGTGGCCGGTCGCACCGCCGATGACTGGGTGGGCGAATTGGATTCAACCGATCGAACCGATCGACTGCGGGCGTTGCGATCCCTGGCTCCCATGGGCGTCTCCGTCGCGCCGCAGGTTGGCCGATGCCTGGAACACGATGATGCTGCGATGCGATACCTGGCGTGCAGCATTCTGGGCGACCTGGGCCCCGAAGCGGTCAAGCCGTTCAGCAACACTCTGAAACGCATGGTCAAAACGGACCCGATGAAGTCGACGCAGATGGCTGCGGCCTACGCGCTGTGCCGTGGTGGAGAGATGGAGCAGTACTTGGCAACACTGACCGATCGCTTGGAATATCCCGAACGTGGCATGGCGTGCTGTGCGGCGGAACTGATCGGCCGGTTGGGTCCCGATGCCAAAGACGCCGTGCCCGCGTTGCAGAAGGCTTACCGAACACACAAGCCGGGTGGTGGCGGTGACTATCACATTGGCGGTGCCGCCAAGAACGCACTTCGCAAATTGGGAGCGGTGGACTGATGAAGCCAACACCTATCATTCAACGGTTCGTCATCGCCTGTTTGTTTCTGTCGGGCGCAGGACAAGTAGCCATCGCCGACGACCGCCCCAACATTGTTTGGATCAGTTGCGAAGACATCTCACCGAACCTCGGTTGCTATGGCGATCCGCACGCGATCACACCCAACTTGGATCGTTTGGCGGCCGAAGGCGTCCGGTTCGATCGTGCGTTCACGACCGCGGGTGTCTGCGCGGTCGTCCGCAGCAGCATCATTTCGGGAATGTACCCGCCGGCAATCGGTTCCCAACACATGCGCAGCCGGATCATTTTGCCGCCGGGCGTACGACCATTTCCAGAACTGATGCGGGCCGCAGGTTACTTCACGACCAATCGTGACAAGACCGATTATCAATTCGAACCCACACCAGCGATCTGGGACCGCCAAGGCAAAAAACATCTGGACTGGCGGGAACGCCCCGATCCGGATCAGCCGTTCTTTTCAGTGATCAACTTCACCGTGTCGCACGAGAGCCAAGTGCGTCATGGCGAAAAACGTCATGCCGAAGTCATCAACGAAATCGGCGAAGCCAACCGTCATGATCCCATCGAATGCGCCGACACGATGCCCGATTACATGCCCAACACGCCGGCGGCGCGAAAGAACTGGGCTTGGTATCACGACAACATCACGTTGATGGACAAAATGGCCGGCGAGGTGCTGGACCGATTGGAACAAGACGGCTTGGCGGACAACACCCTGGTGTTCTTTTGGAGCGACCACGGCATGGGGCTGCCGCGTGGAAAACGTTGGATCTATGACACCGGAACGCTGGTGCCCGTGATCGCCCGCTGGCCGGATCATTTGGACGCCGGCGGCCGTCGTCCTGATTTGGTCACACTGATGGACTTGGTACCGACCACGTTGCAGGCCGCCGGAGTGGAAGTCCCCGATTACATGCACGGACGCACGTTGTTCACGGCGGACCAAAGTGACGATGTCAGCAAGGAACCGCCGTACATCTTTTTGCACCGTGACCGGATGGACGAAGTCTACGAGCTTCAACGAGGCGCCCGCGATCGACGCTGGAAGTACATCCGCAACTATCATCCGGATCGCCCGTATTCCCAGCGTTTGGATTACATGGACGAAATGCCCATGATGCAAGATTGGCGTCGGCTGAATGCCGCCGGTCGGTTGTCTGGCGGCCAAGCCAACTGGTTCCAACTGCCCAAGCCGATCGAGGAACTGTACGACACCGAAAAAGACCCGTGGGAACTGAACAACTTGGCGGAACTGCCTCAATATGCGGATCGGTTGGCGCGGATGCGACTGGCCACCGAGCGATGGCAAACACGCATCGGCGATACCGGAATGATCCCCGAAGCGGTGTTGATGGAGGAAATGAAGCCGGGGGGCAAAAAGCCGCGAACGCTTCCGCCGGAAATCGAGTTCACCGATGGAAAAGTCCATTTGCGAAGCCCCACTGAGGGCGGCTCGCTGGTCTATCGCATCCGCACGGGGGATCAGTGGTCCGGCTGGCGGCTGTACGTCGGACCGTTCGATGCGCCGGCGGTACCGCTGCAGGCGATGGCATGTCGCGCGGGTCTGCGCGACAGCAAACTGTCCGACTGGCGACCAACGGATCGCTAGGGCTGGGACCAGACCGCCACGTGGTAACGGACCCGCTTTCACGTTACCCGGCAGCCTAGGGGAGACCATGTTCCCTAGGCGCCGGTCATGGGGACCAGACTACCCACGCTTGAAATTTCGGCTATTTTATGGTTCCGCTTGGAAGTATGGCCCCGCTGGTCGATTCTGAGCCACACCGGGCATCGGTTGGGTAGAACCGTGTTCATATTGAGTGTGCTTCATTTGTGTCGGGTTTGACGACATAAGGCGGCACAGACAGGTCAAACTCGTTCTGATTCACCAAGGGGGAATCAATCTTATGACCAAGTGCAAGTTGGAATACATCTGGCTGGATGGCTATCAGCCGACCCAAACGCTTCGCAGCAAGACCAAGATCGAAGACGATTTCAGTGGCAAGCTGGAAGACGCGAAGGTTTGGAGCTTCGACGGAAGCAGCACCGAACAAGCCGATGGTGGCTCGTCGGACTTGTTGCTCAAACCCGTTTACATCGTTCCCGATCCGGGCCGCATCGGCACCGGTTTCCTGGTGATGTGCGAAGTCTTGAACTCCGACGGAACCCCGCACCGCACCAACGGCCGCAGCACGATCCACGACGACGACAACGATTTCTGGTTCGGTTTCGAACAGGAATACACGCTGTGGAATCCGGAAACGGACAAGCCGCTGGGCTTCCCCTCCGAAGGTTATCCCGGCCCTCAAGGCCCGTACTACTGCAGCGTCGGTGGCGGTCGTGCTGTCGGACGTGAAGTCGTCGAAGAACACTTGGAACTGTGCTTGCAAGCCGGCCTGAACGTCGAAGGCATCAACGCCGAAGTGATGATGGGTCAGTGGGAGTTCCAAATCTTTGCCAAGGGTGCCAAGGAAGCCGGCGACCAAATCTGGATCGCCCGTTACCTGTTGGACCGCACCGCCGAGAATCACGGCCTGTCGATCAATTACGAGCCCAAGCCGGTCAAGGGTGACTGGAACGGCAGCGGCATGCACGCGAACTTCAGCAACACGACCCTGCGGACCTGCGGCAGCCAAGACGTGTACGAAGCGATCTGTCAAGCTTTCGAGCCGCGGATCAAGGAACACATCGACGTTTACGGTGCCGACAACGATCAACGTTTGACCGGTCTGCACGAAACCCAGTCGATCGACAAGTTCAGCTACGGCGTTTCGGACCGTGGTGCTTCGATCCGAATCCCGATCGGAACCGTCGAAAGCGGCTGGAAGGGCTGGTTGGAAGACCGTCGCCCGGCATCCAACGCCGACCCGTACATGGTCGCCAGCGCGATCATCGCGACCGTCAAGAGCGCCGCGGTTCCCGCGTAAGCGACTGCGTTTGACGACGTCGAACATCTCTCAGGCCCGATCGCGTGATGACAACGCGATCGGGCCTTTTTTTGTTGACCGACCACGCCATCATGACCGCTGCGTGAATCACCCCGTTGCACGATACAATGAAGCAGACACGGCCGACCCGGCAGACATGCCGGCCCCGGCCGACAAGACCGGCCCGGCGTTTCGGGATGTAACGCGATACGGCAAAAACCGCCGACGTCGCTTCGAAACACCGTCGCGCACCCCACGTCGCTCAATCGATCTGCTGAACTTCACGCCATGACCGTCGAACCGTCGATCATCTTGTCGGGAACCGATCCCGATCTGCCGACCAAATTGCCGTCGGGACTGCAGCGCTACACGGGCCTGAAAGAAATGGCGCGGGGCGGCAGTGCCATTCTCCGCAGCGGCTTTGACCGTATCGTCGGTCGTACCGTGGCCATCAAAACACTGCTGCCGGAAACCAAGAACAACCGCAAGGAACGGCGACGGTTCTTGCGAGAAGCCCGTGTGACCGCCCAACTGCAGCACCCCAACACCGTGCCCGTCTACGAGATCGGTAACGATCTGATGTACGGCATTTTCTTCGTAATGAAACGAATCTCGGGGGAAAACTTTTTCGAAATCCTGAAGCGAATCGCCCGCAAGGACGAAGCCACGATCAAAGCGTTCCCGTTGCGTCGGCGACTGGAGGTCGTCGCCGACACCTGCCAGGCGCTTGCCTATGCACACGCACGTGGCGTCATTCACCGTGACGTCAAACCGGAAAACATCTGGGTCGGAAACTTCGGCGAAGTCATCCTGCTGGACTGGGGGACCGCCAAGGTCTGGGGCCACGCCGACGACAACGAACCGATCCGGCAAAGCACACTGGCGCAGAAACCCGACCAAGCAGACCAACAACTAACCACCCTGACCGGTGGCGGCCAGCGTCCCGGTACGCCGCTGTACATGTCACCGGAGCAGGTGTCCGGTAATCGTGGCATTGATGAACGATCGGACATCTTCAGCGTCGGCGTGGTCCTTTACGAAATGCTGGCCCTGCGGGAACCTTTCCGAGGCCGAAACATTGACGAAACATTCAACAACATTCGCAGCAAGGACGTTCCCCCGCCCAGCGAAACCGCGCCGGACCGTCAGATTCCGGCCTTGGCGGATCAGGTCGTCATGAAAGCTATCCAAAAGCGACCGGGCGACCGATATCAATCGATGCGGGATTTGATCGCAGCGATCGGCGAAATCCGCGACCAGGAAATCCACGAGCCCCAGGACCCATAGTCAGTTGTGCGGAATCACCGGAGCGGTTTGGACGGATCCGAACCAGCGAATTGACCCAGACCAGCTGTTGCGAATGACGCAGCAGATCGCGCATCGCGGGCCGGACGATTCGCAGACCTGGCGTGACGATCATCACATCGACGCACGTGGACAAGCGTTGGGCGTTGGCCTGGGCTTTCGACGGTTGTCCATCATCGATTTGGCGGGCGCCCGGCAACCGATGGCTTGCGAAGACCAATCGATCCACATGGTCTTCAACGGTGAAATCTATAACTACCAAACGTTGCGATTGCGGTTGGAAGGTGCGGGACACCGCTTTGCCACCAACGGCGATGGTGAGAGCATTCTGCACCTGTTCGAAGATCTGGGGCCCGACTGCTTTGCCCAGCTGAACGGGATGTTCGCGATCGCGTTGTGGGATGCGCGACAACACCGCTTGGTTCTGGCTCGCGACCGCATCGGTCAAAAACCGCTGTACTACGCCGTCAAAGACGGACGCTTGGTGTTCGGCAGCGAATTGAAATGCCTGGCCGCGGTCGACGGTGTCTGTGACGAACTGGACTTAGGGTCGATCGACCAGTACCTGACGTATCAGTACGTTCCCCACCCGAACACAATCTGGAAAGGCGTTCGGAAATTGCCACCGGGTCATTACGCGGTGTTTCAGAACGGACGTTTAAGCGTTCACCCCTACTGGACGTACGACCCGTCGACGCAGGCCGACATCAGTCGCACCGATGCAATCGATCGCTTACGGGAATTGCTGTCCGATTCGGTACGACTGCGAATGCGTAGCGATGTACCGTTTGGTTCGTTCTTGTCCGGCGGTATCGATTCGTCATTGATCACGGCAATCGCTCAACAGCATTCCGACCAACCGTTGCGGACGTTCAGCATCGGTTTCCCGGTCGCCGACTTTGACGAAACGCATTATGCCGACATGGTCGCCCGCCACCTGGGAACCCGGCACGAAAAGTTCGTGGTCCAGCCCAGCGGCGTTGATGTGCTGGACAAATTGGTTTGGCACTACGATGAACCCTTTGGTGATTCCAGCGCCGTCCCGACGTGGTATCTGTCCGAATTGACCAAACAACACGTGACCGTGGCGCTGTCGGGCGACGGCGGGGATGAATTGTTTGCCGGATACGAACGTTACCATGCGTTGCACCTGAGCGAACGTCTGCCGCGAGTGTTTCCTGTCCATCGGTTGCCGGGCTTTTCGTTGATCCAACGGTTGCCCGACTCCGGACGCCGCCGCAGCTTGATTCGGCGGGCCAAACGGTTCGCCGAAGCGTTGGGACAATCGTCCCCACAGCGGTACATGAATTGGCTGCAAATCTTTTCATTCACCATGCGGGCCGAACTGTACAACGATGCCTTTGTGCAGCAGTTGCCGGCGGACGATCCCATCGAATTCCTGCTGGCCGCTTGGGATCGCAGCGAAGGTCGCGACCTGATGACCCGGGCATCGACCAGCGATGTGGTGACCTATTTACCCTGCGATTTGATGACCAAAGTGGACATCGCGGCGATGGCACACGGATTGGAAGTCCGCCAACCCATGCTGGATTACCGACTGGTCGAATTTGCCGCAACGCTGCCGATCGAACTGAAACGCCGGGGCAGTCGCGGCAAGCTCTTGTTGCAGGACGCGTTCGGATCGTTGATCCCGGGCGAGATCTTCACCCGCAAGAAGATGGGGTTTGGGGTGCCGATCGCGACGTGGTTCCGCAACGAATTGAAACCCATGGTCCACGACACCCTGTTGGCCGACGACGCCCGGGTATCCCAGTTTCTGCGGCCTGATTCGGTCGCCGATCTGGTCGCCGCGCACGAAAACCACCAGCAAAACCACTGCTATCGGCTGTGGAACCTGTTGTTCTTGGAATTGTGGCTGCGACGCTGGACCTGAGACACAAGCCACCGGTCCACGTGCGAGGCGCAACCTGGGTGCCGTTTCGGGGTGACTTTTCGTTCCGGGACGATCCGGGTCTGCAGCCGGATTTGCTAACGCGGGGCAATCCGCCATCACGGCGGTACAAGCGTTATTTACCGTACATCTAAATTTCTGGGCAATCTATGTTCGCTCCAGTGGGGTTGGGCATACTAGACTCTCGGCCTAGGCGGATCTGAATTCAAAAACTATTTAGCAAACGTGGGCCGCGTGTTTCCGTCCATGCGTCGATCGGCGTGTGGACCAAGCACCGGCGGATGTCCGCGTCCCAATCGACTCCTGTCACCGTCTCTATGTCCACCGATCCATCTTCCTCGTGGCAGTCACAATCTCAATCTCAGGCGTCCGGCACGGCATCAGCGGATGCATCGGAAAAACCGTCTGCGCAGCCTCTTCCGCGATTGATTGATTACGACCCTGGCGGATTTTTCGACGAACTGGTCAACGATCAATCGATCGCGAGGCCCGATACCGAAGTCCTGGTCGACATGATCAATCGCATTTCGGGGGAAACATTGGCGCGGCGCCAGCGGGCCATCGAACGGGCGATGTACCGGATGGGAATCACGTTCACGGTTTACAGTGATTCCCGTGGGACGGAAAAGATCATGCCGTTCGACATCATTCCGCGTGTGGTTCCGGCGATCCTGTGGCATCATATTGAAGCCGGACTGAAGCAGCGGATCGGCGCGCTCAATCGATTCCTGTCGGACATCTATGGTCCCCAGAACATCATCAACGATGGGGTGATCCCGCGCGAATTGGTCGACACGTCGAAAGACTTTCGGCCACAGTGCATCGGATTGACGCCGCCCAACGGCGTGTGGTGTCACATCACGGGCACCGATTTGATTCGCGATTCCAGCGGCACGGTCTATGTCTTGGAAGACAACCTGAGGTGCCCATCGGGTGTCTCGTACGTGCTGCAAAACCGCGCGGTGATGAAGAAGAACTTTCCCCAGTTGTTCGACGCCAGTCGAGTCCGACCGGTCAATGATTACCCGGCACGACTGTACAACACGCTGGTGTCGATGGCCCCCGAAGGCGTTCGCAACCCGGTCGTCGCCGTCTTGACCCCGGGTGTTTACAACAGCGCCTATTACGAGCATTCGTTCTTGGCCCAACAAATGGGTGTCGAATTGGTCGAAGGCCGCGATCTGATGGTCAAAGACGATCGCGTTTACATGCGGACCACCGAAGGGTTGCAGCAAGTCCACGTCCTTTATCGGCGTGTGGACGACATGTTTTTGGACCCGGAAGTTTTTCGCGAAGATTCGGTGCTGGGCGTTGCCGGTTTGATGCGAGCCTATCGTGCGGGCAACATTGCTTTGGCCAACGCACCGGGAACGGGCATCGCCGACGACAAGGTGATCTACGCCTATGTGCCCAAAATGATCGACTACTACTTGGGCGAAACACCGATTCTGGAAAACGTTCCCACTTACGTTTGCTTGGACGAAGACGATCGCCGCCACGTGCTGGAAAACTTAGACACGCTGGTGGTCAAAGCGGCGAACGAATCGGGAGGCTATGGCATCTTGATCGGCCCGCACGCGACGCCCGCCGAGCGTGAAAAATTCGGCGAACTGATTCGCGAGAACCCTCGAAACTACATCGCCCAGCCGACGCTTTCGCTGTCGCGGGTGCCGACCTTGGTGGGTGAATCGTTGGAAGGACGCCACGTGGATTTGCGTCCGTACATTTTGTGCCGATCGCCGACCGATGTGGATGTGATTCCCGGCGGGCTGACCCGCGTGGCACTGAAGCGTGGATCGCTGGTCGTCAATTCATCGCAGGGCGGCGGCAGTAAAGACACGTGGGTCGTTGCCAATCCCGGCGAAGAAACCGCAAGCACCTGATCCATTCGCCCAGCACCGTGGCGTCCGACACGGTCGCCTTTTTGTTTGCCCCGAAAACAGCAAGTACAGATACCGACGGGTCCATGCTCGCACGCGTTGCCGAATCGATTTACTGGATGTCCCGTCAAATGGAACGGGCCGAAAACCTCTCACGGTTTTTGGAAGTCACGTTGAACTTCATCTTGGACCAACCGGAAAACCTGGTGGATCCTTGGGAACCCTTGATCCAAGTGACCGGAGACACGCAATGGTATTCCGAACACTATTCGCGTTTTGATCGACCGTCGGTGATCCACTTCCTGGCCTTCGACGATCGCTATCCCAATTCGATGCTTTCATCGTTGCGGTATGCCCGGGAGAACGCCCGTGGCGTTCGCGAGACGTTGTCCAGCGAGACGTTCGAACAGATCAACGACTTTTACCATTTCGTCAACGACGCGGCATTGCAAAAGGTCGAACCGACCGCCGACTTTTTCGACCAGGTCCGCCAGCAAGCGTTGCTTTGGAATGGCATTTTGGATGGAACGATGTCCCACGACATCGGTTGGCACTTTGCCAATTTCGGACGGCTGATCGAACGCGCCGACAAAACGTCACGAATCTTGGACGTCAAGTATTTCAATCTGCTGCCACGCGTCGACGATGTCGGCACGGCGGTCGATGACATCCAGTGGTCTGCATTGCTGTTGGCGATCAGCGGTTTCGAAGCCTATCGCCGCGAACATCATTTGATCGACATCGAAAAAGTCGTCGACTTCTTCATCTTCAACCGTCGGTTTCCGCGATCCATTCTTTCCTGTGTCGCGGGGGCCGATTGGTCGCTTTCCCAAATCGAAGACGCCTGTTCGTCGGCTCAACCGCGATCGGCCAAACAAGCATCATTGGGGCTGCGTCACCGGTTGGCCAACACCAACGTCAAAGAAGTTTTGGCCGGCGGCATGCACCAATTCATCGACACATTGCAAGTTGAACTGAACGACATCGGCGAAGCTCTCAACCAAGACTACTTTCAGGTAACGTTAAACGCATGACCATCCGCGTCGCTCTGCACCACCAGACCAAGTACCAGTATGACCGATCGATCGGTCTGGGCCCGCAATTGGTTCGGTTGAAGCCCGCCTATCATGCGCGGACCCCGATCATCGCGTACAGCCAGCGGGTGTCCCCGGCGGATCATTTCGTCAACTGGCAACAAGATCCGTTCGGCAACCCGATCGGCCGCTACGTCTTTGAAAAGCCGGCCGATCACTTGGAAGTCACGGTCGATTTCATCGCCGACATGACGGTGATCAACCCGTTCGACTTTTTTGTCGAAGAAGAATTCGAAGCATGGCCCTTTGAATACGATGAAGTGCGACGCAAACAGCTGTTGCCATACTTGGAAAAGCCACCGATGACGCCACTGTTTTCACAGTGGGTTGGTGAACTGCCGACGTCGGCCGACCGCGTCATCGACTACTTGGTCGACGTGAATCAGCGACTGGAACGTCGCATCGATTACACGGTGCGAATGGAACCAGGCGTCCAATCGGCCGAAGAAACACTGGAACTTGCCCGTGGTTCGTGTCGTGATTCCGCTTGGCTGTTGGTCCAAACGTTGCGACACGTCGGTCTGGCGGCTCGGTTCGTCTCCGGCTATCTGATCCAATTGGCGTCGGACCTGCCGTCGCTGGACGGACCGTCTGGACCCACCGAAGACTTTTGTGACCTGCACGCATGGACCGAAGTTTATCTGCCCGGCGCCGGTTGGGTCGGGATGGATCCGACCAGTGGGTTGTTTGCCGGGGAAGGGCATATTCCGCTGGCCTGCACGCCTTTCTTCAGTGACGCCGCTCCCATCACCGGTGCACACGAACCATGCGAGGTCGAATTTTCATTTGACATGTCGGTTCGTCGTGTCCACGAAGACCCACGCGTCACCAAGCCGTACAGCGAACAGCAGTGGCAACAGATCATGGCGACCGGCGATCGCTTTGATGAAATCATGCAAGAAAGCGATCTGCGTTTGACCATGGGCGGCGAACCCACGTTCGTGTCCATCGACGACATGGACGACCCGCAGTGGAACACCGATGCGGTGGGCGAAGACAAACGCGTGCTTAGCAACGTGCTGTTGCGACGATTGCAGAAGCACTTTGGCAACGGATCGCTACTGCACTATGGCCAGGGCAAATGGTACCCCGGTGAATCATTGCCGCGGTGGGCGTTGACTTGCATGTGGCGCAAGGACGGCCATCCGATTTGGAAAGATCAACAGTGGTTGGCCGACGAAGGCGTCGACTACGGACACACCGTTCAAGATGCCAAGCGATTCATTTACACCCTGGCGCGAGAATTAAATATCAGCGCCAAGATGACGTTCCCAGTCTTCGAAGACACGTTTCACTACCTGTGGCGTGAAAACCGATTGCCGGTGGATGTCGACACGACTGAACCCAAGCTGAAGGACCCCAACGAACGGGCGATGATGATTCGCACGTTCCAACACGGGCTTGGCAAACCGATCGGCTTTACGTTGCCACTGCGTCGCGCTTGGTGGCAGGCACGCCCGGGTTGGATGGGTGGACGCTGGCCGGTTCGGTCGGAAAAGGTGTATTTGATTCCGGGCGATTCACCGATCGGTCTGCGTTTGCCGTTGGACACACTGCCGGTCAGCAGTTTCAGCACGAACGCATTCTATTCCGCACCGTATGATCCCACCGCCATCAACGGGCCACTGCCGACGATGCAGCGTGGCATGAAAGGAGTCTCCGCAGATCCGCTGCGCGAGATCCGTCAAGAAATGCCAGCCCGAAGTGGCGAAAACGGATTCGGCGGTGGTGGTGGACCACTGGGACCCGGCAGCGGTGGACCAGGCGGCCAACCGATCAATGAACAGGTCATCGACGAAATCGACGAAGACGATGATTTGCCGACCAGCGAAGACGTCGTTCACACCGCGCTGTGTATTGAATGTCGACACGGCCGATTGCACGTCTTCATGCCGCCGGTCAATCGCATGGAAGACTACTTGGATTTGATCAACGCGATCGAACAAACGTGCGAGCGGCTGCAGTTGCCCGTGATCATCGAAGGCTATCTGCCCCCACCGGACAGTCGTGTGGAGTACTACAAGATCACGCCGGATCCCGGGGTGATCGAAGTCAACACCCAGCCGACAAAGACATGGCGTGAATTGGCCCATTTGACCGAAACGCTTTACGAAGAAGCACGGTTGAGCCGTCTGGGCACCGAGAAGTTTGATTTGGACGGTCTGCACACCGGCACCGGTGGCGGCAACCACATCGTCATGGGCGGATCGAATCCGTCGGAAAGTCCGTTCCTGCGACGTCCCGACGTGCTGTCCAGCATGATCGCGTTTTGGAACAATCACCCCAGCTTGTCATATCTGTTCAGCGGTCGATTCATCGGACCGACTAGCCAGGCGCCGCGGGCGGACGAAGGTCGAATCGACGCGGCCTATCAATTGGAGATGGCGTTGGCCCAGGTGCCCCAACGCTGGGAAAGCACACCACCATGGTTGACCGACCGCTTGTTCCGTGACTTGTTGACCGATTTGACGGGCAACACCCACCGCGCGGAAATCTGTATCGACAAGCTGTATTCACCCGACAGTGTGACCGGCCGTTTGGGCCTGATCGAACTGCGTGGGTTTGAAATGCCGCCACATGCACGGATGAGCCTTGCCCAGCAATTGCTGATTCGGGGTTTGGTTTTGGCGTTCTGGCAACAACCGTATCGCGAAAAACTGTCGCACTGGGGCACGTCGCTGCACGACCGATTCATGTTGCCGCACTTTGTCTGGAGCGATTTCCTGGACGTGCTGCGTTTCATGAAGCACCGCGGCTTGGGCTTGGAACCGGATTGGTTCGGAACGCATTACGAGTTTCGATTCCCCCGGATCGGCGAAGTCACCTACGAAAATGTATCGCTGACCTTACGCAACGCGATCGAACCCTGGTACGTGATGGGCGAAGAACCGGGAGCCAGCGGCACGACACGATTCGTCGACAGCAGCGTGGAACGCATGGAAGTCAGAGCGGAAAACTTTGACCCCAGCCGCCATGCGCTGTTGTGCAACGGTTTGCGAGTCCCCATGCATGCGACGGGGATCAAAGGCACCTACGTCACCGGTATTCGATACCGGGCGTGGCAGCCGCCGCGGTGTTTGCACCCCACGATCGGGATCCATTCACCCCTGCGGTTCGAAGTGGTCAACATCAATACCGCCGCATCGATCGGGGGATGTACCTACCACGTCGTTCATCCGGGCGGTCGCGGCACCGACAGTTTCCCGGTCAACAGTGTGGAAGCGGAATCACGACGCGCATCGCGATTCGATACCGAGTCGCTGACCGGCGGCCTGATCCAGTTGCCACCGATGCCGCCGATCGGCAGCGATGAAGCCTATCCGGTGACGTTTGATCTGTTACGGGCCAGTTGTGGGTTGGGCTTGGCCTAGGACCAAAAAAGTGTTCGACAAGTCCTGACGACGTGAAATCCTGGTTCGCTATAGTGCGACTTTTAGGAAGGCGATCCCAGATCGCATCCCGATGACTCGTTCCAGGCGGACCCTTCGTGGAACTACAGGCGACCGGACCCTTGAATCTTGCCGACTATCTTCCCGGCGGTGCGCTTTTTGACGGCTGCAAATCGGCCGACGGAAGCGTCCGTCGCGGCTGGCAGCCGATCGTCGATTGGTCCACCCAGATCGGCCCGGCAGGCTTGGACAAGCGGACCAACCAGCTGGAAATGATGATCCGCGACAGCGGGGCGACGTTCCGTTCGGCCGCCGAAACCGCCAGCGTCGCGACCGACGGCGAACGCAGCCCCGGCCGACCCTGGAAATTGGCGACCGTCCCCCACGCGATCGATGCGTCGTCCTGGTCATTCGTCGAAGTCGGGCTGCAGCAACGTGCCCGGTTGTTGGAAGCCGTTTTGGATGACCTTTTGGGGCCGCAAACCTTGATCCGCCAGCGGATCTTGCCCCCCGAACTGCTTTGGAAAAACCCGTCCTTTCGCCGGGTCTATCACGGATTGCCGGTCGCAGTCGACGACACGGGCCAAGCCCAGCGTCTGATCGTCACGGGAACCGATCTGGCACGCGGTGTGGACGGATCCTGGTGGGTGGTCGGTGATCGCACTCGGGCCCCCAGCGGTCTGGGCTATCTGTTGGAAAACCGTGTCGTCACGTCACAGACCTTGTCCAATCTGATTCGGCAATGCAACGTCCGTCGGGTGGCCGCGTTCTTCGTCAAGTTGCGGTCGCGGTTGCAATCGTTGGCCCCGCGGATGCATGAGAATCCCCGGATCGCTTTGTTGACCCCGGGGGAAAAGAGCTATCGATATTTCGAGGACGCTTATCTGGCCCGCTACTTGGGGTACATGCTGGTCCAGGGCAGCGATTTGGCGGTCCGCGGCGACCGGTTAAATTTTCGCACCTTGGGCGGACTGGTTCCGATCGAAGTCGTTTGGCGGCACGTTTCGGATCGACAGTGTGATCCGCTGGAATTGGATCCGCATTCGGCGCAGGGCGTCACCGGTTTATTGCGGATGGTGCGACGCGGCAGTGTGGCGATCGGAAATGCCATCGGAAGTGCCCTGGTCCAGATGCCGGCGTTGTTGCCATTCTTGCCGGCCGCGTGCAAACACCTGTTGGGTGAAGACCTAAAACTGCCCAGCATCGACACGTATTGGTGCGGCGGTTTGAAAGAACGCGAACACGTTTTGGCAAACTTGGACCAGTTCATGATTCGTCCGGCATTTGTCATCGATCGTGAACCGCCCCAGTTTGCCGGCAGTCTGTCATCGGATCAAAAAGCGGAACTGGCCAGTCGCATCCGGGCTAACCCGGCCGCCTTCGTCGCCCAACAGACAATGAACCATGCGACGACGCCGGTTTGGCACGAAGGCAAATTTCGTTCGTGGCATTTTTCGTTGCGTTCGTTTCAGATTTTGGACGGGGATCAGGTCGAAGTTCTGCCGGGCGGTTTGGCGCGTGCCGATCCGGAAGAAAACCGCATGTTCCGATCGCCCACCTCGGGCCAACTGACGATGGATTGTTGGGTCGTCGACGAACAGCCCGCCGCGTGGGACGTATCGTTGTTGCCCGATCCGAATTCGCCGCTTGAACTTCAGCGGGGCGGCAGCGATCTATCCAGCCGCGTTGCGGAACACCTGTTTTGGCTCGGTCGTTATGTCGAACGCTGCGAATCGATCGCTCGTCTGTTGCGAACCACTTTGCGTCGTCTGGCGGGCGAAGGCAGTACGTCACGGCAAAGCGAGATCCCGCAATTGATCGCTGCGTTGGCGGGCATCGGCCAAATCGAACCCGATTATGCGATCGACGAATTGGGCGGATCATTTCCATCGTTGGAAACCGTGTTGCCCGAAAGCGTGTTCGACACGATCCAACCCGAAGGCCTTCAGTCCGCCGCCAAGCTGGTCGTGTCCAACGCCACGGCGGTTCGCGACCGATTGTCGACCGATGCCTATCGCGTTCTCAAACGTGTCGCCGAAGAACTCAGCCGTCGTCCGTCTCGGGCCACCAGCGACATCGGCTTTGTGATCGAAAAGCTGAATCGATTGTTGGTCGACCTGTTGGCGTTCGCCGGCCTGTCTAGCGACAGCATGACCCGGACCCACGCATGGCGGTTCTTGCAATTGGGCCGTCGCATTGAACGAACCAACCAGACCATCGAATTGATTTCCGCGGGACTCGTTTCGACGATCAAGAATGAACGCAATGTGTTCGAAGCCGTGTTGGAAGCCAGCGACAGCCTGATGACCTATCACGCCAGGTACATGAACCTGGTACGTCCGATCCCCGTGATCGATTTGCTGGTTACCGACGACAGTAACCCACGTTCCTTGGCGTTCCAACTGAAGGACATCGACCGTTTCGTCAGCGAATTGCCACGCGACCCAAATTCGACCAGCCTGCGTGACGACCAGTTGCAGGCCAAGTCGTTATTGCACGAAGTCGAAATGGCGAATCCCAAAGCGTTGGGAGTCAGCAACGGCCAGCGTCGCGAGCAATTGGAGATCTTACTTCAGCGGATCAGCGAAGGACTGCCGCGATTGTCCGACGCGATTGCCGCACAGTACTTCTTCCACACCGCCACAACCCAAGAACTGACGGGGATTCGCTATCGCGATCGCCCTGATGCGTCAGAGGGAACCACCGAAAGTGGATCCGCCGACGCGTCGGCAACCGATTCACAACCGGACCCGACAACCGATCAGGCGTCACAGTCCCAATCTCAATCCCAGTCATCAACGACACGTGGGACGTCGCAACCATGATGCAGTCATCCGATCCGCCACCAGAAAACCCTGACTCGTCGGCCCAGGCCCCTGTTCCGGATCCTGCCAAACCGGTTCTGCCAGAGAACGTTCCGGCATTGGGCAACGGCCAGGCGACATCCGCGACAACGCCGCCTTTGGCCACACCGCCCGTGGCGGCCGATCCATCGCCTGCCGATCAGACCGACGCCGGGGAAACCTCGGTGCGGTATCGCATTCGTCACCAGACGCGGTACAGCTATGCC
Organism: Crateriforma spongiae; assembly: GCF_012290005.1. Lineage (NCBI taxonomy): Bacteria > Pseudomonadati > Planctomycetota > Planctomycetia > Pirellulales > Pirellulaceae > Crateriforma > Crateriforma spongiae. The sequence goes on from NZ_JAAXMS010000008.1 coordinate 113,024, forward strand.
GGGCCTGTCGCGGTGTGCCAAAACCAACTTCGGATGCGACCGCGTCCGTTGCCGACAGTCCAAGTGTTGCGCAGCGGCACCACGATTTCGCCAAACCCAGATTCCCAGGAAACGCATATCGATTACTTCGGCAACGAAGTCGAAACGTTTTCGATCGAAGCATTGCATGACGTCTTGGTGGTCGACGTGGACAGCGAAGTCCAAGTGACCAGTCTGGTTTGGAACGATCAAGCGCGCGGCATTCGGTGGAAACAAGTCTGTGACGACTTGGCCACACCAATCGATCTGGCCCTCTTTGACGTCGCGGAGTTTCGTTTCGCATCACCCGTGATTCCGATCGGTGCACGGTACCGCCAGTACGCCCAGCCGTCATTTGATGCGCACGAATCGTTGTACGACGCGGTGGAAGATCTGACGCGTCGCATTCACGCCGATTTCCGGTACGACACCACGGCAACCAACGTGGACACGCCGGTCCACCAGTCATTTGATTTGAAGGCGGGTGTCTGCCAAGACTTCGCCCAAGTCCAAATCGCATGCTTGCGATCGATGGGGCTGGCGGCACGATACGTCAGCGGTTACCTGCGGACGCTGCCACCACCGGGGAAAGAAAAACTGGTCGGTGCCGATGAATCGCATGCTTGGCTCAGTGTCTTCATGGGCCTGGATCATGGTTGGTTGGATTTGGATCCGACCAACGGATGCATCGCGGGTCGTGACCATATACCGATTTGTCTGGGGCGAGACTACCGCGACGTCAGCCCCATGCGTGGCGTCGCGATCGGCGGCGGAACCGCCGATTTATATGTCAGCGTGGATGTCGCAGTAGTCTAACACGTAACCGACACCATCGATGATGATGTTGAAAGATTGGTTGCCCCGGCACGTTCCGCAAATCCGCCGGATCGATTCAGTCGACTCGGTGGGTGGCGGTTGCATCAGCGACGCCGTCTGTGTCCGAGGCATTAGCGATCAAGACAAACCGGAAACCTGGTTCGTCAAAACCAACACGGTCGACTTCGCGGAGAACTTTGCCTGCGAATTGGACGGTTTGAACGCGCTACGATCGACGGGTGTGATCCACATCCCGGAACCAATCGCGACCGGTATCGATGCATCCCACAGCTTTCTGGTCACCCGTTGGATCCCATCAGAACCTCCGACGGCCGATTTCTTTTCCGGGTTTGGCCGTCGCCTGGCCGAACATCACGTCGCATCGGAGATGACCGATGACCGGCACGGTTGGCACCGGGACAATTTCTTGGGTGCCACGGTCCAGCCGAACCAACCGTGCGAAAGCTGGGTGGCCTTTGTCGCCCAACAACGCATCGGGCACCAATTAAGTCTTGCGATCGAAAACGGATGGTCAGATTCGCGACTGATATCGGACGTCCAAAAAATCATTGACCACATGGATGATTTGTTATCCGGACGTCATTCGACCGTCAGTCTGTTGCACGGCGATTTGTGGAGCGGCAATTACTTGTGCACCGACGGCGGGCGGGTCGCGCTGATCGACCCCGCGGTGTACCGCGGGTGTGCCGAAGCGGAGTTTGGGATGATCCAACTGTTCGGATCATGTCCACCCGAGTTTTATGATGCTTATCAAGACGTTCGCCCCTTGGCCGACGGATGGCGGCGCCGCGTTCAGGTGTATGTGCTTTATCATCTGCTGAACCATTTGAATTTGTTCGGCGGTGGATACCTTTCCCAGTGCCAGCGGACGGCAGCGATGGTGCTGCGAGGTCGATAGCCCGGCGATTTCCCGTTCGGGGGCCACGCATCGGCACCGAATCGCGGGATCTGGGATCCGACCGATTTTCGCGGTACGTTGTCCGAACCTGCGGGCCGACTTTTGATTCAGATCCACTGGGATCAATTTGGATCCACCGGCCCGTTGATGTTTCCGAATTTCGTTTTTTGATTCCAGCGCCGCTGCCGATTACGACCCTGCCATGCTTGCCGCCCGAGTGATCCCTTGCTTAGACGTCCACGGAGGCCGCGTCGTCAAAGGCACCAACTTTGTCAATCTGCGTGACGCCGGTGATCCGGTCGAAGTCGCCCAGCGATATGAGGCTGAGGGTGCCGATGAACTGGTCTATCTGGACATCACCGCCAGCCACGAAGAACGGGACATCATCCTGGACGTGGTTCGAAGGACTGCCGAACAGGTCTTCATGCCGCTGACCGTCGGCGGTGGCGTCCGAACCATCGACGACGTTCGCAGTCTGTTGTCAGCGGGGTGCGACAAGGTCTCAATCAATTCCGCTGCATGCAAAGACCCGGACTTCGTTCGCAAAGCGGCGGACCGATTCGGCAGCCAGTGCATCGTCGTCAACATTGACCCCAAACGTGTCGACCGCGACGGACAAGAGTTTTGGGAAGTGCACATCAACGGCGGCCGAACACCGACCGGGTTGGAAGCGGTGGCTTGGGCGAAGGAAGTCGAATCGTTGGGTGCCGGCGAAATCGTGCTGACCAGCATGGATGCCGACGGCACTTGTGACGGGTACGACTTGCCCATCACTTCGGCCGTCAGCGAAGCCGTGCACATCCCAGTGGTGGCCAGCGGCGGGGCGGGGAACCCGAGCCATCTGGCCGATGCGATCTTGAAAGGAAAAGCCGACGCGGCGCTGGCCGCCAGCATCTTTCATTTTGGCCAATTCACGATCGAAGAAACCAAACGCGTCATGCGTGACGCCGGGGTTCCCGTTCGCCTCTGATACTTTGCCCGAACAAAACCCCACGGTCGTCGGTCATTCCCACTTGTCCGTCTCTCTCCAGCCGTCGTCGAACCGATCGGTGCACCCCACGATCCCCCATGTCTGACAACCCGGATTCGACTTTGAAAGCGTACCAACCAAGGTTCCGGCAGATCGACACGGGCGGTTCGGATCCCACGGTCGATTGCGTTTGGTTTCATCATGCCGGTGGTGGATCCAATACGCTGGCCCATCGCGTTCGCCAGTCGGTCGATAGGATCGAGGCGGCGGGTTTGCCCGATATCCGACTGCTGACGCCGGTCACACCGCTGCGTGAAGACGCGATCGACGAACGCTTTGATGGTGAACTTCACACCCTGGCCGATCAGTACGCGGCGATCCTTCAGCAGGACTTTGGAATTGGTCAGCTTCCCTTCGTCGTACTAGGCCACAGCTTTGGGTCGGTGTTGGCCTACGAAGTCACACGACGATTGATCGACGGGGGCCATTCGCCGGCGCGGCTGGTCGTGATGTCGTTTCCGGCCCCCGATCGATTGACGCACCAAACCGAGTTGCACACGTTGGATGACCGATCGTTGATGCAACAAGTGGACGAGCTGTTCGGTGGCGTACCGCCGGAGATTTTGGACAACGACGAAACGTGGTCGCATTTCGTGCCAGGGTTGCGAAGCGATCTAGGGTTGCTGGAACGCTATCGACCAGACTTGGACGCGGCCGCATTGCCCGTTCCGGTCACGGCGATGGTCGGTACCGATGACCGAGCGGTCAGTCTGGCGGATGTCCAACGGTGGGACTTGTTCACCGAGCCCCCGGTGCGGCTGCAGACTTTGCCGGGTGACCACTTTTTCCCGTTGCAGCGGATCGCGGAAGTCTTCACCGCGGCCGCCTGGGATTTGCCCGAACCGCGTTGAATTTCGCTGCCCCGATCCACCGGACAGCTTGCCGATTCCCGCGCCTTCGGTCACAGTGGGCGGCGCGCCGCAAACGTTTTGGCCGTTTTTGTTTACCCCAACACCGCAGTATGAATCCAGTGTCGGACGTCGTCCCCATTCAAAGTGCCTTGATCAGTGTCAGCGACAAAATGGGGTTGGCTGATCTGGCGACCGGGCTGCAACGGGCCGGTGTAACGATTTACAGCACCGGCGGCACACGGCGTCACTTGGAAGAGTGCGGTGTGGAGGTCTTGGACGTCGCCGAATACACCGGTTTTCCCGAGATGTTGGACGGCCGCGTCAAAACGCTGCACCCCAAGATTTTCGGCGGCATCTTGGCGATTCGCGACAACGATGAACACGTCGATGCGATCCAGGAACATGACATCGAGCCGATCGATTTGGTCGTCGTCAACCTTTATCCCTTCGAGGCGACCGCATCGCGCGTCGGTGCGACCCGCGAAGAATGCATCGAACAAATCGACATCGGCGGTCCCAGCTTGGTGCGGGCGGCGGCCAAGAATCATCGCGACGTTGCGGTGGCCACCAGCAGTGAACAGTACGGCGACATCCTGGACCAACTGCAAGAACACGGCGGAACGACCGTCGATTTGCGAAAGCAGCTTGCCGCCGAGGCTTTTGATCACACCGCGACCTATGATCGCGCGATCGCCGATTACATGCTGGGCGAATCGATCAGCGGTGATTTCCCGGCATCGATGCACCTGACCCTGCGACGCAAATCACAGTTGCGATACGGGGAAAACCCACACCAACGTGCGGCGCTTTACTTGGACCCGTCGGTCCGTTCGGCCAACCTGGTCGCAGCGCGTCAAATCAGCGGCAAAGAACTTTCGTACAACAACCTGTTGGATCTGGATTCGGCCCTGGAGATCGTTCGCGGTTTCGCCCAACCAGCCGTTTCGGTGATCAAGCACAATAATCCTTGCGGTGCGGCAACGGACGCGAAACTCGCCAATGCCTGTCAAAAGGCTTTGGACGGTGATCCGCTTTCGGCCTTCGGCAGCGTGCTGGGTTTCAACCGCACCGTCGACGTGGAAACCGCTGAACTGCTTTGCCAACCGGGGCTGTTCATCGAAGCGATCGTCGCGCCCGATTTCCAGGCCGGCGCGGTCGGCTTGCTGACGTCCAAACCGCGCTGGAAAGACAACGTCCGCTTGATGCAAGTCGGTCGTTTGGATGATCAACCCAGCGGGCTGGCGAAACGATTCATCAGCGGTGGCATGCTGGTTCAAGATGCCGACCGCATGACCAGCGCACCACTGCAATGGAAGACGGCCACCGAGGCACAAGTCCCCAGTGAAATGTGGGACGACATCTCCTTCGCTTGGGAAATGGTCCGTCACGTCAAAAGCAACGCGATCGTGCTGGCCCGCGACACGTCATTGGTCGGCGTCGGGGCGGGGCAGATGAGCCGCGTGGACAGCGTGGAAATCAGCATCAAAAAGGCTGGCGATCGCGTCGCCGGTTCGGTGCTGGCCAGCGATGCGTTCTTTCCATTTCCCGATTCGATCGAAGCCGCCGCCGATGCCGGTGTGGTTGCCATCGTCCAGCCCGGGGGTTCACGTCGCGACGATGAAGTGATCGAAGCGTGCGATGAACATGATTTGCCGATGGTGCTGACCGGTCGGCGTCACTTTAAACACTGATTCAGCAAATGTGCCGGCGGGGCACCACGGCAAGCCAATCGCATCGGTCCGCATCCCCAGCCAACCTCACGATGAACATTCTTGAAACGATCGTCGCCCGGACGCGTGAAACCATTGAGCGCGATCGTTCCAAAGTCTCCGAGTCGCAACTCCGCGATGCCATCGACCGGCGGGGTCCCTGTCTGGATTTCTATGCCGCATTGGCAGCCGGACCCGACGTGAACTTGATCGCCGAAGTCAAACGGGCCAGTCCGTCGGCGGGAATGATTCGTGAAGACTTTGATCCCATTGAAATCGCGCGTGCCTATCAAAGCGGCGGTGCCAGTTGCCTGAGCGTTCTGACCGACGAACCGTTCTTTCAAGGATCGTTGGACTACCTGCACCAGGTCGCCGATGTCGTCCAGTTGCCTGTGCTGCGTAAGGATTTCATTGTTGATACCTACCAGCTTCTTCAGGCCCGCGCCGCCGGTGCGTCCTGCGTGTTGCTGATCGCCGAATGTTTGGATCCAAGCCAGCTGAAGGATCTGCACGATCATGCGGCTGAATTGGGGATGCACACCCTGATCGAATTGTTCGACCCCGAAAACGTGGATTCCGTGCTGGATACCGGTACCAAGCTGGTGGGCGTGAACAACCGCGACTTGAAGACTTTCAAAACAGACCTGCATCACACCCTGCGAATGCGACAGGTCATCCCCGAGGACCGGTTGCTGGTGGCCGAAAGCGGTATTCGCACCCATGATGACGTCCAGATGCTGGGCCAGGGCGGTGTCAAAGCGGTCTTGGTCGGCGAATCGTTGATGCGACAAGCCGACATCCGTGCCGCAACCGAAGCCCTGCTGGGTCGCTGAATCGGATCTCGGCCCGTGACGGACGCGCGTCCCGTCGGGTGGCACTTCAAACAATCGCGGCAACGCCGTGACCATCACGTGACGCTACGGTGGTAGCGGTTTTATCGATTGCAGCACGCGAATCACTGGAACCTCGCTAGGTTTCAGGGTGGAGTCCGCCGGCGGCGGCAACGACACTAGACGCCGACGACAGCATTCCCCTCGCGATGCTAGGGTGCCGCCTCAGCGGCCGGTTGCCCCTGCTTGGTTTTTTGTCGTCAGCCCCCTGTCTTGGCACATCCCCCGCGCATCCAAAGGCTTCCACTTTGGCCTGGTCGTCGACCGTCAGCGAATCCGCCTCGCCACCGGACCGAATCCAGCACAACGCAGAAACCGCGAATTGGTGCATCGGTCGACCGACCGTCGCACTCGCTGCGGGGTTGATGTTGTCGTTGACGTTCGCGCTGACCGTTGTTCGCATCGTCGTTCAATACCAAACGCCCGGACCGTTTGACGCCAGCAAGCAAGGCCTGTGTGACTTCCATAACGGTGTCTATTTCCCGGCGATGTCGCTGATGTCAGGCATCAGTCCTTACGGGCAAGACTATGTCGCACGGTTCCCGGTGGAACGTCCGATCCCGTTCTTTTCGCCCGGCATTCTGGTGTTGCATGCACCGCTGACTTGGCTGCCCTTGCACGCGGCCGAAGCCGTCTTCACCGGGATCAACTTGCTGTTGTTGTTGTGGATCGCCGGGGTGATCGCAGCCCAGGCCGGTCGGCCGCATCGTTTGGATGCGCTGTTGGTGATCGCTTTTGCGATGAGCGTGACGCGCAGCGGACACGTCACGATCTTCAACGGCTACTTCACTTTGGAACTGATTTTGGCGACGTTTCTTGCGATCCATTGGGGCGACCGTTCGCCCTGGAAAGCGGCGTTGGCGTTGGCCGTCGTCAGTGCCAAGCCGACCTATATCCTTCCCATCGGATTTTTGCTTCTGGCCCGTGGTAACCGAAAATCACTGATCTATGGTGCCGCGATCAGCGTCGTCATGGCCGTGTTGCCGTTGCTGTGGTTGGCATCACACCAAGGTGGTGGCGACATCGCCGCAGGATTTCAGAACTTGTTGGATCAGATCGCTGAAACACAGGCGACCCATCGGGGCCAAGTCGACGAATCCCCGTTCTTCTCCTGGACGCGTCTGGACCTGCTTGCGGTCATCGCCAAGTGGGGAAACTTGAATCCCGGTGATGCGACTCATTTGGGTGTCATGGGGCTCTTGCTGGCCGGGCCGATGTGGGTGTTACACCGACGCCGACAAAGCGGGATTGACGACGGCCTTGGGGGGCTGACCGGTGCTCTGATTCTGGTGACATCGTTGGTTTCGGTGTACCACCAGTCTTATGACGCCCTGTTGCTGGTCCTGCCGGCGACCGCCGTCATCGCGGCGCTGCGCCGCCCCTGGTCGTTGATGTCGCCGGCGGCCCGCGGTTTTCTTGTGACGTTGATGTTCATTCCACTTTTCAACGTTCTTTCCACACGTTGGTTTTTGATGAAGTTTGATGGATTCAGTGGCCCGGCCTTCGGAGTGGTCACTGGCGTCAGCGGTGTCGGTCTGACGGTGTTAATGGTTGCTCTCTCGGTCTTAGGTTGGCCTCGTCGCCCGATTGCCAAGCCATCGTTGCCGTCCGAAACGGCCGGACACTCAGAACCAGCACAGTCGGGCGATTCCCTATAACTTGTGATGCGGAAAACCGCAGTTAGACTGGGCACCCACAGCGGCACCACCTCCGTCCGGAAAGCGGTCGGAAATCAGTCAAATCGGGGCATTTGTGCGGACAGAGGTGACACTGACTACGGACGGCGTGGCGGAATTACGCGACTGTAGATTGCCCGCAGCTTTGTTGTGACACACCTTGTTTAGCCAATTGTCAGATGCCCAAGCCGTTGCCTCCAGATCCATCCGATTCAGTCGTCGGAATGCCGACCACGTCGCCCCGCGCCGCGACGGATTCTCACCAGTCGATCCGTTTCCGACCTTCCAAAGTGTTTCTGGCTCTGCCGGCGTATAACGAAGAAGAAGCGTTGCCGGAACTGTTGGAGCGTGTGGGCGAAGCGTTCGCCGACAGCGGCCTGCCGTACGAAGTCGTCATAGTCGACGATGGTAGCGCCGATGACACCGCCCGCATCGCGGCGCAGATGTCTTATCAAATGCCGGTCCACGTGGTCCAACACAAAGTCAATCAAGGCTTGGGCATCACGTTGCGTGATGGATTACGCGAGGCTGTCGATCGCGCCGGCGAACGCGACATCATCATCACGATGGACGCGGACAATACGCATCCACCGGGCCTGATCGATCGAATGGTCCGCATGATCCACGAAGGATGTGATGTCGTCATCGCATCACGTTTCCAGCCTGGTGCCCGAGTCGTGGGAGTTCCGATCGAACGGCATTTCTTAAGCGTCGGCGCACGAGTGCTGTTCACGATGCTGTTTCCCACACGCGGCGTCCGCGATTACACATCCGGTTTCCGTGCCTATCGTGCCGGTGTGATCCGTGATGCTTTCGCCAGGTACGGTGATGACTTTGTCGGCGAAACAGGATTCTCTTGCATGGCCGATGTGCTGTTGAAGCTTCGCAAGCAAGGTTGTTTGTTCGGCGAAGCACCGCTGCGTTTACGTTATGACCAAAAGGGTGGTGACAGCAAAATGCGCGTGTTCCGCACCATTTGGTTGACGCTGAAAATGCTGGGGCGTCACCGCTTTGGCGGCGCGTCAAAGTAAGTGTTGCGTCGGAAGCCAGACGTTCATTCACACGCGTACTCCATCAGCCGATGAATCGCATCAACGACGTTGACCCCTCTACGTCCCGTCCATCACAACAACACTGGCTGGTGGTCGGCGGCGGTGTGATGGGATTGAAATTGGCACTGGACTTGGTCAAGCGTGGCCAGAAGGTAACGGTCGCCGAGGCGGCACCACAGTTCGGTGGTCTGACCAGTGCTTGGCAGCTGGGCGACGTGGTCTGGGATCGCTTCTATCACGTCACGCTGCTTAGCGACACCAAGTTGCGTGATCTGCTTTCTGAAATCGGTTTGGAAAGTGAAATGCAATGGGTGGAAACCAAAACCGGTTTCTACACCGATGGCGCACTGCTTTCGATGAGCAACACCGCGGAATTTCTGCGGTTCCCCCCGCTAAATTTGATTCAAAAGCTGCGGCTGGGCGGAACGATTTTTTATGCGTCAAAAATCAGAAACTGGCGACGGTTGGAAAAGCTGACCGTTGAACGATGGCTGCGTCGTTGGTCGGGGAACCGAGTCTTTGAAAAGATCTGGCTACCGTTGCTGAAGGCCAAGCTGGGCGAAGCCTATCCGCAAACTTCCGCCGCGTTCATTTGGGCTCACACCGCACGAATGTACAAAGCCCGCCGCAGCGGCATGAAAACCGAGATGTTCGGATATGTCCCCGGCGGCTATGCACGGGTCTTGGATCGCTTGGCGGAAACGTTGACCGAGCGTGGCGTACGACTGCTTTCCGGCCACCCGGTGGGCGAAATCCGTTCGACCGATGGGGGTGGTTTGGACGTGACGTTTGCCAACGGCACCCAAGAACACTTTGACAACGTGGTGTCGACCATCGCGTCGCCCCTGATCGCGAAGACGTGTCCCGGTCTGACCGCGGAAGAAAAATCGCGGCATGCGAACATCCGATACTTGGGTGTCGTGTGTGCATCGATGCTGCTAAAAAAACCGATCAGCCAGTACTACGTCACGAACATCACCGACACTTGGGTCCCGCTGACCGCGGTGATCGAAATGTCCACCATCGTGGACCCACAGCAGGAACTAGGTGGCCACCATTTGGTTTACCTGCCCAAGTACTTGCCCGACGATCATCCGGGGCTCAACGAGTCGGACGAAGATTACCGGGAAAAGTGTTTGTCGACATTGGAAAAGATGTACGATCACTTCAGCCGCGACGACGTCGTTGACTTCAAAGTCAGCCGTGCGAAATACGTTGCCGCGTTGTCGACCGTCGACTACAGCACTCGATTACCGCCGGTGGTCACGTCGGTTCCAGGTTTCTACGCACTCAACTCGGCTCACATCGTCAAAGGAAATCTGAACGTCAACGAGACGATCACCCTTGGCGAAGAATTGCTGGACGAATCGGTGTGGCCAGATTTCCAGCGGCGTTGTGGTCTGGGCAGCAATCCCAAACCCGTGGTCGACGAACGACCGCTCGCCGAATCGGCGGTGTAGCGACCACCGCAAGCCGTGGTGAAGTCTTGCCGCAGCGTGATACAGACGGATCCGCAAGCGGTCGGACCGAAGCGTGAAACCGATCGCGGTGAAACACGCCGCGGCAAGCTTGCCGAGTCCAGTCAATTTCTTTCCGCCCGGTTTTTCCGCTCCCCTACGTGGTGGGCGACGCCGGAGTTTCTTGGCTTGATATCCCCCGACCGGAATCCGACTGGTCCTGGGTGGTCGACTTCGCTACAAGCCATGGGTCATTGAACCAACGGACCCGTCGGGTGCGCGTCGACTGCCACCCATTCCAATGCAACCTGCGTCAAGGACGACACGAACCGCGATGAAAGACTTCGGCCGCGTCTTGCTGATTGCCGCCCGCCATCACTCGGCGATGATCATGATTGTGATCACCGCCGGGATCATCGCATCGCTGTGGGGCGCGAACATTGCCACCTTGGGCCCCCTGATCAAAGTGGTTTTCGAAGGCCACACGCTGTCGCAGTACGCCGAGATCGAAATGGCGGCGACCACCGAGAAAATCGACGAATTGGACGCCAAAATTGCCGACACGCGGCAGCAATTGGCGGCCACGGAAGCCGAAGACGATGTCAAACGGTTGACCCGATCATTGCAAAATGACATCGGCGTCCGTGATGCGTACGCCCAGACGATCGATTGGCTCAACAACATTCGACCCTACATCGATCGCTACGCGCCGACGGATCCCTATTCCACGCTAATCTGGCTGATCGGTTTGTTGATGATCGGGACGTGCATCAAGCTGGCCGCCTTGATGTCCAATCTGTTGCTCGTGCAGTATGTGACCGAACAGACATCGATGAAACTGCGGGCCATCTTTTTCCGTAAATCGCTTCATCTGGATTTGGATCAGTTCGGCGAACACGGTTCGGCCAGTTTGACCTCTCGATTGACCAACGATATCTCCGTGGCCGCTGGCGGTATCGGTGTGATTCTCGGCCGGTTGCTGCGTGAACCGTTGAAGCTGATCGCTTGTTTGGCCGGTGCCGCTTGGGTTTGCTGGCGTCTGCTGTTGGTCGTCATGATCATCACGCCTCTGGTGGCTCTGGTCATCCACTACCTAAGCCGGGCCATCCGTCGAGCCAGCCGCCGAACGATGGAAGAAATGAGCCAACTTTATGGCGTGCTAAACGATTCATTCGCCGGCATCCGGATCATTCGCGCGTTCAATACGCAAGCCAAGGAACGTGCAAAGTTCCAACATCGCATCTCATCCTACTTCCGCAAGTCGCTGAAAGTCGGCTTCTACAATTCGCTGGCCCGTAGCGTCACCGAGTTGATCGGCATGGCAGTGATCACCGTTGCCGTGCTTGCCGGTGGTTACTTGGCGATCAATCAACAGACACACCTGTTCGGGATCCGGATGAGCATGTTGCCGCTGGATCGGACCGAAATCATCTTGTTCTTTGGATTCTTGATCGGTGCCACCGACCCGGCGAAAAAGTTGGCGGACGTCTGGAGTTCACTGCAGTCGGGAATCGCCGCATCGACGCGGGTGTTCGACATCATCGATCAGCCGACTCGCGTTCACGATGTGGCCGAACCCAAGTCCGCGCCACGCCCCCATCACACGCTGACCTTCGAGAAAATTCGCTATCAGTATCCGTCCGGTCCCATGGTTCTGCGTGGGCTGGACTTGACGGTACGTCACGGAGAAACGATCGCGATTGTTGGTCCCAACGGTTGCGGAAAAAGCACGTTGATCAGCCTGCTGTGCCGATTTGATGACCCGCAATCCGGTCGGGTCTTGTTGAATGATGTACCGATCACCGAAATGCGGTGTCGCGATGTGCGTCGTCGCTTGGCCTTGGTCACCCAGCGAACCATCCTGTTCGACGACACGATTGAAAATAATATCCGCTATGGCACGCCCTCGGCGACCAAAGACGAAGTCGTCTGTGCCGCCAAGCTGGCATTTGCCGACGAATTCATTCGTGAAAAGACACCGTTTGGTTATCAGACACGATTGGGTGTCGGCAGCAATGCCAGCCGATTGTCGGGCGGCCAGATGCAACGCATCGCGTTGGCCCGAGCTTTCCTGCGTGACCCCGATATTCTGATCCTGGACGAAGCCACCAGCCAGATCGACACCGAAAGCGAACAACTGATCCATAAGGCATTGGAACAATTCTTGAACGGACGTACCGGCGTCATGATCACGCACCGTCCGTCAACGTTGGCGTTGGCCGACCGGGTGATCGTCATGGAATCTGGAAAGATTTCCGGCGATGGCGAACACCAGGAATTGATCCGATCCAACCGCTTCTATCAAAGCCTTTGCGGCGGCGAGATTGAACGAGCCGCATGAGCCAATCGACCCCACGACGGCACGGCCCTTGGACCATCAACCAATCCGCCACGGTCTATCAGGACCCATGGATTCGGGTTTGTCGTGATGAAGTCACACGCCCCGATGGAAAGCCGGGCACCCACAGTGTGGTGCATCTAAAGCACGGCGTGTCGGTTCTAGCGATCGATCAAAATCGGGACGTCTATCTGACCGAAGAGTTTCACTACGGCGTGGGACGTGTGACTTTGGAATCGGTCAGTGGCGGTATCGAACCGGGCGAAGACGCCGAGTCGACCGCACGTCGTGAGTTGAAGGAAGAGATCGGTATCGTTGCCAATCGCTGGACCGATCTGGGCGTCTGTGATCCGTTCACGGCCAGTGTCGTTTCACCGACCAAGCTTTATCTAGCTGAAGATATTCGGCATGAACAAGCGGCCCCCGAGGGCACCGAACTGATCCGCTGCGTTCGCATCCCACTGGCCGACGCGGTGGAAAAGGTTCTTCGCAGCGAAATCACCCATGCCCCCAGCTGCCTGCTGATCTTGATGGCGGATCGCATCCGCTGACCAGCATCGTCATCGTGATGACGGTCACCGCATGGGCGGATCCTGTTTGGACAACGCGTGGACGGTGTTTTGCACCGTACCCAAAAAGCGAACACCCTGCGCGTCGGCCAGCTTGTAGGAAATCTGCATGCACCAAGTTGGCTGAATGTCGGGCAACCCCAGCGTCACCCGGCGTCCATCGTCGGAAATCTGAATTTCATCAATCTCCAACGATTGTTCGTCGTACAGTCGCGATCCATAGTTGGACGTTCGCTTCAGTGTCCACGTATCGACCATGTATTGTCGTGGATCTTTGGCGACCGCGGGATCCACCGGATCGGTGAAGGTCAATGTGATGCCGTCACGATGTGCCGCCAACCCGATCGGCAAATGAGCCGGGCGATCGGTTGCACACACGCGATACAGCCCGCCCTTTTGTTCGCTTTGGTCGCTTGCCCAAGCGTGCAAACCGCAAACGTACAGCTGACCATCAGCGGCATGAAAACGCCCCCGCATGATCCCGGTCGGAAAACGGTCAATGGGCAATTCGCACATGCCGCCCTGCCACACGGTACCGACCTGTTCGTGGGGCACCAAAAAGATCTTCCCATAGCCGTACGACAAGCTCAGCAGACTGCCATTCAGCTTGCCCCATTTCGGACTGTCGACCCACAACAATTCAGCGGGTGATCGGTCGAACATCTTGTTCGGCCAGCACAGTGGCGGTTCCATCGCATCATCGCTGGAATCATCCGGCGCACCGTAGGAATACATGTTGCCATAGAACTTTCCTGGCTCGACGCGATTGATCCGGTTCATTGGATTCCAATGGCCTTCTTGATCGGTGACAAAGAAGGAACCGTCGTCGTTGAGACAAACGCCGTTGGCGGCACGAAAGCCGTTGGCAAGGATTTCCGTCGATTCGCCATCAGCGCTGACCTTCAACAGCGTTCCATGTTGGGGAACCAGCGAATCACGAGCATGGCGGGCACTTTTGGCATAGTAGAGGTTGCCCTGGTCGTCGCACTGAAGCCCCATCGCAAATTCGTGGAAGTGGTCCGTCACTTGGTGGTCACAGTTGAAACATTCGTAGAAATCGGTTTCTCCGTCGTCGTTCAAATCGTTCAAAATCACGATCTGATCGCGACAGGCGACATAGATTCGATCGCCAATCAGCTTGATCCCCAAAGGCTGAAACAACCCCGTCGCAATACGACGCCATTGAACGGACCCATTTCCGTTGGTAATCCCCCGTACGGTCCAAACGTCGCCGTCCCAGCAACAAACCACCAGAGTATCTTCGTCAACAAAATCTAAGCCCGACAGCCGCAGTCGACTGCGATAGCGATTCGCAAGAGGACGGGTCAGCGTGTCAACTGAAAACGCAAGATCGCGGTTGCCGGTTTCAATTTTGGTCGTCCAACGTTCGGGCTCTTTCGGCGATCCACCATCGGTAAACTCGCTTAGATCGATCACGTCGTTGGGTTGGGCAATGCTTGGGTCCGTCGGCATGCCACCCTTTTTGGTGATATTGACCACGAACCGTAGCGGCTTCTCAGACACGGGAACACGGACGAACCAATCACCCCGGACATCAATCAAATCCAATTGCGGATGCACCGTCACGTCCACTTGGTCCGTGGGTGCCACACGCATCAATAACTCGGTTGCCGTAGGTCCGACGTTCAAAATCCGTTGCCACATCACAACGTCACTGACCGTCTTCGCGTCGTGCGATTCCAACACATTGGTGTCACCGACTTGGTAGGAAACCACGATTCGTTCGGGGTGACGATACAGCCCTCGATACCGAACCCAGTCTTTTGGCATCGGGCCGTAAGCGCGGCCATCTTTTCCACGAAGACGTGGATCGTCCAAGGTGCCGTTGATCGGATGTGCCCAGCCGGGTGCTGGCAGATTGCCGAAATGGAGCTGGCCGACCGTTCGCGGCGTGACCGCGTGATTCCCATTGAACAGGATCCCGCGCCAGTCGATGAAACCGTCGCCCGTCCAAGCACCGGCAACACGCATCGTGTCGTGATCAAAAACGACGAACTGGCGACCCGCGGAAACCCCTCCGTCGCCAGTGTCCAAACGAATCGCAATCCCCTTGTAGGCAAAGTTAGTACTGTCGGGCCAAACTTCTTGCGGCGGGCGATTCTGTTCCGCTGCTCGTTGTCGTTCTTCTCTCGTGATCCCAGGACGTGGCCCGGTATCCGGACCGGTGACTTCGTACGTATTGATCAAGAACGGGCCATAGTCCATTTCACGCCACGGTTGACGTTGCTCCGCGTTCGGTCCGGTGCGTCCCCCCTTAGGCAGCGAATGCAAATAGGCTTCATCCACCCGCGAGTACTGGGATTCATTGTGTGGACGCAGATAGGCTTCGCGGATGTAATGAATGACATCGTATTTTTCCCGTGGCACCAATTGCCGCTGCGGCATCATCATGCGGAACCCGTGCGTCAGCGTACGGTACATCGAATATGGATCACCACCGTTGGCGAACACTCCCGATGCGAAACGCAACGCATTGGGCAACGACCCCGGTTGCTGATGATCACCGTGACAGTTGATACACAATGACTGATAGACGACTTTTCCGCGTTGAAAAGAATCGTCATCCCATTGGCGAATCAACAGCGCGTGATTCAGGTCCGATTCATATTCAGGCAACGGAATCGGAGCATCCGCAGCAGTGTTCTGTTGGCTTACGTCCACGTGATCGACGGACGACGATCCCGATCCAAGACCGACCACGTAAGCGACCAAATCGTAAAACTGTGATTCGTCCGACAACTGGTTGACCAACCCACCGGGCATCAGCGACTTTCCGGTCAGACGTTCTTCCACCTCTTCCTTGGCAATCGCCTGTAACTTCGTTTGCCCCGGAATGGCAAGCCGCAATGCGTCGTCCGTTTCGCCGCGGACGATTCCGCGGACGACCTGACCACTGTCCAGCAAAAGTGTGGCCGATTGAAATCCCTCGGTCACAACGGCGTCGGGACGAAGCACAGACTGAATCACGTGCGCGTACGACGAACGCTGCTGCATCCGGGACAGATCGGGTCCCAGAAGTTCTTCGCCGCCGTTGGTCGGGTGGCATTGAACGCAACTAAGCCCAGACCGGTGAAACAACTGATAACCGCGAATCGGATCTCCCAGGACCCGAGCACGTGCGGCGATCGTTGCGATCGGTTGATCAAGTAACTCGTCTTCGAAGGTCTCCACGGCGGAAAGACCGGCCGGCAACATCGCGACCGAAAGACAAACAAGTAGCGACCAAACAGATCGACGTTGACAGGACATAAGCAACAACGGAACCAAACCTTGCGCAGGACCGGGACAATCACCCCCAATGATTGCTCGCATCGTACACGACCGCTCAGTCAGACGTCCGATTGCCACACGTTTGCAACCAGCCAACGCGCCGGCCGATTGGAAAATCACATCCGAATGATGCGATCACGACGTGTTCTGTTTTGTTCGTCGACGAGACGATGAAAGCGTTATGCGGATACGTCGGTCGATAAATCTCGATCGCAGGTGCCTGCGTCAAACAAGTCCAGCTTTGAATGCTTCGAGCCATCACCGCTCAGGCGGAAACAACCGCGCACGGGGCCTGAGCTTCCCGTAAACTCGTTTTCTGCACGGATGCCGAACCTACGGACCATGGCACCATCGTGCTATTCGATGGACCGATCGTCAAGGTTTGGGCGGGCAGTGCACCTTAGACTGGCCGCTGAAAGAGGGTGGATTACCGGCCCGCTAATCGGCTGTAAAGGAACCAAAATGACTTCGACCCCAAACTGTGACGCCGCCTTTGAGCTCGCATCGGAGCAATACGCGTCGATCGGCGTGAACGTCAAAGCGGCATTGTCGATGTTGTCCAACATTGCCGTTTCGGTGCATTGCTGGCAGGGTGATGACGTCGTGGGATTTGAAAGTGACGCCCGGGCCTTGGGCGATGGCTTGGCGGTCACGGGTAACTACCCCGGGCGTGCCCGAAACGCCGACGAACTTCGCAGCGATTTGCGGTTGGCCTATTCGCTGATTCCCGGAAAGCACCGGCTGAATCTGCACGCGTTGTACGGCGACTTTGAAACGCCGACAGATCGAGATGAAATTGAGGTCTCGCATTTCCAGGGTTGGATCGACTGGGCCCGTGACCAACAGATCAGCCTGGACTTCAACCCCAGCTTCTTTTCGCACCGCAACGCGTCAGACGGGTTCACTCTGGCTCATTCCGATCCGGGCATCCGCCAGTTCTGGATCGACCACGGAATCGCGTGCCGCAAAATCGCCGCCGCGATGGGTGCGGATCAAGGCAACCCGTGCATCAACAACTTCTGGGTTCCCGACGGCTACAAAGACACACCGGCCAATCGTCGGCAACCTCGTGAACGATTGGCGGATTCGCTGGATGCTGTATTTGCCGAACCCTTGGCGTCCGATTACACGCTGGATGCGGTGGAATGCAAGTTGTTCGGGATCGGCAGTGAGAGCTATGTGGTCGGGTCCCACGAGTTCTACATGGGATACGCGATGTCCCGCGACAAAGTGCTGTGCTTGGACGCCGGTCACTTTCATCCCACCGAAGTGATCTCGGACAAGATTTCGTCGGTGTTGATGTACCTGCCACAGATTCTGTTGCATGTTAGTCGCGGTGTTCGCTGGGACAGCGACCACGTTGTCACTTACACCGACGAACTACAGGCGATCATGCAAGAGATCGTACGCGGCGGATACTTGCAGCGTGTCAACATCGGCTTGGATTTCTTTGATGCCAGTATCAATCGCGTGGCAGCGTGGGTGATCGGTACACGCAATGTCTTGAAGGCATTGCTGGCGGCTCTGCTGGAACCGGTCGACCTGTTGCAGAAGGCCGAAGCCGAAGGCGATTACACGACACGGTTGGCGTTGATGGAAGAACAAAAGACGATGCCGTTGGGTGCCGTCTGGGACTATTACTGCGAATCCACGGGCGTCCCCAGCGGGTCACAGTGGCTGTCCAACGTGCGTCATTACGAAAACAGCATCTTGGCCGATCGCAGCGATATTGCTCCGTCCATCATCTAACGTCATTCCGTTCACGCCCAAATCTATCAGGTCGTCGTTGAAATGAGCGAAGCAGAATCAAATTCAGGCGGAGAATTTGAACGCGAACCAGTGCCGGACTCGGCACTACTGGGCAGCGGGAAATTCTGGGGCATGTATGCCGGCGAACACGCCGCCGGCACCGAATTCATGATTGGGCCGCTATTTCTGGCGGCCGGTGCCAGCCTTTCCGATCTCTTGTTGGGGCTGTTGCTGGGAAACATCCTGGCGGTGCTGACCTGGCGTTTCCTGGTCGTTCCGATTGCGGTCGCCAAGCGTCTAACGCTGTACTATCAATTGGAATGCATCGCCGGCGGGTCGCTGGTCAAGCTATACAACTTGGTCAACGGTCTGCTGTTTTGTTTCCTCGCGGGTGCCATGATCACGGTTTCGGCGTCCGCGGTGGGCGTCCCGTTTGATATCACCTTTGATGTTCCGGAAACCGTTCTCGGTCTCAGCAACACTTCGTTCACGGTCCTGGTTTTCATCGTCGGTGTGGTCATCACGGCAGTTGCGGCAGGTGGTTACGAACGCGTCGCCCGGTTTGCCAATATTGCCGCACCCTGGATGATCGGCGTTTTCGCCGCATGTGGAATTGTCTCACTGGCGCAAATGAATGTGACCAGTATGGAAAAGCTCTCCAGCGGTGAATTCTGGAATGAATCCATTGCGTTCGTGCAAGAAAAGAATGGTCCACAGACGTTTGGCTTTTGGCAGATCGTCGTTTTCGCGTGGCTGTGCAACGGAGCGATGCATTTCGGGATGGCGGATCTTTCCATTTTCCGATTCGCCCGCAGTCGATCATCCGGTTGGGCACCCGCGATTGGGATGTTTCTGGGTCACTACATGGCATGGATCAGTGCCGGATTCTTGTTGGCCGCTTTGATCAAGGTCCAACCGGAATTGGTGTTGAGCGACGATGGCAAAGTTACGGCCAATCCCGGACTACTTGCATACAAGTCGGTAGGCTGGACCGGAATCATCTGTGTCATCATCGCAGGTTGGACAACGGCGAACCCCACGATTTATCGTGCGGGCCTGGCGTTCCAAGGCATGCTTCCGAAAAGCTCACGTACCGCGATGACATTGGTGGCCGGCACAGTGGCAACCGTGGCGGGTGCCTTTCCCAACTTATCCGCCAAACTATTGGATTTTGTTGGGACCTATGGAACCGTGCTGGGCCCCATGGGCGCCGTTATCTTTGTCGACTTTTATCTGATGAAACGCTTTGGTCTGCGGGATCAGTACGCATCAAAAAGCGGCACACAAATCAATATCGCGGTGTTGGTGGCTTGGGTGCTGCCCGTGGTCGTCGGACTGTACCTGATTTTCGTCCAGGGTCTTTTTGCAGCCTACGCCGTGATTCCTTGCTGGGTCGCCTGTGCGATTCTTTACCTGATCTTTAGCAAGGTTCTTCAAAATCCAAATCTCGGCAACGACCACAACTGATCAATTGCGAGCCCTGTCATGAATATTCTTCTAAAGACAATTTCGGCGGTTGCCCTTGGGTTGGTCGTGGTCCCCTGCATGTTGCATTTTGCGGGGATCATTGATCTTCCCACGGTGAAGTGGACAGCATTGGTCGGCACCGTGGTTTGGTTTTTGGTGACCCCGACATGGATGAGTCGTCGATTGCAGGTGGATTCCGCCGAAGTCGAAATCTAAACGACATCCGATCAATCATCGACTGGATGCGTCATCCCTTTCACATTTCCGTTGCTGGTCATTTTGATCAATGACAAGGTAGTCTCATGTGCGCACAACATTGCAAAGCAGCATGGACCGTCGTTTGCTCGGCTCTATGGTTCATCGTGGCAACTCCGTCAGACGTCCGAGCGATTGAACCGACAAATCTTCGCTGCGAGTACCGAAAGGACCCGTTGGGAATCGATCAGGAATCACCAAGGCTATCGTGGATCGTTCAGTCGGATCAGCGGAACCAATCCCAGTCGGCTTATCGAATTCTGGTCGCTTCCACCAAGCAGCATTTGGTCAACGACAAGGGCGACCTTTGGGACAGCGGGAAAGTCGATTCGGATCAAACGCTGTTTGTGACTTACCAGGGCGTCCCTTTAAAGAGCCGTCAGCGGTGCTATTGGAAAGTACGCGTATGGGACGGCGACGGACGTCCCCAAAGCTGGAGTCCCACCGCCAGTTGGTCGATGGGACTGATGAAAGAATCGGATTGGACGGCCAACTATATTAGTGTCCGTGACACGTCACCGGTTTATAGGGACACCGCCCAACTTCATTTGCCACCGGCGCAGCAATACCGCAAAGATTTCCATGCGGAGAAGCGTGTTGTCCGCGCGACCGTTTATGCGACCGCTTTGGGTATTTATGAACTGCACTTGAACGGCGAACGTGTCAGCGATGCCTTCTTTGCACCTGGTTGGACCGACTATCGGAAGCGTGCTTATTACAACACCTATGACGTGACCGACATGTTGCACGCCGGCGACAATGCCATCGGTGCATGGGTGGCCGATGGTTGGTACAGCGGATACGTCGGGTTTGGCCTGCTGACCGGCATGGGAACCGAAAAGACTGGTCGTGCGACCTACGGCAAAACGCCGTCCTTGATGGCCCAATTGGAAATCGAATACGCCGACGGGTCGCGTCAAGTGATCGCCACTGATCCGTCGTGGAAGGTCACCCAAGAAGGTCCCATACGCGAAGCCGATTTGCTGATGGGTGAATATTATGATGCCCGTTTAGAAACACCAAATTGGTCATCGCCTGGCTTCGATGACGAATCATGGCAACCAGCTGTGTTGGCCGAAGACAACGGACACCCGGTCGCCACGTTTTATCAACGTCGCAATCCGACACGCCCGGGGCAGGGCGTGCAGAACCTTGGACAAGACCGCAACCTTGGGTTCCAGCGTCCGAAATTGGAAGCTTTCCCAGGTGTGCCTGTGCGAATCACCGAGAAGGTCCGATCCCAGGCAATTGTTGATCGCGGTTCGGGAACATTCATCATCGATCTGGGGCAAAACTTTGCCGGGACGATTCGGTTGATGGTCAAGGGTTCATCCGGACAGAAGATTCGCATCCGATACGGCGAGATGTTGCATCCCGATGGTCGGTTGATGACCGAAAACTTACGAAAGGCTCGAGCGACCGATTTCTATGTCTGCCGCGGAAATCCCAACGGGGAGACCTATCAACCGAGGTTCACCTTTCATGGGTTCCGCTATGTGGAGTTGTCCGATTTCCCAGGCACGCCCGATCAGGACACCGTGACTGGGCTGGTGATGCACAGCGACACCCCCATGGTCAGTTCGTTTGAATGCAGCGACCCCATGGTGAACCAGCTGTTTAGCAATGTCCTGTGGACGCAAAGATCGAATTTCCTGGATCTGCCCACCGATTGTCCGCAACGAGACGAACGAATGGGCTGGACCGGGGATGCACAGGCCTATGTGGCAACCGCGGCATACAACGCCGACATTGGTGCGTTCTATACGAAATGGCTGCGGGAATTGATGGAATCACAACGGCCCAGTGGTGCCTTCCCCGGATACGCTCCGTTTCCATTTCAACATGGCTGGGACTTCGGAACGGCATGGGCCGATGCCGGCGTCATTTGTCCCTGGACCATCTGGCAGTTCTACGGCGATACCCGCATCATTCATGATTGCTGGGATCCCATGACGAAGTTCATGCAGTGGCGTATGGATACTTGCGTCGATCACCTGGGAATCAACCACGGAAATGCTTGGGGCGATTGGTTGACGCAGGGAGGAACGACACCGCTGGACTATATCGACACCATCTACCTAGCCATTTCATCGAAAATGATGGCAGAGATGGCCACCGCCATTGGTCGTGATGCTCAGCACGATCGCTACATGAAACAGTATCTGGCCACGAAGGCTGCTTTCCAAGCGAAGTATCTCAACGATGACGGCAGCGTCAACGTTAACACCCAAACGGCTCAAGCACTGGCGCTGTATGCCGATCTGATTCCGGACAACCTTCGCGAAAAGACCGGACAACACCTTGCCAAGATGCTTGCCGACAACGGCAACCGAATGTCAACCGGGTTCCTGGGCACGCGCCCCTTGTTACCCGTGTTGTCGTCATCCGGCCAGCACGACTTAGCGACGTTCCTATTGCAGTCCCGTGATTTCCCGTCGTGGGGCTATGAGATCGTCAATGGTGCAACCACGATTTGGGAACGGTGGGACAGCTACACCAAAGAAGATGCATTTGGTCGGCATAATGCAGCAATGAATTCCTTCTCGCATTATGCGTTCGGTGCAGTCTGTGAATGGATGTTTGCAACCCTGGCGGGCATCCAGTCCGACGGGCCCGGGTTCAAGCACATCATCATTCGTCCCGGCCCACCGTCCCCTGGAAGCAACGCGATGCGAGAACCGATCCATTGGGTCAAAGCGTCCTATGATTCGATTCGTGGTCCGATCCGCAGTGAATGGGCTTTGACCGATGGCGAGTTTCAATTGAAGGTCCGGATCCCAGCCAACACAACCGCGACGGTTTATCTTCCGACCAGCGATTCGGACAGCATCACCGAAGGCGGCAAGCCGTTGGGCGATCGCTCGAATGTTTCTCTGATCGACAAGACACCGGACGTTGCGGTTTTATCAATTCCTTCAGGAACCTATGAATTTGCCGCGATTCCGAGCGTCTCATCCGCCGCCACACCCTTGGCCACATCCGAACCAAAAGACTTTTCAGTCAACCCGGATGGCATCGATTTGGCCGGTGCACGAAAGATCGCGTCGTGGGACTTCACGAACGCCCAGTCGTTCGATCAGTGGACCGAACGCAGCAATCTGAAACTGCACCATCGGGATGGAAAAACCATTGTGGCGGCAACGGGCAACGACTCACAGATGGCGGTTCGATTGGCCGCGCCCGCCGAAGGTCAATTGGTGATTCAATTGCGGGCGATGCCCGACAACGGTGCGACCAGTCAGTTCTTCTGGGCTCGTCCCGGCCAAGGTTTTCGTGGCGATCTATCTAGCAAGCGAAAACTGTCCAAGACCGATCGTGTTCAAGACTACCTCTTCGCGATTCCCGGCGACGGTCCAGTTTCCATGATTAGGTTTGATCCCTTTGCCAATTTCGATCCCTATGCCGATGTGGCAGAAATGACGGTCCAGTCCATCACGCTTTTCCAATTGCCTGATTAGAAGTGCCGTCGGCGTGCACCAAAGCTGAAATCACGTTCACCTTCAACACCAATGGGTCGCCGCCAAGGGTACATGCCACACACGGCACCAACCGCTTCGAAAATGCCCCCCCTCCTATGAAAGACATCAAATGACAACGTTGCGATACACGACACTGATCATGGTCACGTGGCTGACGATTGCTGGTTCGGGCGCGCAAGAAGTCGACATTGCATCCATATCAAAACCCAAGGCAGACGCGTCGGGTCCCGAAGTGTTTGCCGATATGGCCGACCGTGGCTACATCCCGCTTTTCAACGGAAAGGACCTGACCGGCTGGAGAAACCCCTATCCGCACGGTGAAGCCAAGGTGGTGGACGGTGAAATCCACTTGCTGGCGGATAAGAAGTTCTTCCTGGTGACCGAACAGAAATATTCGGATTTTCGGCTCAGTGTTGAAATTCACTTGCCCGAAGGTCCCGCCAATTCAGGCGTGATGTTTCGCTGTCATGTGGACGATGAAGCCGCAAAAAAAGTCTACGGCTATCAGGCCGAATGCGACGGTTCCGATCGACGGTGGTCAGGCGGACTTTACGATGAATCTCGACGCGGCTGGGTCTGGCCGAGCACGGCCGGACGTTCCACCGATCAATTCTTGCAACATTCCGATGAATCCAAACAATTCTTTGCGACGCCGCGCGTCCGTGATGCACTGAATCGCAATGGATGGAATCGATACGTCATCACGTGTATGAAGGATCTGATTCGGATCGAAGTCAATGGAGTGGAAACCACTCGGTTCCGTGACACGACGGACGCCAGCGGATACATCGGGATCCAGCACCATGGTGAAAAGGGACAAACCTATCGGTTTCGCAACTTGTTTATCAAACCCTTGCCTGTGATTCCTGGTCTAGACCATGTCAAGCTGACCGAGCAAGAACCCGTCACGATTCGACGTGTCGACGACAAAACCACCCAAATCGATTTTGGAAAAGTCGCCTTTGGAAACATTGTGATGCCGGTTCCAGCGTCCGGTCGTGGCACTGCCAAAGTGCACTTTGGCGAAAAACTGAAGGACGGTTCAATTGATCGTGAACCGCCGGGGACGGTTCGTTACGGAATGACACAGATTCGTCTCGGACAGCAACGAGGAAACTGGATTGTGCCGACCCCGGTGGATGAGCGCAATATTGAACAGGCGGGTTTGATGTACGCGAATCCACCCGCCGTACTGACACCGCCGCAATGGCGATCGGTGATGCCGTTCCGTTGGGTGGAAATCGAAGGTCTGGACGCAGATTTTCCGTACGAACTGATTCGCCGTCGCGCCGCGTATTCGGCGGCTTGGAATGACGACGCAAGTTCATTTCAGTGTTCCAGCGACATCCTGAATCGCATTTGGGGTCTGTGCAAATACAGCATCAAAGCCACGACGTTTGCCGGCGTTTATGTGGACGGAGATCGCGAACGGATCCCTTACGAAGGTGACGCTTACCTGAATCAATTGAGCCACTATACGACGGACGACGACGTCACCATGGCGGCACGCACCTTCGACTGGTTGATGGAAAACGGAACTTGGCCGACCGAATGGGCGCCTCACATGGTCTTCATGGCCCATGCCCATTGGATGCACACGGGGGACACCCAGTGGCTGAAGCATCGCTACGAAGAATTGAAAACCAAGACGCTGATTCACCGCTGTGGCGATGACGGATTGGTTCGCAGCGACGAATTGGATCAAAGTCGGCACGACATCGTGGATTGGCCCAAAAACGAACGTGACGGCTTTGTGTTCACCGAGGTCAACACGGTGGTCAATGCGTTTCACATTCAAGCGCTGAAACAGATGAGCGAGATGGCGAAAGCCGTTGGCAAGGAAGAGGAAGCACAAGCCTTTCAGGCGAGAGCAGAGATGGCCACGGCATCGCTAAATGATCAAGCCTTGAATCAGGAGACCGGTATCTATCGTGATGGTGTCGGTACGGATCATAGCAGTCTGCATGCGAACTTCTTTCCGCTGGCTTTCGGGATTGTTCCCGAGGAAAACCGTCAGAGTGTCACGTCATGGCTGCAGCAACGAGGAATGCAATGCAGCGTCTATGCCGCGCAGTATTTGATGGACGCTTTGTTCGCCAATGGTGGCGATCAGCACGCAATCGATCTGATGACCGCCGACGGGGACCGAAGTTGGAAACACATGATCGACAGCGGCACAACGATCAGTTGGGAAGCCTGGGACATGAAGTACAAACCCAATCAGGATTGGAACCATGCTTGGGGCGCGGCCCCTGCGAACCTGCTGCCGCGTTACGTCTTGGGTGTTCAGCCGAACGTCCCCGGTTGGTCAAACGCTATGATTCGTCCCTGCACCAGCGGTCTGTCGTTCGCCCGTGGCAAAGTCCCCACACCGCTTGGCCCCGTCGAAGTCGACTGGACGAACGATGACGCCTTTCGCATGACAGTGGCGCTGCCACCTGAAATGACGGCGAAATTGAACCTGCCGGGCGGCAAAGACACCACGGGCGTGTTCATCGACGGATCCAAGGTCGATGCGACACGCAGCGGAGAACGATGGATCGTCGGTCAAATGATCCAGGGGACGACCACCGTCGAAGTGCGATAGGGGCGTCGCCGATTCGATCATCTCACCCGCGTCGGATGGCAAAAAGCAGTGATTGTCCGGGTTTGTTCGGAAATGCAACCTTGCCACCCGTCGCGATGACACGTTGAAAGATCACAGCGATTCCGTGTCGGGCTGATCGAAAACTTCTTACGAAACACCATCATCGAATGACATCATGACAATGCGACTTCTGATTGCCACCGTGTGCCCGTTGGTTCTGGTGATTGCATGGCCGGCGTTTGCTGGCGCGGATACGTCCGAACACGGTTCAACTGAATCCGAACCGCTGAATGTGTTGCTGCTGTACGCCGATGATTGGCGTCACGACACGTTGGGCATTGCAGGAAACCCGGTAGTTCAAACACCAACGCTAGACGAACTTTCACGGGAAGGAATCCGGTTCACGCAAAACTGCGTCACGACGTCGATATGCGGTGTCAGTCGTGCGACGCTTTTTACCGGCCAATGGATGTCACGCCACGGCAATCGCTCCTTCAAACCCTGGACGACACCTTGGCAAAAGACCTTCCCCGGATTGCTTCGTGAACATGGATATTTCGTGGGACATGTCGGCAAATGGCACAACGGAAAGATTCCCGCTGACAAATTCGACTTTAGCCGGTCGTATTTTGGAAAACACTGGGTGACGCAGCCCGACGGATCCAAGATTCATGTGACGGAAAAGAACGAGATGGACGCGTTGGAATTTTTGAAAACGCGTCCGACTGATCAACCGTTCTGCTTGACCGTGGCATTCTTTGCGACCCACGCGGAAGATTCCAACCCAAAGCAGTTTCTGCCTCAGCCCGAAAGCATGAGCCTGTATCGGGACGTGACCGTTCCCGTGGCACCCAACGCAACACAAGAGTCGTTCGAACGATTGCCTGACTTCGTGGGCAACGAAAAGAACGAAGGACGCAACCGATGGCACTGGCGATTTGACACGCCCCAGAAATACCAAACGATGATGAAGAACTACTATCGTTTGGCGACCGAGGTCGATGCGACTTGCGGGCGAATCCTGGCAGAGCTTGAAAAGCAGGGGCTCGGCGACAACACACTGGTCATCTTTACCACGGATAATGGCTATTACCATGCCGAACACGGCTTGGCGGATAAGTGGTACCCACACCAAGAAAGCATTCGTGTTCCATTGATCATTCGCGATCCGCGGATGCCCGACAGCATCCGTGGCCAAACCAATGACGCATTTACTCTGAATGTCGACCTGGCCCCGACCATCCTTTCCGCCACAGGCGTCGACGTCCCCGAAACGATGCAGGGCAGGGACGTCAGTTCTCTGTACCTTGCGGACCAAGAATCAGATTGGCGAAGCGAGTTCTTTTACGAACACCCGATGCTACGCAGCAAAGACTTCATTCCGGCATCCGAAGCACTCGTGCGTCGCGACTGGAAATATTTCTATTGGCCCGAATTTGATCACGAACAACTGTTCGATCTACGAAGCGACCCGCGCGAAGAAAACGACTTGGCCGGCGATCCGGAGCACGCGGATACCTTGCGTGATATGCGTGATCGATTTGCCGAATTGAAAGCCGCCGCACGATAGCACCGTTGACGACAGGAACCGAGATGCGACGAAAAAAGCCGCCGATCACACCTGATCAGCGGCTTTTGTTCTTGAAGGTGGAGGATAACGGACTTGAACCGATGACCTCTACAATGCCATTGTAGCGCTCTCCCAACTGAGCTAATCCCCCAGGAGGACCGACGACGGCCGAAAACCGTTGCCAGAAGTGCAGGAAAGTAGCATGAAAATTTGCCGGTCGTCAAGCCCGTACATGGTGATCGACCGGCGAAAAACGCGACCGACGCATGGCGCGGTTCTGATTCAATCCTTCGGCCAACTCGATTCCACCCGTTGTCCCGATTGATCCTGGCGGAGGAGTTGCGGGCCGCACCACCGATCCGTCACCCGCTGGCAGACAGCCACCCCAGAACTGAGCCTCGCTGGACAGCACAGACCCTGCGTTTTGGACGTCCGAGATCCAAGCCCGTCGCAGGCTTTCCACCGGGCAAGGCGGCCTTTGGAGGGCGGTGATCGAGACGCCACGATCGACGTCAGGGCGAAATGGGACAACGGCACCTCGATCTCATTGCGGTGAATTTCGCAGTTCCAGCGGGTTCACAGCGACCGACGGACGGGCGGCTCGGAACTGTTGCAAGACGCCGTCGCTGACCCGGGTCCGCTGAACATCGATCGACCGTAGCGTCGCGATGGATTGTAGGATCCTGAGGACTTCGTCACCGACGCGACTGCCGGTCAACCACGCCGTCTGTAACTTTTTGTGGTTCATCAAATGATCGGCTAAGCGGTCATCAATCTCTGTCCAACTGACGTCCAATTCCGTCAAATCAATAGCGCGACCGATCCACGGCAACGCGGCTTCGTCGACGGCTGTGTTCTCCAAATTCAACTGTAATAGCGACGTCGGGTTGGGGTCCAAGACCGAAAGATCGTCGGACGTCAAAAACACCCCCGATAGATCCAGCCACTGTAAGCCGACTTGCGGAGAAATCGATCGCAAGCCGTCGGAGGTGACTTCGCATCGCGCCAGGCACAATTGTTTCATCGCGCGATCCGTCGGATTGCGCTGTAGATGCGAATCATCGACACGCAGAAAAGATTCCAAGTCGCTTTGGCGGGGCGGCTGGACCTGGGGTTGGTTCGCCCAAGGGATTCGAATCGCATACAGTTTTGCCAAGCGATCCAAGACCCACGCAAACTGATCGTTCGGTGGGTCCATCAACCAATGCGTGTGAAGAATGGCGTGGGCGTACCACGGTGCCAAATCCGATCGCTTTTGAACCTCACGAACCGGCTGTCTCCATAACGATTCCGGATCCAAGTATTCGACGTTGGCCAGAACGCGATAACGTGCGAATTGCAACCGTGGGCTATCCCATCCGCCAAGAGTCGCCGCATGGGAGGAACCTTGAAGTGATTCGACGTATCCGGCGATCCCCTCGACCAACCAAAAATCGCCTTGCGATCCCGGCATGGTGCGTCCCAGACGGGAATCCGTCGCCTCGCGAAACAGTTGATGTGTCAATTCATGACGCCGGGTCGCCGCGTCATCGATGGGATCGACATACAGAAACGTGGTACGACGTCCGTCGGCGTAAAAACCCGTACTGTTTTCGATTCCCGGCACCGCTTTGGATAAAGCACGCTGGTAACGGGTGCGATCGGCAAAGACAACGATCCGCATCCTTGTCGAATCTGTTAGTGTCGTCTGTGTATCGCGAATTCGTTGAACCACATCGGCGACCGTCGGTTCTGTCAGTCCGGCAAACGTCCGAGCAACCTGCGAACGCGATTCCCAAAGCGGGAAAAACAACTGTGTCCAAATCCAGAAGGTGCGTTCCAAATCGGAGGCGATCAATCGCGTGGATGCTTCGTCGGCTTGGCTGTGGATCACGAAATGTGACGATTCGTAAGTCCGATAGGTTCCTCGATCCCAGCCCAGCCACGACGGTGCTCCGCGACCACCGCGGTCACGAAGTTGCGATGGTGATGGTCGACTGATTCCCAGAAATCGTGCAATTGCCGGATCGTCTGGTTCCTGTTGAAACGCCCGGCACAATTGTTGATAGGCTTCCCATGCGTCGATCGCCCGTGGGTTCAAGCAGTGCCGAATCGAAGCGAGGTCGGTTGGTCCCACCGCACGGGGTGGATCAGCCCGCGCGACCGCATCAGCCACTTCGGATGATCCACGGTCGGCTTCGGACCACGGATCCATGCATGTGATACGGTCGGGCCAAGACGCGGTGGCAGAATCAGCGTCGACTGATTCTTGCCCCATTGAATCGTCGACGGACAAGGCCCGGAGCATCAGAACACATGCCAGGATCATCGACGAACCGATCGGTCGCCCCAAGCGCTGGCGGGCACATGCACCGAACCTCTGAAACATGTCCGCCTTCGGCGTAGACTGTTGGGTTGTGATCCCTGACATCCTGTTCCCACTTAACGACCGAGACGAACGTCCCGTGAATACCCGACGCAGATTCATTCTAGTCGCCATCACCTGTTTGGTAGCCCATCTCGCGCTAGACGCGGTTGCCGAGGCAGCCGAAAGAAACGTGATCTTTGTGATCACCGATGATGAAAGCCCGACGCTGGGGTGCTATGGCGATCCCGTTGCCGTGACGCCCGCGATCGATGCGATCGCTGCCGACGGCATGGTCTTTCGCAATGCCTATGCCACCACGGCGTCCTGCAGCGCCAGTCGCAGTGTGGTGATGAGCGGTCTGCACAATCATCGCAACGGCCAGTTCGGTCACCAACATCATTACCATAAGTTTGCGTCATTTCACGACGTCGCCGCGCTGGCGTTGCCACGTGTGATGCAGCGTGCGGGCTATCGTACCGCCCGAATCGGCAAATACCACGTCGCGCCCGAAGCGGTCTATCACTATGAAACGGTGATCCAGGGTAACGGTCGAAACGCAGTGTCGATGGCCGAAGCCAGCGCGGATTTTATCACCGACTCGTCCGATGACCGGCCCTTCTTTCTGTACTTTGCGACCTCGGATCCGCACCGCGGTGGTGGGGTCGATCGATCGTCCCCATTGGATCTGAAACCCAATCTTTTTGGAAACAAGCCGAAGCAAGGGGCATATGAAGGGGTCGAAGAGGTCTTCTTTGATCCGGCCGACGTCGTGGTCCCCAGTTTCCTGCCCGACACACCGGAAACCCGCAGTGAACTTGCACAGTATTACCAGTCCTGTGCACGCATCGACCAAGGAGTGGCACGCCTGGTTCAGATCCTTCGAGACGCCGACCTGTATGACAAGACCCTGATCGCTTTCACCAGTGACCATGGAATGGCATTCGCTGGCGGAAAGACAACGGTGTACGAGGGCGGCCTACGGGTTCCCATGGTCGTCCGGGATCCCTATCAATCGCGTCGCGGCGTTGAATCGGATGCAATGATCAGCCACATCGATATCACACCAACATTGCTGGATTTTGCCGGAGGTCTGGACACGAAAAACAATCGCCCCAAGGACATCATCGATGTCAAAAAGTTCTGGAAAGAACGTGACGAAGCAGAACAAGAAAACCGAAACGGTGGCAAACCATTCGACCACTATCACGGCCGATCGTGGATGCATTGCCTGGCCAATCCAGACGACGCCCACCACGAACAGATCTTTGCCTCGCACACGTTTCACGAGATTCAGATGTACTATCCGATGCGTGTCATTCGCGATGCGAAATACAAACTTATCTGGAACATCGCGCACCCGCTGCCTTATCCCTTTGCGTCGGATCTTTGGGCGGCAAGCAGTTGGCAGGCTCAATGGGCGAAAGGCCCCGATGCCCCGTATGGGACGCGAACCGTCGGCCAGTATGTTCAGCGACCTGAATTTGAATTGTTCGACATCGCCGATGACCCAAACGAATCAAACAATCTGGCTGACAGCCCCGGTCATGCCGACGTTTTGGAGCGGTATCAGGGCAAACTAAAACAGTTGCAAAAACAGTACGACGATCCGTGGATCATGAAGTGGGAATACGAATAATCCTCGCCAAAAACTCCTAACGGGTCCCTGGCGAGGATTCGATGCAAATCGTGATGCGGCCTTCATCCGAAGGCCGCATTTTTTGTCAAACT
Source organism: Crateriforma spongiae (assembly GCF_012290005.1). Taxonomy (NCBI): domain Bacteria; kingdom Pseudomonadati; phylum Planctomycetota; class Planctomycetia; order Pirellulales; family Pirellulaceae; genus Crateriforma; species Crateriforma spongiae. The sequence continues at coordinate 144,822 of NZ_JAAXMS010000008.1, forward strand.
TTGATCATGTCGTCGTAATCGGACACGCTAGCGCCCTGCAAACAGGCATCGATGATTTCTCGTCCGGTCGCCGACAAATCGGGCGAATTGAAATTCGCCAGTTGCGTCTTGAAGAAGTCGAACAAGATCTCGGCGCCCGCGTCGTAGGCGGCTTCGCCCACTTCGGGTTGCTTCGAAACGTCAAAGAACCAAGTACCGATGATTTGGCCTTCGACCTGCATCGTGTGACGATGCCGACCAAGCAACGGACATCGGGCTTCGACCAATTCGCTATCACGGAACTTGGATGCCCCGCGTCGTGCCAGGTATTCACGGACGGTCCACTGCGGAGCGAATCCGACATCCCAGCAACCGATGTGTTGGTTGGGAATCAGCACGAACATGGTGTCGGTGGTATCGGTGATTTGATCCAACAGGATGTTGGCTTGGTCGACACGACGTCCGGTCGCGAACGGCCAATACGATCCCACGCCTTCGGACTGCATGCCGCCGGTGTCGACGATCGACGGGTTGCCATGGCCACGAGGTGCCACCAATCGCCACAACCAAGCCAGGGCGGGCGGCAAGACATGGAACAGACCCATGATGCCGTAGGTCGGCTTTTCGATGGTGCACGGTGGGCATCGCACACCGAAGGATCGAATATCCACGGTGACCGGTGCGTCGACGATGTTGGGATAGTATTCCCGCGGCATCACGACTCGAGGGTTGGGACAGGGGACGCCGGGTTCGTCTTGGATGTGTTCCCAAATCAGTGCCGTCGAACCGGGAACGGTATCGATGTTCAAGTGAAGGATCGGTCCCGGGGGATGCGTGGTCAACGCTTCCAAGTGCGGGTCGGTGCCGTACCGAGTGATGTGATTCACACGAATGAACCAAGCGGCTTCAGCGTCCACCAACGTCACTTTGCGTGTCCGTTCGTCGGGACCTTTCAGATCCGGGTGACACAGTGCCATGTCATCGGTGACCGGATGCAATTCACACGCACGTGGAATCGTCAGGAACCGCTCATCACCGGTGATCAGGTTGGTGGCCAGTTTCAAACGACCGTCGGATTCGCGGTGCATTTGTTCCAGCATTTCCGACTTACCACCGCCGGACGCACCTTCGTGCATGATGGTTGTGGTGTTGTCATACGGCGTGATGACCTGAACCGTGCTGCAGTGTGCGGTGGTCCAAGGTTGTTCGTCACGTTCGCCCGCGGTCAACAACATCCCATAGACGCCCTTCTTGGCGGACGGGCCGGGATACAAGTTGTACGAAAACAGTTCGTGAAGCGTCGTCGTGTTTCCATCGCTGCCCATATCGTCAAAGCGACGATTGTGGACAACCACTTGCTTGCCTTCGAAATGCGTGTGCCGAAACGGCGGCGCGATGTACAGAATGGCTTTGTGGAAATACTCACTGCCCGCCTTGCGGACCTTTTCCAACGGCACGATACCTTGCAGCATGGCCAAGCCAAGTGCGAAGAAGGCCGCGTTGGTCGGACAGATCGCAACGGCGCGAATGGGGTCGTCTTTGCTGCCGGTTTCGAAAAAGAAACAGGACAACGGCTGGGTTTTCAGCCATTCGAACGTTTCTTGCCGAAGCCCATCAAAAGCTTCACCGAATCGGTCTTCGTAGCGTGGCTTGTCGGTTTCGCGATTGTCACCGATGACCATGCAGTTCGGATCCCGACGTCGCATGTACGGATCCAAATAGTTGGCCGCGATGCCATTTTTGACTTCGCACACCTTGGCTTCGGGAATGAAGCCTTTGCCGGGGATGTCATACCCGACGGTGTAATATCCGGCGGCGTCTCGCTGGTCGACCGGTGCCGCAGCTTCGACTAATTCGGCAACGGAACCGACCAGGGACAGGCGGTTTTCAGCTTCGGCGGCCTCCAAAACACTCATCGCTGATTGCGAGAGGGTTAATTCCGGCAGTTCTTTCAGTGGCATGAATCATCCATCAAGAAAAGAGACGTCGGTCGGTGATTCACCCGATGGATCGTCAGGTGATTCCGGATACTTCGGCCCCTAGGTTATCAAGACCCCAAGTCGAATGGTCCTCCGTCACCGATCGGCAAGTCTTGCGGGAACCGGTCGGCCACAAATATCCATCAAGGCAAAATTCGTTCACCTTGAATCAACGCATTCGCACCAACTGTCGCACGTCAAAACGACCGTCATCTTGGACTGACGGTCACTTTCCTTCACGGGCATCCAGCACGGCTTCGGCCAAAGTGCTTAGTGAGGGGTTTTCTACAAACCGACTGATGGGTAACTGGACGTCCAGTTTGGCTTCGATATTGTTCTTCAATTCGATCGCCATCAGCGAATCCAGCCCCAGCGCCGCAAGCGGTTCGGTGCGGTCGATCGAATCCGCCGACATCCCCAAAATCATCGCAAGCTGGTTGGACAGGTAGGTCAGCGTCAAACCAAGCCGGCTGTCCACCTTGGTTTGGTCCAAGACGGCCAAAAATTCGGTATCGACCGAACCGGAATCGGAAACGTCGTCCGATACCGAACCGGTCAGCCCACGCAGACGCGACGGTCCGGGGTCGGCGAATCCGGCCGCCATCATTTCTCGCCAATCAACGTCCACCACGGTCAACGTTTCGGGCGCGGCCGATGCGGTTGCGGCATCGATCAAGACGTCGCTGGCGACTTCCACCGGCAAGGGCCGCATTCCCAACGCAGCAATATTCTTCTGCGTCGCTGCGTCGTCGGTCATGCCACCGTTGGCCGAATCCCAGGGTCCCCATTGGACGACATTGGCGGGCAACCCGGCGCCACGACGTGCCGCGGCGAAGCCTTCCAAGAACGCATTGGCCGCCGCATAGTTCGATTGAGCGGGCGAACCAAAGACACTGGCAACGCTGCCCAGAAGCGTGAAATAGTCCAGATCATGCGAACGAGTCGCTTGATGCAACGCGACGGTACCGTTGGTCTTTGGACTTAACACGCCGGACAGCGAATCGTGATCGATCGAACCGATTAAACGGTCATCCAGAACGCCCGCCGCATGAATCACGCCTCGCAACTGCCCCGCCGACTGCGTGATCCGATCCACCACGATTTGCATCGAATCGACGTCGGTCACATCTGCCTGGTGATAAACAACGGTCGCATCCCATTGCCTGGCCCACTGGGTCAAAGCATGCACCCGTTCGGGCAACGGACGACGGGCCACCAAATCGACACGTTTCGCCCCTCGTTGAATCAGACGTCGAGCGACGGTGGTGGCAATCGCCCCACTGCCGCCGGAAATCAGATGAGATCCCGATTGCCGTGCCAGATCATCTTGATGCGACGCCGGCGCAACCACGATCTTTCCGATGTTGCGGCGCGCCGCCATGTAACGCATCGCGGCCGGCAATTCGTCCAGACGATAACGCGTGATCGGCAACGGACGATAATGCCCGGTTTCAAATCCATCGACGACCTGGCGGTACAGTTCTCGGACTTCGTCCGGTCGATTTCGTAGCAGACGATCCAGATCAATCGCGCTGTAGGTCAGGTTGTCTTGGAACGGCAACAGACCCATCGGCCGATTCTTGTAAATGTCGATCTTGCCGATTTCTAAGAACCGGCCATGTGCCCTTAGCAAGCCGATCGACGCATCAATCCACTCGCCTGGTAGCGAATTCAAGACGACATCGATCCCGTTGCTGTGCCGGCGGATCTGTTCGATGGATCCAAGATCGCGACTATCAAAGATCTGATCTTCAGAGACTCCCAACTGAGCCAACAACTGTCGTTTATGCTCGCTACCGGCCGTACAGTACACGTCGGCACCGACAGCCTGGGCGACCTGAATCGCGGCCAAACCCACACCACCGGCACCCGCATGGATCAATACTTTTTCGCCGGCCGCCAATCGGCCGACGTTTACCAGCGCGTGATGGGCGGTCAGGAAGACGATCGGAACGCCGGCCGCTTCTTCATCACTCAGGCCATTCGGGACGCGAGTCAATAAAGACTCAGTCGTGCGATCCGCCGAGGCAAATCCATGGGGGACCACACCCATGACCCGCATGCCGGGGCGCAGATCTTGAACGTCGGGACCCACCGATTCCACAACGCCACAAACTTCAATTCCCAACGGAACCACCTGATCGGTCACGCCCGGATAGAGGTCCATCGATTTCAAGACGTCACTGAAGTTCAAGCCAACGGCGCGACAGCGAACACGGACTTCGTCATCGATCGGGATTTCCTGAGGCATCCGCTGGGCCCACAAACCTTCGATGCGGTGTGTCCCGTCCAGCCGGATCCGGTATTCGCCACGGTCGGGCAACGCCAACTCCGAACCCTCCGGACGCGAAAGCAGTGCATCAGGCAAGTGGTTCAATCGTGGGATCCACCACTGGCCGTCGCGAATCGCAGATTCCGTTTCCACCGCATCGTCAGATGCCAGCCAATGACGAACCATCGCAGCGGTCGAATCATCGCGTACGTCGACATCCAAGTGACGGATTCGCAGCCCGGGGCACTCGTTGGTCGCCGAACGGATCAATCCCGCGACGGCAGATGCAACCGGATCCACATCGACCGTCGAATCACCAATGCTGAAAGCCGCCTGTGTGATCACCGACAGTCGCGGCGGCGGACTATGTTTCAAAGCCGCCTTTATGAAGTCCAATACGGCGGTGGTTTGATCGGCGACTCGCGTAGCCAAATCGCAATTCCCGCTGATTGCACCGGAGCCAGAACATTTCGACGTCGGCTGGACCCACAGCCATTCTTGCCCCACCTGTTGATCTTGGGCGTGCCCCGATGAAGTCCAAACGAACGAGGGCAAATCGCCGCTTAAACCGGCATCCGGTTCGGCGGCCAGCGACCACTGGGTTTGATAGATCCAGCGTGATGGATCTTCGGTATTCGCACGACGGTCACGTTGCAGCCGACGCAGGGTCACGTCGACCAATGTCCCCACGACGTCGCCTTGATCGTCGCGCAACACGACATCCGCGATCGCGTCATGATCGCAGGACTTCAATACAGCTTCGGCCTTTGCGATTTGGCGGGTCGACGTCCCCAAGTGAACGGACCCGATGCTGTGCGGCAGAAATGCAGCGACGTCCGATCTTTTGTCAGATCGCGGGGAACCATGGATGGCCGCACCGATCAGCTGCAACGCCCCGTCCAGCAAAACCGGATGCCATTGGTAATTGTCGACGTCCGATTCCAATGTCGCGTCGACGGCAAGTTCACCGATGGCGATGCCGTGACCGACACGGATCTTTCGTAACACTTGAAACAGCGGCTCGTACTTCAAACCGGCGCGTTCGGCCGATTGATAGAACTGATCGACGGGAATTTCATCCAAACATTCCGGCGTCGATTGCTTGGCCGCGGGAATACCGTCGGTGGACACCGCGGTGGGGCCGATCCGGACCGTAGCACTGGCACAGGTTGCCCAGTCGGCCTTGGTTTGGTCGTCGTGTTCGGCAGTGGAAACTTGAACCTTGGATCGATTGGCCGCCAGCGGTGCGACATGAATCTGCACGTCCACGGCGCGTTCCGGTTGCATGAACACCGGTCGCTCAATTTCGAAAGACTCCAACGCGATTGGCTGATCCGGGAAACACTGACGCGCCGCCGCGAAGACCGATTCCAACCACGCGGCACCGGGCACGGTGACGCTGCCGCTGACAATGTGATCGGCCAGGAAAGCCGGCAATCGGTCGCGAATCGTGTTGGCGAAAAGAGTCCCGCCGATGGCCAGAGTTTGCTGCGAACCCAAGATCGGATGAACTTGAGAACCACCGACCGCGGCACCACGCTTTGCCGGCGGATCGTACCAGTATCGTGATCGTGCAAACGGATACAGGGGCAGGGCGACCCGACGGAACGATTTCCCGCTCCACTCCGCTTTCCAATCGACATCGAAACCACAAGTCCAAGCCTGTCCCAGCGTTCTTAACCAACTTTCACGATCGGGGGTGCCGGAATCCAAGACGGAAACCAGTTCCGGCGTTTCACCTTGACCGTGATCCGGATCAGTTGGTGTCGGTTGATGCCGCCGCAACATGCCGATCAATTGCGGCCGGGGGCCCACCTCGATCACTAAGTCGTTGGTGACTTCCGATAAGCGATTCATCACATCGGTGAACCGAACGGGTGACACCAGATGTTCGATCCAATAATCGACGTCGATCGAACCTTCCAACCAGTCACCCGTCAGCGATGAAGCGAATCGGATGCTCCTTGGAATGTGTATCGGGTCCAACAGTCTGCGTAACTCGTCTTCCAACGGCTGCTTCGCGGGCTGCATCAGCGGTGAATGAAACGCGTGCGACACATCCAGCGGATAAACGGGGACGGATGCCTCCTGGGCGACGCGTCCCAGTTCGGCGACCGCGTCGTTGGTCCCCGCGATCACCGTTGCGTTGACTCCGTTCATCGCGGCGATCACGGCGGAGCTGCCGGATTGTTTGATCCACTGTTGGACTTGTTCGACGGGGGCCAGCAACGCCGCCATCGTTCCGCCGGCGGGCAGATCGCCCATCCATTTGCCGCGATAGGTGGCCAACAACATGGCTTGTCGTTGATCGATCGCGCCGACACTGTAAAGCGCCGCGATTTCACCGATGCTGTGACCGGCCACGACGTCGGGGGTCAAGCCGCGGTCCCGCAGGACATCCACCAACGCACATTGGATCGCGCAGATCGCCGGTTGCGCCAACGAAGTATGATCGATGTCGCCGGCGTCGCCCCGCAAAACGTCCCACAGCGGGTAGGGCAAATGAGGGTCCACCCATTGCGATGACGCATCGATCGATCGTCGGAACGGTTCACATCGCGTCGCCAGCGTTTGCCCCATGCCGACATATTGCGAACCCTGGCCGGTGAAAACCATCGCCAGCTTTGGACGTCGTCCTTGCGGCGGTCGTCCGTAGCAGGCCTTCGCTGAGGAACGCGCAGGTTCCTGCGTCACGAAATCACGCAGCGACTTGGCGATGTCCGATCCACTGTTTCCGACCACCGCCAACCGCCGGGTCAGCGACGAACGGTGCAGTGTCGTCGTGGCGGCAAAGTCCCGTAATTGGGCCGCATCAAATTCGTCACAGCGATCGGCGTATTGGACGGCCAAGTCCTGCAATGGACCATCATCCCTGGCCGACAACACGACCACTTGGCTGGCAGCGTCGGATTCGCTTTCGCAATTGGACGCGACCGATGAACCATTGCGTTGCACCGGAGCAATCGCAGATCCATTGACGTGGCCATTGGCCACGGCGGTGCCGTTTTCACCGGTGTGCGGATGGGGAGCTTCCTGGACGATCAAGTGCGCGTTGGTTCCGCCGAAACCGAAACTGCTGACTCCCGCGATCCGCGTTCCCAAATCGTCGCACATCCAATCGTGTGAAGAATCCGCGATTTTCAACCGGTTGTCTTCCAAACGGATGTTTCGATTCAGCCGACCGAAACCCGCCTGCCGAGGAATCTGCTGATGGCGGAACATCTGCAAGACCTTCAACAGTCCCGCGACTCCGCTGACCGTTTCGGTGTGGCCGATGTTGCCTTTGACGCTGCCGACACGGACGGGCGACAGTTCTTGTGCGCGGCCGCCGAAGACTTTTTGCAGCGCGGTCATTTCAATCGGGTCACCCAAAGGTGTTCCCGTGCCATGGGCTTCGACATAGCTGACATGGTCCGGCGTGACTTTGGCACCCGCCATGGCTTCGCGAATGCATCGGACCTGCGCTTCGCTGCTGGGGGCGGTGATGCCGCTGGTCCGGCCATCTTGGTTGATCGCCGAACCTCGAATCACCCCGTACACCTGATCGCCGTCGCGAACCGCATCGGTGTAACGTTTCATCAGCACCATGCCGCAGCCTTCGCCACGCACATAACCGTTGGCATCATCATCGAAGGGGCGGCAATCACCATCAGGACTTAGCATCCGAGCTTTGCTGAAAGCGATGGTGGTTTCCGGCGTCAGGATCAAATTCACACCGCCGGCGATGGCCGCGTCGCTTTCACGACGGCGCAATGACACGACCGCTTGATGAATGGCCACCAAGGCAGACGAACAAGCCGTGTCAACGATGAAGGAAGGCCCGCGTAGATCAAACAGATACGAGATCCGTCCCGCGGCGATGCTGAGCGCGTTCCCGGTGCCCAGGTGCGCATCGATGTGTTCAAAGTAGTCCGGGTAGCGCGACGGAACCTTTGAATAGTCCGTTCCACCAATGCCCACGTACACACCCGTGCGGCTGCCACGCAATGCATCGATGGTCACCCCGGCGTCTTCGAACGTTTCCCAAACCACCTCCAACAACAAACGTTGTTGGGGATCCATTCGAGAAGCTTCGCGGGGTGAGATGCCGAAAAATTCTGGATCAAAGTCGCTGACACTGTCGATCAATGCCAACTTGTCGACCGACATCTTCCCGGGGGAACGACCGGTGGCGTCAAAGAATTGACGCTGATCCCATCGATCGCTGCCGATTTCACGGATGGCGCGATTTCCCGATTCGATCAACTGCCAATAGGCATCGGGATTGGGCGCACCCGGCAGCCGACAGCCGATACCGACGATGGCAATCAGGTCATCCTGAAGCGGCGCCGCGGACGTCGAACGATGCGCGTCAACCGATGGATCCGCGGCTCCATGACCATTGGAATGATTGGAACCGTTGGCGGATGAAGACTGGGCCTTTTCACGAAGGCGGCGGGCCAGCAGTTCGCGTTGCGCGGGAGAAAGATTCGATAGTCGCTTGTTGAGATCGTCGGCCGGCGGTGCACCGGATTCAGGTTCGTCGTTTATCTGCGAGGGCATGATTGACTTGGTCTTCGGATAGGCCTTCGATCTCGTCAAGCAGCCCTTCCAATTCTGCGGGATCGAGTTCTTCGACCGTCGGCTGGGACAGATCGTCGGCGTGGCCGTTCAAGGCTTGGGGTGCCGAACCGTCCTCGGCACTCGCACTCGTGCGGGAATCGCCCAACCATTGGTCGGCCAGATACACGCTCAGTCTTGAAACGGTCGGATGATTTAGGGCAAGCACCGGGGTCAACTCGATCCCGGACCAATCTTCGATCTCACCGCTCATTTCCACAGCGGTCATCGAATCCAATCCGTATTCGGCAAAGGGCTTGTCCAGTTCGATGTCATCGGGTCGCACACCAGCGCGAACCGTCAACCATTCGACTAGCCAAGCCTCGATGGCTTGAATGACCGTGTTGCGGTCCGAACCGTCGGGCGAAGCCGGCAGATCGGGCAACATCACGGACTGTTCACCGGCAAAGGCACGCCGGTAGTGGTGTTTCGTTTTGATGTCGCCGTCAAGAAACTGTTGGCGACAACGCAGACGTTGGACTTTCCCACTACTGGTTAACGGTACCGTCGCGGCACGAACCAGCAAGACCTCCGTTGGGTCGATTTCATGGGCTTCGACGATCGCCCGGCGGATCCGCCGGACCGTTCCGGCGTGGTCCGCGTTGGCGTCACGGCGGGGCAATTCGACCACCACAATCAACGCTTCGCCGCGGTGGGCATCCACGGCAAACGCAGCGGTCTGGATCGATTCGCCCGCGAAAAGCTCGCGTACCGTGGCTTCGATGTCCTGCGGATAGTGGTTCCGACCCCGCAGCACGACCACGTCTTTGCGGCGTCCGGTGATGAACAGATTTCCCTCGAATTCGAAGCCGAGATCGCCGGTACGGCAAAAACGACGGCCATCGTCATGGGCCAACGACGCGCGGAACTGGGTTTCGTTTTCTTCGTCACGATTCCAGTAGCCGTCGGTGACACCTTCGCCACGGATCCAGATTTCACCGACCACTTGCGATGCGACGGGCTGACGCGATTGCGGATCGACGATCACCAATTCGGTTTGATAGGCGGCCGATCCACAGGCGACCAATTTGACAAATTCTCGGCCGCGGCCTTTGGGATCCACCACCGCCTTGCCTTGCCCCAACGACCCACGGTGCACGGTCACCGTCTTTGGTTCGGAAGGCCCATCGCCGCCGGCTGCCAACAACGTCGCTTCGGCCAATCCATAACAGGGATAGAAAGCGTCGCGGGAAAAGCCGCATGGTTCGAATCGGTTTGCAAAGTCGGACAACGTCCGGGGCGCGATCGGTTCGGCGCCGCAAAACGCGGTCTTCCAATTTGACAAATCCAAGTTGTCCGCTTGTTCGGGCGTGACACGATCGACGGCCAACTGAAACGCAAAGTTGGGGGCACCGCTGATGCGTGCCTTTTCTTCGCTGATCAATTCCAACCAACGGATCGGACGCCGCAGAAAGGCTCGCGGGCTCATCAAGACCGCAGTCCCGCCGACGTACAACGGTTCCAAAATACCGCCGATCAAACCCATGTCGTGAAAGAACGGCAACCAGAACACACCTCGGTCGGGCCGCTGCACGTCATCGTCCTGCCAATCGATTTGGAACCCACGCCTGATCGATTCCAAGTTGGCGATCAAATTGCGATGTCGTACCAAGACGCCCTTGGGTTCACTGGTGCTGCCGCTGGTGTATTGCAAGAACGCGACGGTGTCCGCGCCGGGCAAGTGCTGTGGGCTGAACGCGGGCGCGTCGGCCAACGCGATGCCGTGATTGGACAGCACGTTTTCATCGGTGGCGACCCGAGCGATGGAACGTGCCGATGCGGCCAGACGATTGTCGTCCAAACCAGCCAACGATGCGGCATCACCGATCAACACGGTGGGACGACAATCATCGGCTGCGGAATCCAGTCGTGGCATCTGTCGATTCGGCTTGGGATAAGCCGTCGGAACCGGAATGAAGCCGGCCAGTTGGGCCCCCAAAAAGCCCGCCATGAACTCTAAACCCGGCGGGAACAATAACAGGGCGCGATCAGGTTGGCCCTGCGATGAAATCCGGTTGGCTGAATTTGACGACGCCGAAGCATCGGACGAATGGACTGAATTTGGCTCCGGCAGCCGGGCTGCCGTCTCCAGGGCGCGGCGCCACAAATCGCCATAAGTCCATTCGAACCGTTCATCATCATCGGACACAAAAACCAATGCCGTTCGATCACCGGTTCGCTCGGCTCGACGCCGGATCAGTTCCGGCAGTGTCGGGCAGTTCGTGAATTCGGATGACGGCATCCCAGCGGTTCCCCGGGGTTCGATGTGTTCGCGGACGCTCAGATTCTAACTGGCGAACCGTAAAATTTTTACCCACACGTTTCGGTTTCGGCACGCAATCTTCACAGCTGCAAAGCCGATGCCTGCCAATGCTTCAGGCAATGTTTGCGGTCGACCCACCGCACGGACGCGTTCTGAATGTGCCGGATCAACCGCCGCGACGATTTATCATCGCCCGAACCGTTGTGGAAAACTTGCACGGTTTTTGGGCCTGCGGCGGCAACGCGGTCGTGCCGGGCACGGCCGTTTCGTAGGCTACATTAGCCTTGCAACGTGGAAAGCTCTGGACGGTTATCGAGCCCCACCTTCCAACGGAATGAGTCGTTTTTATGGATCCTGAAGTGCCCGCAGAGCCGCAAAAACCCGCACGACCCGGAGCGTCAGCCCATCGTCGCCCCAAGGCAGGCAAATCGGCGGCGGGAATCGCCATCGCCGTACTGGCGGCTCTTTACACGTTCTTGGCACCGATGGCCAACGAGCGTTTCGGCTGGAAACTGCCCGATTTGCGAAAGAGTTCGCCCGGCGATCGCACGGCCCAGGTTGTTCAGTCCGCCGGATCTGATTCCCAAGCAACCGCGGAAATTCAGAACGAACGTGACGGTGCGGACGGCACAGCGTCGGAATACTCGTCATCCAAGTCGACCGCCACAACACCACCCGACGCCGGGGCCGAAAATGCTGCGGGACTGAAATACGGCCTGTTGAAAGATTTGGGCGGCCAGCGATACATGTCGCCCGCAGGACTGATTTATGGTCCCGGCAGTGCCGAAGGCCATCGGTTGAAGCACGTCGAACGACACGCGTCCGACCAACCGGGACGCCCGGGCAGCCACGGCGTTTTTGATGGCGGAATGCAGGGCACCTTGGAAACAATTGATGCAGCCTACGTGCGTGCCAAGTCAGGCCAGCGCACAACCACGCGACAAGACGGCAGACGAACCATCCACACCGTCGATATGGGACGTCGTGTCGGATACGTCGGCGGGCGTGACGGCAACCGCCGACGCAATCCAATGGCCCGCCGCGTCCAATTGGTGTTGGAAGACCAACGCGTCATCACGGCCTATCCCAAATGATGGCGGTTGTCCAACGATCGCCCGAACACCACACGTTTTCGCACCCAGTCCAAGGTCGAACCCGGTTCAAGCCATGACACCTTTTCATTCCATCAGCAAATGCCCGATCTGTGGTGGCGGCCTGTGTGGCGTCCGTATCTGCGGATTGCCCAGCCACGAATTGCAGAAGGCAATGCTGAGCGATTCAGCTGAAATACAGAAACAAGTCGTCGCACCGGAGATTGGTGAAGCTACCGCCCCCCATGGTTTGGTCGTTTGTGACGAATGCGAAGCGATCTGGCTAGACCCCGACACGTCCGGTCCGCATCAATACGCGGATGCCGAAAACCCCAAGTGTCCGATCTGTCATGAACCTTTATTCGGTGACCAAAGCCACTGGGCCAACACAGACGAGGTCGCCTTTCTGGGTTGGGCACATTTGACCGATCCCGAACTCGATTACAGCCCCGACGACTGCGATCCCGAACCATCAACCTGAACGCACAGGCAAGTCGACCGCCCCGGCATGGGCATGCTGTTTGTTCGGATCAGCCCGTCACCCAATGTCTGGCAATGGCCAAGACCAAGAGTCCCAGCAAAACCAGATCGGCAACCGCCAGCTTTCGGCCGTCACCGGCGCGGCGGACGTAATCGATCAAATAGCCGGTCGGGCATCCATAGCGGCAATAGGCCATGGGAATCACCGTGGCGACCGCCAAGGTTGCCAACGCAAAAACAATCGAACCCAGCCCGGCGATCCGGAATAGGTAGGCGTGAAATGGCTCCCAGCCGCTCAGGTCGACCCTGGGACGAAACAGCAGCACGACATAGGCGATCGTCAACAAACCGCCGGGAATCCGCCGCAACCAAACGTCGACACCACGTCGGACCGACACCCGTCGACGTGACTTTGATCCTGGACGCACCCATTGTTGGATCGCCCCGTGCGGGCACAGATGATTGCAATAGGGATTGGATTTGTTGACCGGGGGAAACAGCAGGGCGACCGCGGCGATCGCCGTCAGCCCCGGTGCCAATCGCCATGCAATGCCTTCGGCCGACCAACCGGCCAGCAAAGCCAACGACAAAAGATTCCCCGCGTACAGCCCGACAATGACGAATACGGCGATCAGCCATGTTCGGCGAAGGGATCGGTTGCGAAACCCACCGAATTGATGAAGCAATCCCATGGCAAGCAACAATCCGATCATCCAAGCATCACTGTTGGAAAACCGGATTGAATGCCAAACCGATGGGTCGGTAGCTTCAGCGACGTCCGGTTCCGCATCACCGTAGCGTGCCATTGCGTCGACCAGCGTTTGCGTCATTGCAATGCTACTCATTGTTGCACCGGAGATGCCTTCGATGGATTCGGCTTCCAAATCCAGTTGTCCCAACTGTGACGCCGTCATGTCGGTGAAACGTTTCCAGTAATACTTTTCCTGTCGAATCCAGTCGACGTAGGGTTCGTTGTCGAACGTCGTCAACAGCTTCAAATCTTCGACGACATCACCGTCACTCATGCGGACCAACCATTCCGACGGACCCTGATAGCCGATGACATCGTCAACCAGAGGGCCGGTCCTTACGACGGTGCCGATGCGATCGCCTTCGGCATCGATCACATCCAACGTCGCGGGACCGCCGGTCAAACGCCGTGCATCGGGGAACCAGTCGCGGACATCGTCGATGTTCAGTGGATCGGCAAAAACCAGCGACCCCGCTTCGCCGCCCATGCGTTGGATCAGACCTTGGGCAAGTGCCAGTGACGTCAAAGTAGCGCCGGACACCGCATCGACTTTCTTTCGGCGATCAATTTCGCCCCATGTCCAACCTTGGAACTGTGCGAAGAAATCATCGCTGTTCCGCACCACTTGGACGTGTTCGACAGTATCCGCACTTTCCAATAGACCAACCGACACGATGCGGCGCTGCGAATCAATCACAACCACCGCTTCGCTGGGTCCTCGATACCCGACGACGTCTTGCGCGTCTGGCATGGTTCGCGCAACGTAGCCCAGAGCTTCGCCCTCCGAATCAGCGATGGACCAAAACCCAGCCGCACCGGGCTTTGGCTCAATCGTTGCGACATCCCAAGGCAAATCGACAGGTAACTGACCGATCGTCGGAGGACCGATTTGTTCCGTCGTCAGCATCGGATTTGGCGACGGGATCAACCAGGCCAGGACCGCGACGATGCCGACGCGGATCCAATGGGCGCCGACCATTCGCTTGCCGTTTGATGCGGCTTGGTTCATAGCGTTGCGACGCACCGGCAGGATTCGCCCGATCAATCGACCTTGCGAAGCGCTACCGCATCGGCATGCACCATGCCGTCGGCGTCTTCGGTGCTAAGAACGACTTCGACCACGTCACCTTCGCTTAACGAAACCGTACCGGCGATGGCGGCGTTTTCGGGATGCTGGATGCTTTGATCGACGTGATAATCACGTTTGAAATTGCCGTTTCGCAGGGTCACCGGTGTGCGAGTCGAACGATTCTTGTGGGGGCTGCTGAAAACCAGCAATTCGTACTTGCCCGACGATTTGACGGCCAGTTTGAATGTCGCGGTTGCCTCTGTACCGGCGGCGGCGTAGCGATAACCGTACCCGACGTAACCCTTCAAACCTTGGCCTTGTTGCCATTTGCCGCTAAGCATCGCATCACCATCATCGGCGACGATGCCATCGATTTTTGCGGGGTCCAAACCACTGGGCGGTCCATAGGGTCCCGCCAATGTCATCGCATCACCAGGAACCACGATGTCCGAGGTCGGCGTTTCCCGTCGGGCTTTACCGGGATAGTGCATCAAACGCACCAGATCATCCAAATGGTCTTCGTACACGTCTCGCGGCAGGCAATCTTCGGCGGCACAAATCGAAGCGGCTTTTCCAACCACTTCGCCCATCATGCCACAAGTCTTCATCACGCGAACGGTCCCCAGCGCTTCGTGGGTCACACTGATGCAGCGGCCGGCCATGAACAGGTTGTTGATGTTACGGCTGTAGAAACATCGATACGGGACCGGATAACCATAGTTTCGATCCACGGCACGGTTGTGTTCGGCAATCGAGATGAATGGGTTGTCAGGGAACTTTTTGGCGTATTGTTCTTTCGGGTAATGCAGATCGATTGACCAAGTGCTGGGAACGCAACCGTCGATGAAGTCTCGTTTGGACACGATGTCTTCTTGCGTCAGCACGACATCGCCCATCAAGCGACGACTCTCTCGTGGACCACCGATGTACGCGACCCAAGTCAAAATCGCGGTCTCGTGGTCTTCGGCACCATCACGATTCTTCATCGCGTTGAAAGCACCGTAGACGGCGCGCAGATTCCAGTCGCGAATCGCTTCGGCGTCACCGATCGCGTCCTTGTCGAAACCGCTTTCCCAAAACCATTGTCCGTGGTGATCACGTGGGTAGGGAAAGTCCGCCATGTTCAAATCCAGTGCCCATGGAGTTTCCGGGAATTCAGTCGGCTGGTCCAATTCATCCCAGGCCCACATGTTGCTCATTCCCATGCGGCCCTCGGATGTCATGTCCAGATCCGCACCGGCCCAAGTTCCGATCCAGCCGTGACCGGTGCAATCGCAGAACAAACTTCCTTCGACCACGACTTCCGCGCCGGTCCGTGTGTCCAGTGCCGCGACCGCCACAATTTTATCGCCGTTCATCGTGACATCGTGAGCGTGATGATTCAGCATCAAGTCGATGTTAGGCTCCGCCCGGACGATGCGTTCTTTCAAGTCGTCGCCGAATTCTTCATAGGTGCCGGGCGACTTGGTGGCGTTGTCGGCAAATTCGTCGATGATCTCGCCGATCCTGGGGAATTTTCCACGGCGAATGTTCCCCTTTGCCCAAACACGAACTTCGCTCGATCCGTTGCCGCCCAACACCGGTCGGTCTTGAATCAGCGCGACCTTGCAACCCATTCGCGCTGCCGAGATTGCCGCGCCCATGCCCGCATAACCGCCACCGACGACGACCAAATCATAGGGGCCTTTTTGCTGTGGCTGATCGGGCAGTCCCAACTGTTGGCGGCGCCATGGCCCCAAGACTTGGTCGGCTGCGGGCGGATCGGTGGACAAGTCAGTCGTCAGATAAAGACAGTCACACCGACCGTCGAAACCGGTTTGATCCATCAGTGCCAGTGACGTCGCGCCTTTGGCCAACTGAACGGCGCCGCCGTCATGCCACGACCATTGTTTACCCTGGGTTCCGAAGGTCGTTTCCAAGACATCTTCGCCGATGCGGACCTTAAACTTCCCCGGTGGTGGTGCGGCGCCCCAACGTGCCACCCAGTCCTTGGTACGCACCCAAACGCGATACTTCCCATCGGCGGGCACGGTGATAGTGGTGGTGGCATCGTCGACCGGCTTTCCCAATCCGTGTGCCAACAAATAGGGCGATCCCATTTCTTGGATGAATTGGGTATCAAGCTTCCAGCCGCCACGGTCTTGGAAGCTTTCCGCTTCGACGAACAGGTCGGCAGCCGGCGCCGTGCCGGTCGCAAATAACAGGAAACAGACAGCCGACAAGGTGGGTAAACGCATGATCGTTCTTCGATGGAACCGTCGCTGGAGGGATACCGAGGGGAGGAATCAGAATATCCCGTCGGCGTTTGGAATGCGAGAAGATTGCCGACCGACGATGGCCGCCGGCGGCCTCGCATCGGGAATCCGGAATCCGCCATGTTGATTCCGATTGACTTGCCCCGCCGCTGGGATGAACGTCCGTTGCCAGCGGAAATCCGGCTGGCGATTACGGCGGCTCGTCAGCGAATTGAAACCTTCCAAGACTGTTGGGACCGCGACGCGATCGAGCAGTTTGTGGCGGCCGATTACGAAGCGGTTTACCAAACATTGGCTTGGGTCAAAGAAAGCCAACCGTTGCCAGGAAACCGTTTCTGCGAATGGGGATGCGGTTTCGCGGTAGTCGCTTGCTTGGCGACCGAACTTGGTTTCGACAGCATCGGAATCGAAACCGAGCCCGACTTGATCCGACAAGGCCGGGACACGCTGGCGGATTGGTTCGACCCGCCGGCGTTGGGCCCGGAACTTGTCGCCGGGAATTTTTTGCCGCCTGGAACGGAATGCTTGGCCGACGACCCGACGCTGCCCAGCTTGGGGCATCACAGCGATTCGGCCTATGAAATACTGGGTTTGGATCTAGACGATTTTGCGGTCGTTTATTCGTATCCCTGGCCGGGTGAGAACGACTATCACTGTGACGTCTTCGACGCGCGGGCGACCGTCGGTGCGATCCATATCCAATTCGCCGGTCCGCACGATGTCCGCGTCTATCGCAAATCTGGAGCCAGGCGATAGCGATTCGCCGACACAACCATGACGCACCGCCGTCGGTCAGAACGACGCCGGCAACAGGCGAAATCAGTCTTGTCGGATCTGAAAAATGGCTTCGATTTCCACCGCAATACCACCGGGCAGGGCGTTGGTTCCGATCGCGCTGCGGGCCGCCACACCGGCATCATCGCCAAAAACGTCGCGGAACAGTTCGCTGCATCCGTTGATCACCGCCGGCTGATCGACAAAGCCTTCGGTGCACCGAACCAGCCCCAAAAGCTTCACCAATCGTGCGACGCGATTCAGCGAACCCAATTCGGCACGCAGGGTCGACAACATTGCCAGTCCGGTCAATTTGGCCGCCGCAAAGCCCGCTTCGACGTCCAGATTCAAACCCAGCCGCCCGGTCACCATGCTGCCGTCTTCCTTCAGCGGCGCGTGCCCCGACAGATAGGCCATGTCGCCGACGATCACGATTGGCTTGTAGACCCCCATCGCCTGCGGTGCCGGAGGAAGGGGTAGATTCAAGGCATCCAATCGTTGATCGTTGCTGCTCATCTGTGGTCCGTTGTGGCGTCGAAATTTTGGATCCATCCCGACGATACAGCGTGCAAGCCGTCCGAGATGGGGTGTGATAATCCACTGTAGCGAACCAGCCAGGTCCCGGCATGGACCCGCATGGTGAATCGTCTCCTTGGCGGCCGAACAAAGTCGACGTCGGCTTTGCGGACGAAGCTGGCTTGCGCGGAAGTTCGGACTCCGCGGGATCAAGACTTTTTCGATGCGTCGCCGTAGACCTCGGCAGGGTCGACCAACCGTTTTTCCACCTCGCGGACCCCGCCATCGCTGTCGACAACGCGAAAGAAACACGATGCAAAACCCTCGTGACAGGCCGCACCGACTTGATCGACCTTCAGCAAGATCGCGTCCGCGTCACAATCGATGCGAACTTCACGGACACGCTGGCGGTGGCCGCTGGTTTCACCCTTACGCCACAGTTTTCCACGGCTGCGGCTGTAATAGGTCGCTTGGCCCGTTTGCAGCGTTTCTTCAAACGCCTCGGCATTCATCCAGGCCATCATCAACACCCGCCCCGACTGGGCATCTTGCGCGATCGCGGGCAGCAACCCGTTGGCTCCTGCATCGAAGTTGGGCATTGCGGCGGTTTCCGTTTCGGTCGTCTTTGGCGTGGTCATGCCGCGATTATAGACACACCCCACAGAATCCGAACGGCCCATGCAACGCGTTTGACCACGGCAACCCACCGGATGCCAGCGTCATTGCAGAACGTTGCGGCCGTCATCCGATCCACAGAAGCGATGCGCCCGATCATCCCGATGTCTTCCTTCGGTCGCCTTACCGTTTCTTCCCATCCCGAAACACTTCCATGGCCAGACCTAACCGCATGTCCGTCGTGCTACCGGTACGAGACGGCCGTGATCGAATTGAAAAGCGAATCGACCAAGTCCTGGGTCTGCTGGATGAGATGATCGCGGATCCCGAAGCGGCCGAAGTCATCGTCGTCGACGACGGCAGCCAGGACGATACCGCGGAATACCTGGGCGAATTGGCGGAACAGAATCCACGGCTGCGGTTGGTTCGCCATAGTCGAGTGCGGGGAATGGAAGCCGCGGGTCAAACCGGCCTGGAACGCGCGACCGGCGATCTTGTCTTCATTCAAGAAGACGACGCTGACATTCGCGAAGATGACATGAAGAAGCTATATCAAATGAGTCAAGATCCGACCGTCTTGGCCGCGCGTGCACAGACCCAGCCGCCCAGCTTTCCCGCCGAACTGATCCGGCGTCTGGTCGCATGGGGTGTCGTCGCACAACGGGCCTTGCCACAACTGGGTCGCAGCGAGCCCAAAACGGGGCTGCAAATGATTCGACGGCCTCACCTGCAACGACTGGTCGGTCCCCAAGGCGACCGATATCGCTTGCAGAGCGAAACCATTCGCGGGACGTCAGAAACAACCTGACACTCCGTTTCCACATCATTGCAGTGTGCGTGCCGGCTTCTTACAGTTCGCGAAGAACGTTTTCTTCCGGCTGTTGAGAAACATCATGTCGTCGCCCGCCAATTCGTCGCCCGCCCCATCCGTTTACGCCTCCAGCCATCGCCGCCGTCACCAGGTGTCAATCGGCGTGATGATGATGCTGTTGGCCGCCACGTCTTCGCATCGGGTCGCCTTCGCGCACGACGTGCATCAGCACGAAATCAAACCGGTGCCGGACCAACAGACTTATCGACCCTCGGCGGTCCCGGATCGCATCTGTTTGTCGATGACCGAAACTCCGGCCACCGCAATGGCCATCACCTGGCGGACGGACGCAAAGACATCTGCCACGATCGCACAATACGCCGTGGCACAAGACGGACCGGACTTCGTGGACGACGCCATCACCGTTGAGGGCACTTTCAGCCGTTTGGAAACGGACTTGGGCGCCGCCGCCTATCATGAAGTGGTGCTGACCGAATTGATTCCTCGAACAAAGTACCTGTACCGCGTCGGCGATGGTGTGAATTGGAGCGAATGGTCGGAGTTTCAAACGGCAGCTTCAACGGCCCAACCGTTTTCGTTCGTCTATTTCGGTGATGCCCAGAACAACATCAAAAGCCACTGGTCACGGGTGGTCCGAAATGCCTTTCGCGATGCGCCGCGGGCGGCGTTTTTCTTGCATGCCGGCGACTTGATCAACCGTGCCGAAAGCGACGCGGAATGGGGCCAATGGTTTGGTGCCAGCGGATTCATTCATCGGATGCTGCCCGCCGTCGCCGTGCCGGGAAACCATGAGATGGTCAAGCAGGAGGATGAATCGGGCAGCACTCGCCGCTTAAGCCGACACTGGAAACCAACCTTTGCGTTTCCCACCAATGGCCCGGAATCGCTGGCCGAATCTTGCTACTACATCGACT
The DNA here is from genome assembly GCF_012290005.1 of Crateriforma spongiae. Classification (NCBI taxonomy): domain Bacteria; kingdom Pseudomonadati; phylum Planctomycetota; class Planctomycetia; order Pirellulales; family Pirellulaceae; genus Crateriforma; species Crateriforma spongiae. Next base: position 165,211 of record NZ_JAAXMS010000008.1, read on the forward strand.
ACCAGGGCGTGCGGATTGTCTGTTTGAACAGCAACGAGCAACAAGCCGAACAAGTCGCTTGGCTGGAACAGGTCTTGTCCGAAGCCCCCGGTTGGAAGATCGTCACTCACCACCACCCGATCTACTCCGCCAGCAAGGGGCGGGACAATCCGGAGCTGCGTGATTTGTGGCAACCCATCTATGACAAGCACAGCGTTGATTTGGTGCTGCAGGGACACGACCACACCTATGCTCGCAGTCGCATGATGCGGTTCCAAGACAACGCACCGGAGACCACTGCGGTGAAGAACGATGTACCGGTCGGCAGCGAAAACGTGGGCGAAGGCTTGTCCAAACAAGACGCCGATGGAACTGTCTATGTGGTCTCCGTCAGTGGCCCCAAAATGTATGACCTGGATCCGGAACCCTTCATGCAGTCGTCGGCCGAGCGAACCCAGCTGTACCAGATCATTTCCATCGTCGGAAACCGGCTGCGTTACCGTGCCTGTACCGCAACGGGACGACCCTATGATTCATTCCAGCTGATTCGACGTTCCGGCAAACCGAACCTGTTAATCGAACGCGAATCGACCCACTAGATTTCACCCGCGATCGTGCAACCGATTCAGGGATGATGTCGACGTGTGATCTGCAACATCGCATCGTGGATATCGGGATGCGCGGCCAAGACGCTGGTCTTTTGCATCGGCAACTCGTCACCCTTGGCGGTGGTGATCAGACAACCGGATTCCTGGACAATCAATTGTCCCGCGGCAAAATCCCACGGCGATAATTGGTATTCAAAGAATCCACCAAAATGACCTTGGGCAACGCTACAGAAATCCAGCGATGCGGTTCCCCAGCGACGAATGCCATGGATGTGACGATCGAAAAACTCTTCGATCGCCGACAACGTTCGTTTCATCATGTCACCGCGATCGTAGTAGAAGCCACATCCGATCAGCACTTGGTCCAAACTGACCGCTGGTGGTGTCACGATCGCCTGGCCATTGAATTGGGCTCCCTGATCCTTGATCGCCGTGAACAACTCATCACGAACCGGGTTCAAGACGACACCGACAACCGGGCGACCTTGATGGTAGTAGGCAATCGAAATGGCGAAGTGCGGAACACGGTGCGCAAAGTTATTGGTGCCGTCCAGCGGGTCGATGACCCATAAATGTTCCGCCGAAGCATCACCATCGCTAAGACTTTCTTCACCCAACAACTCGTGATCGGGATAGGTCTGGCGGATGCACTTGGCGATCACTGCTTCGCTGGTTTCGTCCGCGTCGCTGACCAAATCATACGTACGGTTGCCCCCCGTCTTTTGCCGCATCTGTACGCCGTCACGGTAATACCGCATCAACACGTCGGCGGCTTGTCGGGCTGCGTCCGTCGCCACGGACAACAATTCGCTGGTATTTGGATTCGTCATAGCGGCCACAATGTAGCAACAACCGCGTTTGAACCGAACCACATCCATCGTCGCCCGTAATGCCGTAACAACCCCCGAGAATCAACCGTGTTGTCGGCAGACCAATGTCACGGATGGAAATCGATCATCTGGCAAATCACTTCCCGGCGTACCAAACACCGCGACGCCAATTGTGTCGCCGCAGTTGCTGAAGAAACTCGGCCGGCAAATCGGCTTTATCGCTGACGGCCACATTGGCTTTGACGTGTTCGGGCGAACGCATTCCGACGATGACCGTGCTGACCGCGGCATGGGAAAGCGCGAACTTGATCGCCACGTCGGTCAGACTGTAATCATCCTGCAAACCGAAATCGCGGATGTCTCGGCGGATCATTTCCACACGATCAACGGTCCGTTCCAGTCGATCACCGGCAAAGTAGGCTTGACGAAAATCATCGTTGCCAAACTTGTGGTCGCGATCGTATTTTCCGGTCAGTGATCCTTCATCCAACGCAACGCGGACGATCACGGCAGTGCCGGTTTCCTCGGCAACCGGGAAAATCTGCGCGGCGGCTTCTTGATCGAACAGGTTGAAAATCACCTGGACCACATCCACCAAACCGTCGCGCATCAGTTGGACCACGCAATTCTGATCTTGCTCAGGTGTGCTGACGCCCACGTAGCGGATCAGACCTTCGTCACACAACTGCCGCAGCACCAACAAAGGTTGCGGATCATCGTTCCACGCCCGGGTCCAGGTGTGCAGTTGCAGTACGTCCAAACAATCGGTCCCCAAGTTTCGCAAACGCTGTTGGATATTTTCGCGAAGGTATGCGGCGCCATATCGGTCCTGCCACCGGCAATACGGGCTGGGCGGCCAAGGGCCTTCGGCCGGTGGTGCTTTGGTTGCCAATCGGACGGGGCTCGCGTCCGCTATCGCATCCAACGTCTTGGCGATGACTTTTTCGCTGCGGCCGTCACCGTAGCCGGCGGCGGTATCGATGAAGTTGATGCCACGATCGATCGCCAAACGCAACGTTTGGGTGGACCGGTCATCCGTCTGCGGTCCCCATTGGCCGCCCAGCGCCCAACTGCCGAAACCGATTTCGGAAACGTCCCATCCGGTTTGTCCGAAAGGTCTTGTCTTCATTTCCCTGACTTTCTTGGGCGTGAACTGTTTTTTGGATGTGACGGGGCAGGGTGGCACCCCAAGGCACGCTTTGGTGGACGCGATCCAGTATTTGAAAGCAATCAGGGCAGCCTCCGCTGATGCGAATTCTGATCACCGATGGACGACGCACCGTTTCCGAACAGGAAAAGTTTGCCGATTAGTGCACAGAATCAAGCCTGCTTTGCCGCGACGCCAAGGATTCGAACGGTTCATCGCCGAACGTCTCAACCTGATTGTCTGATCCGTCCGATGATGAAAAAAGGAGCGATCGGAACAATAAGGCGGTTCGAAACGCTTTGCCGATTCGCTGGACTTCGGTCATTCTTGCCGCACGGGTGAAATCGGTGCCACGCTTTCCGTCGATTCCACAACTGTCTGTCATCGTGCCTGTTAACCAACAGGTCAACACGTTTGAATCCAGCTTGGTCAGCGTGTTGGAAAATCAACCCGAATCGTGCGAGGTCATTGTCGCACACGACGGGGGCTACGATGACCCCTTTGATTTGGGTGATGAGGTTCGCTTTGTTCAAGCGGGCGGTGCTAGCACCGTCGAACTGGTCCAGGAGGGCGTGAAACATGCTCGCGGGCACTTGGTCCACGTGATTGCCGACGGCATGTGCGCGACCGCCGGTTGGGCGTCCGCCGCGGTCGAACGATTCGAAGACGATGACGTCGGTTTCGTTTCGCCGACGATCCGCCATCGCGACGGCGACGTTCTGGCATGCGGATGGACCGACACACCGCATCGCTTGTGCACCGCCGTTTGCGCGGGCCAAGATTCGCCACGCCAAGGCGACATGGTGCGTTCGATCGGCTGTTACCTTCAAGCCGGTTTCTGGCGACGCGACCTGTTGGCCAGCTTGGGCCGGGGATTTGTCGGAACACGATCCGCCGAAGCCACCTATGCCTATGGCTTGCTGGCCCGTCGAACCGGTTGGCGATCGGCCGTGGCGGTCGACAGCGTTGTGCTGTCCGACGACGACCGTCTGCCTTGGGATCGATCCACGCTGGATCGGGGCCAACGCTTGCGGTCAATCCGCCATCACTTGCGCGGCGGCGGTTGGGCGACCGCCATCACCGCCGGACTGCGGAGCGCCGCGGGCGTGTTGACCGGTTCGGTCGGTTTGGGCGAAGCGATCGGCCAAGCCACCGCGCCGCTGGCCGATGCGGATATCGAACTGATGGTGTTCACCGGTGAAGTGATTTCGCCGGACGATTATGACACCACCATCCGTCTGCCTGAGCGAATCGCCGCACGCAAAGCGGCCTAGCTGTCTGGCGGTTTTGGTCAGATTGGTCTTGTTGGATCCGCCGCCGGACACGTCCCGGTCGGGGAGGGGTCAGCGTCCATCTTGGCGAGTATGTCGAGGCGGTCAGGCGATGATCTGATGGATCGGTTCGACCGGTTCGACGCCAACCAGTTTCTGGTCCAACCCGCCGTAGAAATACGCCAGGTGATTCGGATCCAGCCCCATCAGATGCAAGATGGTCGCGTGCAGGTTTTTGACATGCAACGTGTTTTCAACCGCCCGGCTTCCCAGTTCATCGGTCGTCCCAAAACTGACACCACCGCGAATACCACCGCCGGCCATCCACATGGTAAAGCCGTAACTGTTGTGATCGCGGCCGCTGCCCTTGGCGTATTCCGCCGTCGGCTGACGACCGAATTCACCACCCCAAACGACCAACGTCTCATCCAATAGCCCGGTGCGTTTCAAATCCGCCAACAGCGCGGCGATGGGCTGGTCGGTTCGACCGGCGTGGTAGTTGTGGTTCTTTTCCAAATCACCGTGCGCGTCCCAGTTGTCGTCGTTGTGTGACCCACCGCTGTAAAGCTGCACGAACCGTACGCCACGCTGGACCAATCGACGCGCCAGCAAACACCGGCGTCCGAAATCCGCCGTCTGGGGACGGTCCACCCCGTACATCGCCAACGTCTGTTTCGACTCGTTCGACAAATCCACCGACTCCGGTGCACTCGTTTGCATGTGATAGGCCAATTCATAGCTGGCGATTCGCGATGCCAGCGCATGGTCGTCCGGTCGTTGCAATTGGTGACGACGATTGGCTTGCTGGATCGAATCGATCAATTCACGTTGGACACCACTGGGCAGATCCGCCGGGGGTGCCAGGTTCAAAATGGGCGCCCCTTCGCTACGGAAAACCGTCCCCTGATACGTCGCCGGCATGAACCCGCTGGACCAGTTCTTCGCACCGCTGATCGGTCCACCGGTCGGGTCCAACATTACGACAAAGCCGGGCAAATTCTCATTCTCGCTGCCCAATCCATAGGTCAGCCACGAACCCAGTGCGGGGCTGCCCGAAAGGATCCGTCCACTGTTCATCATCAACATGGCCGATCCGTGAATCGGAGAATCGGCCGTCATCGAATGCAAGAACGCAATGTCGTCGACGTGTTTGGCGACATTGGGAAACAGCGAACTGACCCATTTGCCACACTGGCCGTGTTGCTGAAACTTCCAGCGTGGTTCGACGATCCGGCCACCGGACTTGTGCCCACCGCGGCCAAAAGTTTTCACCTCCACGGTTTTGCCATCCATCCCGACCATGTCCGGTTTGTAGTCGAACGTGTCGATATGGCTGGGCCCGCCGTACATGAACAGAAAAATGACCGACTTGGCTTTCGGCGCGAACGCCGGCGGTTTGGGTGCCAACGGGTTTTGGTAGTTGGTTTCCGCGGCCTGTGCCGATTGGCCGAAAAAGCCGTCCCGTCCCAGCATGGCTGACAAGGCTGTGGCACCGAAACCGGCGCCCGATTGCCACACGAATTCACGTCGCGTCCGGCGGCAAAAAGCGGCTCGTCGTGATTTGTTATGGAATGATTCTTGGCTGGTCACAACGTGATTCCTTTAATCGACAAACAGGAATTCGTTCCAGTTCATCACGGACAAACAATAAAGTTCGACGGCTCGTTCTCGCGGGACTTCAAATTCGTTGACAAGCCGTTGCATCAGGTGTCGCCCGGCGGCAATTTCTTCTTGCGATGGATCGCGCCCCAAAACCCGGCGGACACAGCGATTCACCAACTGGGAATCGTCAATGTGGTTGGCATCAATCCGCTTTGCCAAGCGAGCGGCCTGTTGGTGGGCGAAATCACCATTCAACAATGCGAGGGCCTGTCCGGGCTGCAACGTCATGAATCGAGCTTCGCAACTGCGATCCGGATCGGGGAAATCGAACACCGTCATCATCGGTGTCAATAAGGATCGTTTGACGTGGATGTAGATGCTGCGTCGATTCTGGTCGACCGTATCAGAATCACCCCAACCTTCGCCCGGTCGCGATTGGCCCTGCATGACTTCCTGGCTCAGGGTGGGGTACATGCTGGGCCCATAGACCTGATCATTCAACGATCCGTTGACTTTCAACATGCTGTCACGAATCTCTTCGGCGCTTAACCGACGTCGATCGAATCGCCAAAACAAATCGTTGGCAGGATCAACTTGCATGGAATCAGGACGCGAATCGGATGACCGGCGATAGGCGTCACTGGTGACGATCAGCCGATGCATCGACTTGAAACGCCAGCCGCCATCGACGAATCGATTGGCCAACCAATCCAACAGTGCCGGATGCGTCGGCGGCGTTCCCAATTGGCCAAAGTTGTTCGTGCTACGGACAATGCCTCGACCAAAATGATGCTGCCAGATTCGGTTGGCGATCACCCGCGATGCTAAGCGGTTTTCTGGGTCAACGATCCAATTTGCCAGTGCCAATCGACGCCCCGACGAATCCGATCGACTGGTCGATGCCGGCATCGCGGTGACGTTGGAATCGAATAGCTCGGGAAAGGCGATGTCGACTTCGTCCGTCGGTGAATGAGGACTTCCGCGAAACAGCACGAACGTTTCCCGAGGCGGATCGGCCAAACGGGCCAAGCCCAAAACGCTTTGGCGTGCGGGCAGATCCCGCCGACGTTTTCGCACGTCGCGCAGTTCAGCCCGCAGGGATTCGTACCGCCGCCAGTCATCATCAGACAGATGGCCACGCAAATGCTTTTCCAACACCGCTTCGCGGTCCGCTTTGCGACCCTCCGTCGCTCGTTGATTTTCAGCCGACATCGACGCAATTCCGCGTTGTTCGATCTCGGTCAATTGTTTTTCCAAATCCGTCGTCTGACGATCCAGGTCGGCATACTGTTGTTGCAAACTTTCGTTGGACACATCGATTTGGTTGTTTCCCGTCTGGTCGCGACGCACTCCATAAGTCGTCACGTCGCCGAAAAACGCCAGAAAGCTGTAATAATCTGACTGCGGAATCGGATCGATTTTGTGATCGTGGCATCGGGCACAATTGATCGTCAGCCCCAGAAAGGCTTGGCCAACCGTGGTGACCAAGTCATCCATTTCATCGTAAAACGCCTGCTCGGGATCGGCCGGTTCGTCGTCCCAAATCCCCAGTCGATAAAAACCAGTCGCGGTTAGCGTTTCAGTGGTCACATCGGACAATTCATCGCCGGCCAATTGTTCAATGACAAACTGGTCGTAAGGCTTGTCCTGGTTGAACGACCGAATGACATAGTCGCGGTACTTCCACGCGTTGGGTTTCGGATTGTCTCGTTCAAATGAGTTCGTTTCCGCGTAGCGAACCAGATCTAACCAGTGCCGGCCCCAACGTTCGCCGTAGTGAGGCGATCGCAAAAGTCGATCGACCAACTGTTCGTACGCCCGTGGATCTGGATCATCGACGAAACGCTTGATCTGGCGTGCGGTGGGCGGGATTCCGATCAAGTCGTAATACAATCGCCGAATCAACGTCGGCCGATCCGCAGGGCCGTTGGGGGTCAATCCACGCTGTTGCAACCTTTGCATCACAAACGCGTCGATCGGATGACTTATCTCCGGGTGCCCAGGAACGGCAGGAATCTCCGGTGCACTGATTGGTTCGAATGCCCAGTGATTTTTCCAAGGGGCACCTTGGTCAATCCAACGCCGCAAGATTTCGATGTCGGCGGCAGAAACACGATCGCCCTCGGGCGGCATCGGGTCGACCCACGATTCTTCATCTGCGGTGATGCGTTCGATTAGATGGCTGGCATCCGCATCACCCGGAACGATTGCGATCTCGCCGCTGTCGGTTTCGGCCAAAGCGCCGTCGCGGTCGGTCAAACGCAGACCACCCTCCGCTTCGTCCGGTCCGTGGCAGGCATAGCAATGCTTGGCCAAGATCGGCTGGACTTCGCGGGCAAAGTCCAACGCGGTGTCGTCCGTCGTCCGCTTGTCGTTGGCCGATTCGGCCACGACCGTTGACGCGATCAGGAACAAGCCAATCCCGCAGTAAAGGCGAATCGCTTGGCCAACAGCGCAGCGGACAACCGGGCGAAAAACAACTGAAAACATGCGTTGGTAAGTTCGGTAGGATCGGGGTGACCAGATCAGGGCGTCCAACGTCGACCCGATGGGCCGGATGAAACAGGGCGGGGTAGGGCGGACGGGACAAGCCGTTCGCGTGCACGCTGGACGAATCCCTGAACGGTCGGCGGGAAATCAACCGTGATTCGACGGCGGGATCAGTGAGTGTGCTCGAAATCGGGTTCTTTGCCTTCGTATGCACGATAGAAGTCGAAGATCGACTTTTCCAAGGCTTTCGCCGTGGCGGGGTCGGCGGACTGTTTCGCCTTCATCGCGGCGATCATCACCGCGTGGGCGGCCATCAGCTTTTTCCCATAGCCGTCGCCGTCGGGCTTGATCCGCTGGGCCATGAAATAGGCGGCGATGGTTTCCTGAATCCGTGTGGCATGCTGTTCCTTGGTCAGCGTCCAACGACCCATCTGATTGATTGCCTGGGCGTTGATGTCTCCCGAGCTTAGCTCGTTCAATTGCAACTGAGCTTTGCTGATGGTGTGCTCGTCTTCCAACATTTGCTCGAACCGCATCTGGTCGCCATAAATTCCACACGGCACTTGGCAATGGGCCGATGCGATCGAGGCAAACACGAATAGCGTCAACGAAGCGGCGATAGTTCGGATCATGGTGTGTTCTTCCCGTAGCTGGGTGGTCGGAGAGGTAAAGAATGTCGCAGGACCATCGCAGTATAGGCGTCTTTTCCGGCTGAATCACGCAAATGACGGGTTTTCAGGCGAATGTTAAGTGTTGTTACCAGTTCGGTTCGGCGCGTTCGCGACGGGGAATTTTTGGCGATCAAGTCCACACCCGCCGCCGACCGGAAAATCGACGTTTACCCTCATGAAAGATCCTGGTATTCCCGGTCCAGTGCGGGCGTCCGATTTCGGTCCAGGCCCGCGATTGACAGTGTTCTGGTCGGTCCGGTTTTGAATTCGTCCCAATGAAACGTCTGGTCGCTTGGCTGTTCGGTATTGCGATGTTGACGGTGCGCCAAACGTGCCGACGGCGATATCACAACGATCCGCGGCACATGTTGCGACGACGGGGCATTCCCCTGACTTATGCCCTTTTGCATTGCCATCAAATGGCTTGCATCTGTTCGGTCGAACCAGGCGTCGCGGCCATGGCATCGCGATCATCGGACGGCGATTTGGTCGTCCCCGCCCTACGCCGGTGTGGTGTGACGCCCATTCGGGGCAGCAGCGGCCAGGGCAACAAGGGCGGCGCGGCCGCATTGCAGCAAGCCATTCGGCACGTCCGTAACCACGGCCCCGCTGCGATCACGATCGATGGTCCCCAGGGTCCGCGTGGAAAGGCCCAGCCGGGAATCGCCCTGCTGGCTCGCAAGGCCAAGGCGGTCATCATCCCCGTGTGCGCCGTGCCCAGCCGCCGTTGGGTGTTCAAGGATTCGTGGGATCGTATCCAGATCCCCATGCCGTTTTGCACGATCGACATCTACGCCGGCGAACCGATCGATCCGTCCGACGGTCTATCGGCACGCGAAATCATTCAACAGGTCGAAGCACAACTGCTGGATCTGGAACAGCGTTTCGATCCCAAAGAAGCACGGTTTCATCACGCCGTACTGAGCGAAACGGATTCGGGTTCGTCCGTCGCGGTCGATACCGACACCACCGCGAAAGCCGTCGCCGCCTGAACGCCGATCGGTCGACGCACAAGGGAAATTCTCGTCGTGACGGCCCAGGGTGACCTAGGGTTGCAAGGAGTTGCGTCGCGAACGCCGCATGCTTGCGGAGGGTTCCGTTTGCAACGATTGCTCAGATTCGTCCGTCCGGTTTTACCCTCCACATCTCATGTTGCGCGTCATCCTTGTGTTATTGATCTGGGTCTCCAGTCTGGCCGTTGCCGACGCTGCCGGCCCCGCCGCCCGAACATCCGATGCATCGTCGGGCGGATCATCTCGGGGTGATTTTGATTTGCTGCTGCACGCGCGTCCCGCCGATCCGGCCCACGTGTTGGGCAACGATGCCTGTGTGAAATGCCATGCGAACGAAATCAGCGTCTGGAAGAAAACACCCCACGCGACGACCTTTGACGAACTGCACCGCCGTCCCGAGGCACGTCAGATCGCCCGCAACTTGAAACTGCGCAGCATCAAACACGATGGACGTTGCGTCGCCTGTCACTACACCCAACAACAAACCGACCAAGGGTCTTTGGCGGCCATTGCCGGGGTGTCCTGTGAATCCTGCCACGCGGCTGCGAAACAATGGCTGGAAATCCATCACGATTACGGCAGCCCCGAAACGACGCGGCAAAGCGAATCACCCGCTCATCGCGCCGAGCGACTGCGCCGCAGCATCGCCGCAGGAATGCGGAATCCGGACAACGTCTATTTGGTCGCCCAAAGTTGTTACCGCTGTCATACCACTGCCGACGAAGAACTGGTCAACGTCGGCGGCCATTCCGCCGGCAGCGATGACTTTGAATTTGTTGCATGGAGCCAGGGAAGCATCCGTCACAACTTTGTTCGATCCGACGGTGCACATAACCAAACGAGCGACGTGAAACGATTGCGAGTCATGTTCGTCGCGGGCATATTGGCCGATCTGGAAGCCAGTTTGACGGCGACGGCCCAGGCGACCCAGAAAGCCAAATACGGAATCACCGCGGCCGGTCGAACGGCCCGTGCGGCCAAACGTCTTCGCAGTGTCAGCGAAAAAATCGACGACCCGTATGTCGCTGCCAGCCTGAAAGTCTTCGATGGCGTTCAATTGAAACTGAACAACCGTGAATCTCTGAACAATGCGGCGCAAACCATTGCAAAGCTTGGATATTTGTTCGCGGCAAAGAACGATGGATCCTCGCTTTCGCCGTTGGACCCCTTCATTCCACCACCCGAAACCTGGAAGTAGGTTCCACTGACGTTTGCGTCATTTGTTTGAACCGGCTGGTGCTGGAGGGCATACTGAGAGTCCCCCGAGTGACTCCTCTGCTTATCCCACCCGTCGTCTCAGCGAGCGCTATCGTGTTCGAACCAATGACTTTCGGCGTTTGCCGAACATGCGCGCGATGCCGAACACAGACCCGACAGTTGACGGACGCGCGGCGTCTGAATTTGCATCGATGGCGAACTTCCCAGCGATGGCAACTTTCGTTGGGTGTCGGTTTCCTTTGGCTCGTCGCCGGCTCGGCTTGGGCCCAGCCCCAGGCAATCGTTCAAACTCCGTCAGGCCCCGTTGCCGTCGCCACCGCTGGGCCGGGGGCTCCCAAAGGCGCACCCAACGGACCGCCGGGGCGTCCACAACCCGGTCCACCAGGCAAAGACGCCAAGAATGCGGATGAAAAAGGGGGCGATGCATCTGCAGAAAAACCCGAAGACCCCAAAGTCATCCGTCGCGAAACCTTGGATGGCAAAGAAGCCGACCCGGAAGAGTTGAAGGTCGGGGTGGGCACCGACGGCAAGGTCGCCTTCGCGTTTCGCAACCAACCGTGGGTCGACTTGATTCAGTGGCTTGCGGAGATCTCGGAACAACCATTGGATTGGCAAGAGTTGCCGGCGGATCGAGTCAATTTGGCTTCGCCCGGACGATACACCGTCGACCAAACACGTGACCTGTTCAATCGTCACTTGTTGGCACGCGGTTACACGCTGTTGGAATTGGACGGCGGAATCACGGTTGTCAAAACCGAAAACATCAATCCCGGCATGGTGCGGCGCGTGGAAGAATCGGACTTGGATTCGCTTCAGCCACACACATTTGTCCGGACGTTGATGGATGTTGGTTGGCTGTCGTCTGAAAAGTTGGCCGAAGAACTGAAGCCGATGATCAGCAGCAACGGCCGCCTGACCGCGTTGACCACAACCAATCGGATCGAAGCCATGGACGCGGCGATCAATCTGCGTCAGATCGCCGAACTGTTGCAACAGGAACGCGACGTGGCCAGCCGTGACGCATTGGCACCCGAGTTCCGTTTGGTGCATATCCCGGCCGAAGAAGCCAAACAAATGCTGGAAGAATTTTTGGGCGTCGAAAAGAAATCGTCCGCTCCGATGACTCCCCAGCAAATGCAGATGATGCAGCGGATGCAGCAACAAAACGCCAACAAAGCGCCAACGGCAAAGAAGGAAACGGAGATCAGTATCGTTGCCAACACCCGTCAGAACAGCGTGCTGATTCGTGGACCTCGCGACAAGATCGCAACCGCCGCTGAATTTGTCCGCCGTATTGATGTTCCCAGCGATTCATTTCAAACGCTGGACGACATCAAATCGCGTGTGCAAGCCTTTCGCTTGAAATCGTTGGATGCCGAAAAGCTGATCGATATCGTCACGGAGATGAACGTCCTGCAACCCAAGACTCACATCCGGGTGGACACCGACAACTCGGCCGTCATTGTTTCCGGTGCCGCGGTCGATCGTTTCATCGTGAAAGAGCTGATCGACCAATTGGACGGCAGTGGTCGACGCTTTGAGGTGTTGCAGTTACGTCGTCTGGCTGCCGAAGAGGTCGCCGAAAGCATCGCCTTTCTGATGGGACAGGAAGAGGAAGACGACGACGACAACCAATCGCGCCGCTATTACTACTACGGTTATGGCGGCGGTGGCGGTGACGACAAAAAAGAAGCGGATCAATTCCGCGTCGCCCCCAACGCCCGATACAACCAAGTCTTGTTGTGGGCCAACGAAAATGAAATGAATGAAGTCCGTTCGCTGTTGGTCAAGCTGGGTGAACTACCGCCGCCCGGTGGTAATCGCGAAACGTTCCGCGTCGTCGAAGCGGCGTCTACCCCAGAAACCTATGAATACCTTCAGCGTCTGAAGTCGCAATTCGAGCAGATGACGGGCAAAGAAATCCGACTGCCGGATGAAGAAAATTTTGCCAGCCCGATCTCCGATCCCGACGAAACATCCGATACCGATGACGGCACCGACGATGAAAATCCGGACGGCAAAGACCAGGACGAAAACGACGAAACGTCCGGCGAATCCGCGGACGATGAATCGAAGTCAAAGAACAGTGAAGACGATTCGCCCGATCCAAGCGAAGGCCAGCCCGTCGAACCGCTGGCACAGCCCGCCGCATCCAACCTGACAACCGGCGTTTCAACGGTCCGGGGACAGCTATTGGTCACCGAAAATGAAATCGCCACCAACGACGACGGAACCACCGAACCGCCATTGACCGACACGATCGAATCGATGGAAGACTTTGATCGCCAGTTTCGTGATCGAATCCGTCGCAGCGTGGAGGCACAAGCCGCCAAAGATGCGGAGGCCGACGAAACACCGATCGACATCATCGTCGATGACGACGGAAACTTGGTGCTTCGAAGCAATGACACCGATGCATTGGATTCGCTGGAAGAATTGATGCTGAAGATTCGCCCGCCCCAGCGTGAATATGTTGTCTTTCACCTGAAGCATGCCCGCGCCAGCATGATCACGATCGACCTGGAAGATTACTTTGCCACCGAAGAGGAAGAGGAATCCGACGCGGATCGTTTCTATCGATATTGGTTCTACGATGACAGCAGTTCATCAAGCGACAAGCCGTCCGGATTGGCGGCCGGCAGCCGCTTGAAATTTGTCTACAACATCGAAACCAATACTCTGGTCGTCTCCGGTGCAACACCCAGTCAACTGCGAACGATCCGCGAACTTGTCGAACTGTGGGATGTTCCCGAACCGGTCGATGATTCGCGTGCCCGCTTTACCAAGCTGGTAAAAATTCAATACGGTCGTGCCGAAACGATCGCCCAGACTTTGAAGGACGCCTATCGGGACCTGCTGAGCGGAAACGACAAGGCGTTTAGCAATAAGAACAACGCCAAAAACGGACGCCAGGGCGAAAACCAGGAACGCAACGAAAACGGTGGCGGCGGAGGTCTGACGGATTCGCAAAGCGGTCAAGATAGCGGTGGCGGTGGGTACAGTTTCAAAGGCAAGCTGTCGTTCGGCATCGACGAAATCGGCAACACGTTGTTGATCAGTGCCGAAGGAAAGTCACTGTTGGAGCTGATGGAAGAAATGGTCCGGCAACTGGACGAAGCGGCTCGCCCCGGCGGGGATGTGGAAGTCTTACGGATCGGCGGCAACCTAAGCGGACAGTCACTGCAACAAGCGCTCGAGGCGTTTGGATTGGACGGTTCCGATCGTGAAGGGAATGACGACGACAACCGCCCGGCGAATGGCAACGTCGAACGTGGCCCCCGACGGGGCGGCAGTGGTCGTCCGTTCAATCCGGCCGCGGCACAGGGCTATCTGCGGAATTGATCCGTATGTCGACAGCGACACGTTGCGAAAGTCAGATTCGTCGTCGCCGGTCAAGTCAGATGGTGGTGACCCGAGGGTTCACGGCCAATCCGATCCTGCTCTCGCGTTTCGGGCTCCCGCGCGACATACTTGCCCGTATCGTGGCGTTTTGACGGGCCTTTTCTTCGACGCGTATGCCTTGAACGAATCTCTGGTCAAAACGCGTTGTTCCATGGGGCCGCTGTTCTCGAAACCTCTGCCGACCCAATGCCGACCGCCACACCGCGTCGATGGACCACTTGGGTGGTGCGATACCACAAGTGGATTGTCCTATTTTGGATCGCTTTGGCGGTTGCGGTCCGATCGACGGCTCCGACTTGGGACCAGGTCGCGCTGGACGGCGATTTCGATTATCTGCCGGCTGATCTGACCAGCGTGGCCGGTGGTCGCTTGTTGAATCAGGCGTTCCCGGGGGAACGTAGTCGCAGCCAGTTGGTTTTTCTGCTGTGTCGTGACGATGGTGAACTGACCAAGCAAGACGAGATCTTGGGTCTGGATTTGTTGCGGCGGCTTTATCATCGGTTGGCCGAAGCCAGTTGGCAGCGGGCCATCCGCTATGGGTATGAATCCGGGCCGACGGACCCCGACCAGCCCTATGCGTCCTGGATCGCGCTGACACGTGCGGCACTGGATGAAGCCATTCGTACCGACGAAGCCTTCTATGACGCGATCAGTGAATCGGTTCCCGACACGTCGCCCACGCCGACCGAACCACGCATGGCGATCGCCTACTGGGATCGCGGCAACCTGCTGCGATCGCTGCACGAACCGGATGACGCGATCGCCCGTGATGTCGAAGCCGCGGTGGTCTTCTGTCCCACGATCGCCACCGAAACGCGTCCGATCGCCGAGCGTGACATTGACGGCTGGGATCATCTGATCGATATCTGGTCGTGGAATGATTCCTTGGTCGGCGGCAAGCTGCGGACCGACCAGGCCCGATTGGTGGTCGGTCGCTTGTCAACCGAATTGGCCAGCACATCGAATATCGCAACCTTTGAAGCGGCCGGTGATCTGATTCGGAACACCGTTGCCTACAGTGGTCGCTTCGTCGAACCCGGCGTGCGGTTGCATTTGACCGGTTCCGCCGCCATCGGTGGCGAAACGCTGTCCGCGTCGCGGGATGCCATTCGCTATACCGAATGGTTCACCGTGGGAATGATCCTGGTGTTGTTAACGCTGGTGTATCGATCGCCGCTGCTGGTCATGATTCCAATCGTTTCGATCGGCGTTGCTTTGGTGGTGGCCAGCGGGACGATGACACATCTTGCGTCCTGGTCGGCCGCGGGAGCATTGCCGCTTTTGGATTTGCGCATCTTCACCACCAGTCGAATTTTCATCGTCGTCATTCTGTTTGGTGCCGGAACGGACTATTGTCTGTTCTTGATTGCTCGTCTGCGTGAAGAATCCACGATCCGATCTTGGCCCAAAGCCTGTGCCAGCGCACTGAGCAATGTCTCCGGTGCACTTCTTGGTAGCGCGTTAACAACCATTGTTGGCCTGGGAACATTGGCGTTTGCAGATTTCGGCAAGTTCCAGTCGACCGGCCCGGTGATCGCCGTCTGTCTGTTCATTGCTTTGTTGGTCTGTCTATCACTGACGCCCGCCATTTTGTATTGGATCGGCCCGATTGCGTTCTGGCCGATGAAGATCACCGAGAATCGAATGCCCACGCTGACGCTGTCGGGAAGCTGGAAAGAATCTGGTGGCGTCAAATCGCGAACCTGGAGCCAAATCGCGTTGATGCTGACCCGGGCACCCGCGATGACTCTGGGAATCGGCATGGTGTTGCTGGTGATCCCTGCCGGATACGGATACGTCCACGAAAGCGACGTGACGTATGACTTGAGCGGCCAATTGGGCGCCAAAAGTGTCACGACGCGGGGCATGGCGGCGCTGCGAAATCATTTCAGCATCGGTGAAATCAACCCCGTCACACTGATGATGGTAGCGCCGAAATCACTGCCTTCCGACGACCTGCAACAGCAAGTCAAATCGCTGGCCGAGACGCTGTATGGGATCGACGGTGTGATCGCCGTCCGCACGGCGGATGATCCATTGGGCGAACGCAAGCGAGGATTATTCAGCCGCGACGCATTGTTCCGCCGCGCGTTGAGGAACCACCGAATCGCTCAGCGCCATTTCTTTTCCGACGTTCCAGATTACGCCGGACGTCTGATTCGCATGGACGTCGTCTTGGAAGGAAATCCGTTTGATCAACAGACCGCACAGCTGTTGGAGAATCTAACCGATCGGCTGAGCTCGATGACGAAAGAATCATCGGGGATCTGGACGGACTATGACCTTTACTTGACCGGGACCACACCGTCGATTGTCGACCTTCGCCAGGTGACCATTCGCGACAATCGAACGATCAAGATTGCGGTGATCCTGGCAGTGCTGTGCGTTTTGATTTTGGTGATCCGCCGCATCGGTGTCAGCTTGTATTTGATCCTGACAGTATTGCTTAGCTATTACGCAACCCTGGGATTAACCGTCATCTTTTTTTCGTCGCTTTACGGCGACAGCTTTCTCGGCTTGGATTGGAAATTGCCGCTGTTCTTGTTCGTGATCCTGGTGGCGGTTGGCCAGGACTACAACGTTTACTTGGTCACACGCATTTTGGAAGAACAGCGCAAAGGCGGATGGTTGATGGCCGTCCGCCGATCGGTCGCGCGAACCGGCGGCATCATTTCGGCATGCGGATTGGTGATGGCGGCGACTTTCTTTAGCATGACCGCGTCGGCATGGTTTCCGTCGCTGATCCAGTGGATGGGGGTCGCCGTTGAGCAGCCGACGACACTGCAGGGCATTATCCAGCTTGGGTTCGCATTAGGTCTGGGTGTTTTGATCGACACGTTCTACGTTCGCACCATTCTTGTCCCCAGCTTCTTTGCGATGCTGGGTCGCGCGGCCTGAATCGTGCATCAATCACCCACACCGATGTCATCATCCAACGTGGATAAGATCAATCGAAGTTCTGCTTCTTCATGATCCGCGAAACTGCGGAAAAAGATCTTGTAATCGGACACCACGGCCGCAACTTTCGTCTCGGCATCAGGTGCGGTTTCGCCTGCACGATCAGCCAAGTCGCGGATGCGGGCAAATAGTTTCGGATGAGCCGCCCGCAATTGTTCCGCTTCGGCACTGCGAAGCGGGTCGGTATCCAAAGCGGAATCGAAGTACCCGTAGGCTTCTTCCAGTGAGAAATGGAAAGCCAACTGGTCCCGCAATTCATCCAACAATGCGATGATTTCTGACCAGTGATTGCAGGCGACGGTCGGGTGCTTGATCAACGGGTCGATCCGGTCAAGCAACTGCTTCAAATGCTGGTTGTCGTCTTTGATGTCTTTCAAAAACGCAGCGTTGACGCCCAAGCGACGTGCGGTATCGGATGTGTTCATGAATCTTTCTCCGGCACGGTGAATCCATTGTCGTCGCGAAACAGCTTGAACAGCCACGTTTGTCGACCATCATTTTAATCAATCCTTCACGCGTCGGGCACAATCCGACCGGTTTGCGACAATCATGCTCGGTCAATCGGTAACGGGATGACGTCACCGATTTGTTCGACGCCCATATGAAGCATCAAAAGCCGATCGAAACCAAGCGCGACTCCCGCACACTGGGGCAACCCCGACCGCATCGCGGCCAGTAGCGTGGTGTCGGTTTCTAGCGTTGACCGACCGACAGCCTCACGCTTTCGGTTATTCGATTCGTACCGATGCAACAATTCGTTTGCGTCCAACAATTCGTCATAACCGTTGGCCAGTTCGATGCCGTCGACGAACCACTCAAAACGCTCGGCACAGTCCGGATCGCGGGCCGATCGACGGGCCAGTGCCGCCTGCGTCAACGGATAGTCTCGTACGATCCAGGATGACCTTTTGGTCAATTTCGGAATAACACGTTCGGAAAACAAAACATCCAGCAACCCGTCACGGTCGTCCCCCAGATCCTGGGCCAAGTCGGGCTCCCTTTGCTGTACAAGGGAACGCAGACGTTGCAGTTCACCGTCGATCGGGTCTACGCCCAGAGATTGCCGAAAGGCTTCGCGATAGCTGATCACCGAAGTGGCGGTCCGTCGCAGGATCACCTTTGCTAAATCCTTCAACAGGCCGATCTGGGACTCCGCATTCCCGTCGCGTTGATACCATTCCAACATCGTGAATTCGACGTTGTGGTGCCGGCCGATTTCGCCGCTGCGGAATACCGGTCCGATACTGTAGATAGATGGGGCACCGCCGGCCAACATTCGTTTCATCGCCGATTCCGGAGATGTCTGCAGAAAGTAGTGGCGGGGCACATCATCGGTCGCTAATCCCAACTCGGACGTCTGAACACGAATCGGATCCAAGTAGACGTCGACGACGCAGTCGCGTCCCAGACAAGGCGGTTGGACTTCGAAATAGTCACGATCGTCGAAGAAACGTCGAACCTGTCGAAGCAGGTCGGCCCGCTGAACCACCATCGGGTGCATGGACGAATTTTCCATTGGCGTGCACATTGTTGGGTACCGGTTGAACGATCCGCGGAGCCGGCCGCAATCGAATTCCCGATATCCCCGCCGCGTGTAAGACTGTTGAATAGCCCCCGAGACCGATACGCCCGACAAATCCAGTTCGCCCCGATTGGCGATCAGGGACAACGTCGCATCGACGATTCGACGGTAGCGGTTGTGGGCTGCGGTGCCTTGGGCACGGTCGCAGCCGAATTGCTGGCGCGTGCGGGTGTCGGCCGATTGCGTCTGGTCGATCGCGATATTGTGGAATGGAGCAACCTGCAACGACAGTCCCTGTTTGACGAAAACGATGCCCGATCGGGATCGCCCAAAGCGGCGGCCGCAGCCGACCGATTGCAACGGATCAATTCGGAAATCCAAATCGAACCCCAAGTTGTCGATGTTTTGTCGGGCAACATCACCGGCGTACTCGACGGCGTTGATTTGGTCATCGATGCCTGTGACAACTTCGAACTACGTTTGCTGATCAATGATTGGTCACTGGAAAATGAAATCCCGTTCGTTCACGGTGGATGCGTTGGATCCGGCGGTCAGGTGCGTCTATTCGATGGAACCGGACGGCCGTGCTTTCGCTGCCTTGTTCGCGATCTTCCGCCGCCCGGTTCGGTTCAGACCTGCGACACGGCCGGTGTCTTGGGTGCGGCAACGCATCTGATTGCCAGCCTGCAGGCCGCCGAAGCGATCAAGTGGCTGGTCGGAAGTCGATCATCCATCCGCACGTCCGTGTTGTCGATTGATTTGTGGCAAAACAAAATTCGACAGGTCGATACATCGGAGATTGTTGATCCGCAGTGTCCGGCGTGTTTCGGAAAACGACGCGATTTCTTGAATGCCGACGCCAGGCCGCCGGCCGCTGCACTGTGTGGGCGCAAAAGCGTGCAAGTTCCGGCGCGTCAGGGAACGCGATTGGATCTTTCATCATTTGAATCGCGATGGCAAAACTTGGGCAGGGTTCAGTGCACGCCCTTTTTTGTTCGCCTTCATCTGGACGAATCCCAAAGTTTGACACTGTTTCGAGACGGCCGGGCCGTGATCAGCGGGACCCGCGACATCACGATTGCACGATCGCTGTACGATCGCTACGTGGGCTGATCCGGACGCTTTGCGAAACCCTGGCAAGTCCACGGGAAACCAACGCCGGCGGATCGATAAAGATCACACCAAAAAAAAGCGAGGCCACTGTGAGTGACCTCGCTCGCGATTGTTAGGCAAGTCTTGCCGTCGACTGGCAGCCGAACATCAGCTTTCGTCGTCCTGGGACTTATCGTCGTCGTTTCCGTCGCTGACGCCCGCGGCAACAGGTTCTTCGGTGGTTCCGCGTGTCTCACCCTTGAAGTCCAGCCGTGTGACCTTGCCGTCGTCGTTGCGGAACGCATCGACAATGATGGTGTCTTTGCCTTCGAAGGTTCCACGCAGCAATTCTTCGCCCAACGGATCTTCGATACGTTGTTCGATTGCACGACGCAGCGGACGGGCACCGTAATCCAGGTTGCTGCCCTTCTTGATCAAGAATTCCTTGGCATCGTCGGTCAATTCCAACGCCAAGCCGCGTTCGAGCAATCGTTCGCGTACCTTGGCCAGTTCGTAATCGATGACCAGCTTCAGGTCCTTCTTCTCCAAGTGACGGAAGATGATCGTATCGTCCAACCGGTTTAGGAATTCCGGTCGGAAGACGCGTTCGATCTTGTCCATCACGCGTGACTTCATTGATTCGAAGTTCGCATCGCCGTCGGGACGTTGGAATCCCAGCGACTGTTCGTTCTTGATCGCTTCGGCACCGGCGTTGGTCGTCATGATCAAAATGGTGTTGCGGAAATCGACGTTGCGACCGAACGAATCGGTCAGCCGGCCTTCTTCCATCACTTGCAACAACATGTTGAAGACGTCCGGGTGTGCTTTTTCGATTTCATCGAACAACACGACCGCGTAGGGACGACGACGGATCTTTTCTGTCAGCTGGCCGCCTTCTTCGTATCCCACGAATCCGGGAGGCGCCCCGATCAATCGGCTGACGTTGTGCTTTTCCATGTATTCGGACATGTCGATATGGATCAGCGCCTCGGAGTCACCGAACATGTATTCGGCGAGCGCCTTGGCCAGCAACGTTTTACCGACACCGGTGGGACCGGCGAAGATGAACGAACCGGTGGGCCGTTTCGGATCTTTCAATCCACTGCGGCTGCGACGGACGGCTTTGGCGATGGCCGAAACCGCAGCGTCTTGGCTGACCACACGTTTGTGCAGTTCGTCTTCCATCCGCAACAAACGCAGGCTGTCCTCGGTCGACAATCGCGTCAACGGAATACCGGTCATCTTGCTGACGACTTCCGCAATGACTTCTTCGTCGACGACGCCATCGGTCTGTTGTGACTTCTCGCGCCACTCTTGCGTGATCTGATCTTTCTTCTTGCGAAGTTTCTCTGCTTGATCCCGCAGATTGGCGGCTTTTTCAAAGTCTTGATTGGCGACCGCGTCTTCCTTTTCCTTGTTCAGCTTTTCGACTTCCTCGTCGATCTCCTTCAAGTCTGGCGGACGGGTCATCGTTCGCAACCGCACCCGCGCCCCGGCTTCGTCGATCACGTCGATCGCTTTGTCGGGCAGGCAACGGGCGGTGATGTAGCGTTCGGACATTTCGACCGCGGCGACGACGGCGTCATCAGTGAACTGGACGCGGTGGTGTTCTTCGTACCGTTCGCGAAGTCCCTTGATGATCTCGATCGTTTCCGCCTTGCCGGTCGGTTCGACCATGATTTCTTGGAAACGTCGCGCCAGCGCGTTGTCCTTTTCGATGTACTTTCGATACTCATCCAGCGTCGTCGCACCGATGCACTGAATTTCGCCTCGAGCCAAAGCCGGCTTCAGAACGTTGGCGGCATCGATTGCCCCTTCGGCACCACCGGCGCCGACCAGGGTGTGCAATTCGTCGATGAACAAGATGGTGTTCTTCACGCGACGGACTTCGGTCATCACGGCCTTGATCCGTTCCTCGAACTGACCGCGATACTTGGTCCCTGCGACCATCATCGCCAAGTCCAAGACGACGATCCGTTTGTCGGCCAAGATCTCGGGCACTTCGCCGCTGATGACACGTTGCGCAAAACCTTCGACGATCGCGGTTTTACCCACACCGGCTTCGCCTAGCAGAACCGGGTTGTTCTTGGTCCGTCGGCACAGAATTTGGATGGCGCGTTCGATTTCGCGTTCGCGACCGATGACCGGATCCAATTCGCTTTTCTTGGCCAGTTCGGTCAGGTCACGGCCGAAGCTGTCCAAAGCAGGCGTCTTGCTTTTGCCACTTTTGCTGCTGCTGCTGCCGCCGCTGCTTTCGCCTTCACCACCGCGGCCGCCACGTTCGCCGACTTCGGCACTGTCCAGGCCATGGCCCAGCAAGTTCAAGACTTCTTCGCGGACGTCTTCCAGCTTCAGACCCAAGTTCATCAGCACTTGGGCGGCGACGCCTTCTTGTTCGCGGAGCAGACCCAGCAGAATGTGCTCGGTACCCACGTAGCTGTGATTCAGGTTCCGAGCCTCTTCCATGGAGTACTCGATGACCTTCTTGGCCCGGGGCGTCTGCGGCAATTTGCCGACGGTGACCATTTCCGGCCCGCTTTGGACCAGTTTTTCCACTTCCAGACGGATCTTTCGCAGGTCAACTTCCAAATTCTTCAGGACGTTGGCGGCGACCCCGCTGCCTTCTTTCACCAAGCCCAGCAGGATGTGCTCGGTCCCGATGTATTCGTGGTTGAATCGCTGAGCCTCTTGATTGGCCAGTTGCATGACCTTTCGGGCTCGATCCGTAAATCGTTCGTACATGTTTTTCTCGTGATCCAGGTTGATCGAATGGCTGTCAATCTGGCGAATCGTTCGTCAAGGAATTGTTGTGTGAAGCAAACCGTAGGCCACACCACGCCGTGAATCCGCCACGATTCGGGTTCGCGGCGTCGAAACCCAGCCAAAAACCGTACTCCGTTCGATTTTTTCAACGGTTTTAGCGACTGGTCATGCGAACGCTGTTAGAGCCCCCCGGCCATGGCAACGATAACGATTTTACCGGTTATGCTAAACCGCTGGGATAGGTTCTTCGGCAGAACGAGCCAACCGACGGGCTTCGGCTGCCAATTCCAACCGCCAATTGTCGGCCACTTCGATCCGACGCATTTCTTCCAACAAAATCTCCGCCGACTCGACACGTCCGGTGTGACGATACACGCCGCACAGCATCAAAAGCGCCGGCGGATCCCTCGGTTCAATTGCTAGCGTTTGTGTCAACAAGGCTTCGGCACGCTCCCAGTCGCCCGCCAGATAGGCCGCGTGGGCTTCGCCGAATCGGTCCGGTTTCTCGGTGACTTCGCGGGGCACCAATCGCTCGGGCAGTTCCCGCAGGCTGCGTTGGACCCAAAAGCCCCAGACGATGATGGCGACCCAAAAACCGACGTGGATCAGGCCGCCGGACAACCATCCGGGGTACAAGAACTTGGCCACCAGAAACCAGTTCAGCGCGATCGCGAACACGATCGCCACGGGCAGCCCCGACAAGTGACCCCGCCACCACAAATCCGCCATCCCCGGCCAAAGGCAGGTGGCGTAGTGCGTCCAGCGTAGCGAGGTCCGTTTCATGACGACGACAGTAGCGTTTCCGTCGTCACGGTGGCAAGATTTGTTGTGAAACGCGGCCCGTGCCTGGGTTTGCCCAGCGGGGGCCAGACGTTTCAGTCGTCCCCGCCGGCTTGGGGCGGTTCGAACGAGAATTCCTGCCACTTGATCGCCTTGTTGGTCGGCACGATCTGCAGGATCAGAAAGCCGTTTTGGTACAGCCGGACGGTGCCGGTGCTTTGGCTGACGACCACCGACACGGCTTTGGTTTTCAGGGTGATCGCCGCGGCGGCCCAGTGACGCGACCCCAAACCTTTGGTCATCTTCAGGTCGTCATGGGAAACTTCCAGCATTTGACGACTGCGTTCGATGTAGCCGTCAGCCGAAACGATGAACGCACCATCCAACTGGGCGATTTCTTTGGCGTCTTCCTGGACCTTGGGATCCAACAGGTAACGGAACGACTTGTTGTAACCGCGATACGGGTCGACGCCGCTGTCGCTGGCATGTTCGATGACTTTGCGGGTGTCGCCGACGACGAACAAAGTCCCCACGGCTTTGCCCTCGCGACCTTCACGGCCGATGTCGACAGCCAGATCGACCACCGCTTTGATCGTTTTTAAGGGCACGCTGCTTTCGATCTGCTGCAGATCGCGGCTGGTGAACCGACGCATGCGTTCGTCCAGCTGCAGATAGCTGATCGAATCCAGACGGCCTTGCTGAAATCCGCTGTACACCGCGACGACGTCGCCGTTGGGCCGGATCACTTCGTCGGCGGCGGCTTCCAGCAGGGCTTCCTGCAAACGTTCCAACACCGGCGCCTTTTCTTTGTTCAACGCCAGAGGCACCAGCCCGGCTTCGGCGGCACCCTCCAAATCGGCCGGATCGTCGACGGCAACGATCACCGGCTTTTCGATATCGGCCACTAACCCGGCGATACGAATCCAGTCGGTCGAACCGTCCAACAGCAACAGTAACGCGTCACCATCGCGTTTGTTCAACAGTTCAACGCCGACCGCGATCATGGCCGCTGTTTGTTTGGTCAATCGTTGGGTCGGCATATCAGGTCGGTAAAAACGATCCGGTGGATGTATCGGCGCAGCGAATCACGGCGTACATGCCAGTGTAGGTGATCCCCCACGATCATAGAACGGACATCGGCCAGGATTCGCGTCATCGGCCGTCGATCACGTCGGCCGTCTGGCGGGCGATGGCCCATTCTTCGTCGGTCGGTACCACCAACGTCCGCACCGTGGCATCGTCGCCGGACAGGTCGATCGGCTGGACATCGGGTTTGGCCCAGGCGTTGACGGGTAGATCCATTCGCAGCCCCAAATGGTGCAAAGGTTCGACCACGCATCGCCGGATTTCCGCACTGTTTTCACCGATGCCCGCTGTAAATACCAACGCGTCCAATCCGCCCAGAACCGCAAAATACGAACCGACATATTTATGCAATCGCCGAACATAGATGTCGATCGCCAGTTTCGCGGACTCGTCATCATCGGTCGCCGCTTCCAACGCACGACGCATGTCGGCTTGGCCGCACAGCCCCAGCAACCCGCTTTCCTTGATCAGAACCCGTTCGACTTGGTCGACGGTCCAGCCGGCCGTTCGCATCAGATAGATCGGCACGCTGGGGTCAATGTCGCCGCAACGCGTGGCCATCACCAAACCTTCCAGCGGTGTCAGCCCCATCGACGTGTCGATCGCACGCCCGCCCTTCGACGCGGTCGCGCTGGCACCACCGCCCAAATGCAGCGTGATCACCTTGGCCGACGCCCGGTCGATGCCTTGGGCGGCCAGATGGTCCAACGCCAATCCGGTGACGTACTGATGCGACGTGCCGTGCATTCCATACTTTCGCACTCCGTGATCGACATACACCGAATCGGGAACCGCATAGCGATAGGCGACCGGTGGCAGGGTGGAAAAATACGCGGTGTCGAAGACCAACACCTGGGGAATCGACGCCGATGTCGTGGCGATGTGGTCGATCACCCGTCGAGCCGGCGGATTGTGCAGCGGCGCCAGCGGATCCAATTCGACCATGTCTGATCGGACTTGATCGGTCACACGTGTGGGTTCGGTAAAGCGATCACCACCTTGAACCACCCGATGTCCGATCGCCGCAAATTCGATGTCCGCATGTTTTTGCAACGCGTCTTGAACGGCGGTCATGTGATCGGGTGCATCGCCACCGTCTTGTCCGATTCGATCGATCAATCCTTCGGTCAGTCGTTCTCGTCGCTGTGTGTCAATGCAGGCATATTTCAACGTGGTGCTGCCCACGTTGACGACCAAAACGTTCATGGGGACGTGCCCGTTGGAATCGTTGTTGTTGAACTCGTGGCGTTTTCAGGAACCGATACGCTTTGCGCTTGAACCGCCGTGATGGCCACCGTGTTGACGATGTCGGCGACCGTACAACCACGCGAAAGATCATTCACCGGTTTGTTCAAACCTTGCAAGACCGGACCGATCGCGACGGCGCCGGCCGACCGCTGGACGGCCTTGTATGTGTTGTTTCCGGTATTCAAATCGGGAAAGACGAACACCGTTGCGCGTCCGGCGACTTGGCTGTCGGGCATCTTTTGGGCAGCCACACGCGGGTCGATCGCGGCGTCGTATTGCAGCGGACCTTCGACGGGCAATTCCGGACGTCGGCGGCGTAGCATTTCGGTGGCTTGTCGGACCCGATCGACGTCGGCGCCCTTCCCACTTTCACCGGTGGAATAAGACAGCATCGCCACGCGTGGTTCGATCCCGAACTGCGCCGCGGTGTCGGCACTACTGCTGGCGATTTCCACCAGTTCGTCGGCCGACGGATTGGGGATCACCGCACAATCGCCGTACACCAAAACGCTGTGACGCAGACACATCAAAAAGACACTGCTGACCACACCAACCCCGGGCCGCGTTTTGACAAACTCGAACGCGGGCCGAATCGTGTTGGCCGTCGTGTGGCGTGAACCACTGACCATGCCACCGGCCAACCCGCGGTGGACCAACATCGTCCCGAAATAGCTGACTTCGTGCATCCGGTCGCGGGCCACGTCCAAAGTGACCCCGCGGTCGCGACGCATTTGGAAGTAATCCTGCGAAAACTGTTCGTGCAGCGGGCTGTCGAACGGGTTGATGATCTCCACGCCTTCGTCGGGCAACGCCACGCCGGCGGCCACGGCCGCCGCTTGGATCTCCGCCGGATCGCCCAACAGGATCAGGTCGGCCACTTTACGGCGTCGCAGCACATCGACGGCTTGCAAGATCCGAGGTTCGGTGCCTTCGGGCAACACGATTCGCGTGTCGGCGGCGCGGGCCCGCTGGATCAGCGAGTATTCAAACAACAGCGGCGTGACCTTGAAGGCGACCGGTGCCTCCAATCGAGCGGCCAAGTCATCGTTGTCGATGTTCTGTTCAAACAGCCCGATGGCCGATTCAATCTTTCTTGGCGCGTGTTCACCGATTTCGGCGCGCACCTGGGATGCCTTTCTCGCCGCGGTGAACGTGTCGTCGGTCGTCATCAGGATCGGCAACCCGCACGCGTGACGGACCATGTCACGAATCGAATCGGGCGGCAGAATTCCGCCGGTCAAAACGACCCCCGCCGGCGCCGGACCTTCCGGCCGCAAACAGGACAGGGCACACCCGGCCAAGATGTCGCTGCGGTCGCCGGGGGTGATCACCAAACTGGACGGATAAATTCGCTCGGCAAAACTGGGCAACTGCATCGCCGCGACTTTCAAACGCGAGATCTCGCGATCCAACGTCACTTCGTCGCCGGAAAGCAACGTCGCGTCGATCCCTTTTTGAATCTCTCGGACCGTGGGGTGGCGCAGCAGCGCGACCTCGGGCAAGAAATACATCGGTGCTTGCGCGTCCAAGCCGGCATCGTGACAGGCTTGGCGTAGCCCGACGTCCATCTTGTCGGTCACCTGATTGACCACCGTCGCGACGATTTGCCCGCCGTGGTCGGTCAAGCTGTCGTTGCCGATGCGGATCGATTGCACGCAGTCTTCCACCGTGTCGTGCGACGCGGCATAGACGGGCATCAGGGCACAGCCCAAATTGATCGCGATGTCGGCATTGAGCTCGAACTCGATCTCCGGCACCAAGCCTTGGAAACTGGTGCCTTCGACGACCACGATGTCGGCGTTTTCCTCCAGCGTTTTGAACACCGCTTGGATCCGTTGAATCAGTCCGTCGTACTGATCCGCGGCCAACATCTGGCGGGCTTCGCGACGTGTCACGCCGGCCATCTGTGCCGGGGTCGTTTCCATGCGGTAACGCGCCCGCATCAATCGGATGCTTTGATCATCCTCAGCACTATGGCGGACGATCGGGCGAAAGAAAGCGACGCGATCAAAGCGTCGCATGGCCAGTTCCATCACGCCAAGAGCAACCATGCGTTTGCCGGTCGCATTGGCATTGGTCGCCAGATACAAGCTTTTAGGCATCTGTCTTATCGACGATATCGCCGATGGGTCGAACCATTGTTAGATCGTGCGACGGCACCATGTCGCCACGCTGGTCCTTCACGGTATACCCGATCGTAGAACATCGCCAGGGATCGCAGGGCGTGACCTTTTGGCCCGATGGACCATTCACGCTGGGGTTCGTTGCCGATTTCGGTGGCCAGGAATCGAACCGCGGCCAACAGTCGCGGGTTTTGGATTTCATGATCCGGTGTGGCGGTCAACAACCATTCGGTCATATGACCGGTGGTTTGAATCTTTCGATCCAGATCACCGTTGTCTTCACGACCGGAAAACCAATCGGTGCTGAAGGATCCGTCGCGGTTTTGAAGTTTGTAAGTGTAAGCCATGAAGTCTTGCACGAACTTGTCAGCCCGACGCCACTGCCCGGTGATGGGCAGTCCTTCGGCGCGACGCTTCCGCAAGGCGTGTGCAAAGCCCATCAAACGGTGTGTGCCACCACAGGCTTGACCGACGATCGGCTGCGACAATTCTTCCGCCAACAATCGCTCAAAATCCCAACGCTGGCCGTCATCGGAAACCCAGGTTGCATCGGTGCTCATGTAATGCAGCAAGCCGATCATGATGAACGTCAATTCCGTTCCCGACTTACACGACTTGGCTTCGCGTTGGACCAAGTCAGCGACCGTGTACTTTTTACCGCTGGCATACAGCGGATAAGTGTCGGGAACACCAGACAGGCCAAGGGTCATCAGGAATTGGCCGTCGTGTCCTTGCAGCCCCACACCATTGGTCGCCTCGATGCCGTTGGGCCCATCGACCAACAATCGCTGGCCACGACAGATATTGTTCCCCGCGACCCAAGCGATGGTGCTGTAATGTTTTTTGCCGACGCGGACTTTGGTATCCGGCCCGTACACCAACATCGCGTGAATCATGCCCCAGTTGCTGCGGCCGTCGGCGATCTCCGGTCGGTCATAAAAATACTTCAACACGCCCGCGATTCGCCCCTTCATCGACGCCGCGGTGCGGGTCAAACCGAAATCCTGTTTCGGATTTCCGGTGTAGTCCAGTTCGACTTGAGGGACTTCATCGACGTCCGATGGTGCGGCGGATGCCACCGATGGCGATTTGTCTTGCTGGTCGGCTTGAGGCGATGCGGCCTTCGAATCATGCGCGTCCAGATCCTTGACGTTCGCCTCGGTCAGTCCAGGTGATGTCTTCTGTTGCGTCGATCGGGCAATGCGAGGCGATTCGGACGAATCATCGCTGCGACGATCGACACGACGCGGGGCAACCGCCATTTTCTGATCCGCGTCTGCCGACGGACGTTGGTAATCGGGGTGCACCGATTCGGTGTGTCGACCCGAACGATCGATCTTCAACGAACGCACGGTGATGCCGCGTGCATTGCTGGATGACGCGACGGGTTCGTCGGCGGTCTCGGCTGGCTTTTTGGTCGTTGCCTGCGTTTCGCTGGCGACATCCCGCTGAGTTTCTTTGACCTGAACATCCGCCGATGGGTCGCCCAGTGATGGCACGGGCCGAAGCTGATCGGACGATGTATCCCGTTCAAGTTTGGGTTGGGTTTCCAGGTCCGCCGACGGAGTCGAATCCTGGGGTGATAACGTCGTTTCGTTTGCGACGTCCGGTTCTGCAAGATCCGGTTTCGCCAATTCAGGCTTCGTCACGGCCGGCATCGGACGGAAACGATCAGCCGACGGTGCGGCAGGTGTCGTTGCGATCGGAGCCGACGGTTGACGAGACCGAGCAACGGGATCGGTCAACGGGGCGATCCGGTTGATCGCTTCGCGGGCGACCCAGTTGGAATCGGGATCGACGCCGGCGTTCGGAACGACGCCGCGCTGCACGTTTCGCTGTACGGGTGCCGGTCGCTGAACGGGTGCTGATGGCTTCCGCGACGACGAATCGTTTGCAGGTGAATCAAGGCCACGATCCGATTCGGTCCGCAACGATGGCGGCAACCCATTGATCGGCTTGGGCTGAGACGCGGCGGCCGGGGCGTCCAACGACAGCGGACCAGGACGTGCTTCGCGCTGGTTGACCGGTTTCGCGGGGACCAACTTTTCGACGGTCGCCGAGGGACGGGCCGGTGCCAGATTCAGCGGACGCAGCTTGATCGACGATGCGGCCACCGATTTCGGCTGGCTCTTTTCAACCGATGCGGGCTCGGCCTGTGGTTCATCCGCTTTCGATTCGGCGGTCTGATCCTTAGGCGGCAACAGCTTCAACGCCGGCTCGATGGTTTCCACCGGCTCGTCCTGCCACGGCTTGTGTGCCTCGCGAATGCGCACTTGCACATTGGCCGGCCCCTGCAGTGTCAGTCCGCTCTCATCAGCCCGTGCCGTATCAGCCCCCCCGGCCATGGCGATCAGGCAAGCGAGGGCGGTTCGGCGGGCGGCACATTGGCGGCGGGTTCGCAGCGACACGGTGGGCTCCTAGGCGGATGATCAGACATCCTTCTCCATCGGAACACCGGCGCCAGAAGTTCACAGAAACGAATCGGCTAATGAACAGACATCGAGCCGTTTCGACCACACGGGGGAAAAACGCTTCACAGAGCGCGGAAAACGCACCGCAATGACAGTTTGGAAAAGCTGCGTCGTTTGCGAAATTTCGCCGTAGACAATGCCCATAGGGCATGAAACACGATCGTCGCGGCGATGGCTACAGATCCATGTCGTCCAAAGCGTCGATCAGATTGTCCAGACGATCCTTGGGCTGATTTTCCAAATCCGATTGCCGGCGTCGCAGTTGATCGTCGATCCCAATCGCATCTCGCCCGGCCAACAATAACTGCTCGTCACGTTCGCGGGCCGCTGTCGCGATCGGATCATCACCCTTGGCCGGTGCGCCAAACAATTGTGAAAGATCGATCTTGAACCCTTCATCGCCATCGGTCGGGGCGCCGGCGATCGCGGGGGCCTTGTGCTGAGGAAAGATGATGGCGTTCTCAGGGCACACGCGACTGCACGCCGGACAACCTTTGCGACAGTTGTCAGGCTGTTCGACCAAGATGGTTTCCGCACCGTCGACGCCATAGACGCCGAACAGACAAAAGTCGATGCACTCCATGCAATTGGTGCAGCGATCGAAATCGATCACGGGGTACCACCGACGTTTGGTCGGCTCGTCCACTTCGACAATCTTTCCGCCGACGATCGGCAGCCCCGCCGATTCCGGATCGGTCCGGCCAATCAATTCACGGATCCCGTCGACATATCGCCCGACATCTTTTCCGGTCTTCAAATCGACACAGTGGATGACGCGATCCGGACGCGGGTGCAATTCGGTGACTCGCGTGGGTTCGTCTTCGTCGTTCGACGGCGTGATCGCGACCGGTTCTGCGTCGCCGGACGCATCATCGTCGGCCAGAAATTCCTGGTATCGTCCGCGAATTTGATTCCGGTCCAACACCCAGTGCGCCGCACGCGGAAAGATCCAGGAGGCGATGATCAGATCGCCTTGGACCTCGGCCAATTCGCGATACGAATCGCTGTTGCGGGGCAAGTCGTACAGGTGCGGGACCACGATCACGCGTACGCCATCGATCTGCCCGGCCTGCTGCGCCAAAGCCTGTTCCAAACCACGCTTTTCCGGGTTTCGCGATTGGCCTTTGGATACAACGACCGTGATCGTTTGGGCGGAAGGTACAGCTGAGATCATGAAACTGATTGAATCGGGTTCGTCGATCGGGATGTTTTGCTGGGGTCGTTCACGGGGATCGTTCGACGTCCAGTCTACAAGCAACGCCGTCGCCGGACCCGCAAAAATTCAGCAAGTCCGCCCGGCGACGAAGTGATTACCAATCCAGCGTCCCCAGCCAAGCCGACTTGGCATCGGCCGTGTCGATCTGCAGAACGGTTTGGTTCCCCCAGCCGACGCTGACCTGCGGATCCGACTGGACCGACCCGACGTGCCAAAGTGGAACCCCGGCATCGGCGAAACGTTTCTGCAATTCGTCTTCGTGACCTGGAGCCACTTCGACCAAGAATCGCGTGTTCGATTCGCTGAACAGCAGTTCGGTCGCTGACAACGCCGACGACTCAGATCCATTGCCACCGACATCATCCAATTGCAATTCGATCCCCAGGCCTCCTGACATGGCCATTTCAGTTGCCGCGACCGCCAACCCGCCTTCGCTCAAGTCGTGACAGGCCCGGATCATTCCGGACATGATCGCCTGATGCACCACGGTGAAGGTGGATTTGGACATCGCTGGGTCGACGCGGGGGACCTGGCCGCCGGACAAACCGTGAACCAGACCGAAGTGGGAACCGCCCAATTCACGGCGTGTTTGGCCGATCAAAAAGACAGCGTTACCCGCTTGCTTGGCGTCCATGGTGACGGCTTTTCGCACGTCATCGATTTGACCCATCGCGCTGATCAGCAAACTGGGCGGGATCGAAATTGTCTGCTTTTCACCCGACGCATCCACATAGCTGAATTCGTTGTTCAAGCTGTCTTTGCCACTGATGAATGGCGTGCCCAATGCAACGGCCAAATCTTGGCATGCGATGGCGGCGCGTACCAACGACCCCAGCGTTTCGGGTCGATCGGTGTAACCCCAACAAAAGTTGTCCAAGATCGCAATGCGTTCGGGGTCCGCACCAACGGCAACCGCATTTCGAATCGCTTCGTCGATCGCCGATGCGGCCATGTGATAGGTGTCGAAGTCACCGTAGTGCGGGTTCATGCCGCAACTGATGACCAGGCCACGATGCGACGTCAACAACGGGCGAAGCACTGCCGCGTCACTGGGTCCGTCACACAGCGGCCCCACGAAAGGTTTGATCACGCTGCCGCCTTGGACTTCGTGATCGTACTGACGAACGATCGCGTGTTTGCTGGCGACGTTGGGGCTTGCCAAAATGTCCAACAACGTTTGTCGATGTTGATCTGCCGACAACGCTTCGGTTTCAATATCTTGCACCGGAGCCGGATGATAGGTCGCGTCGCGGATCACCGGCGGACGACCGTCGTGCAAGAATTTCATGGCGACGTCGCCGACGGTTTCGCCGTGGTAGGTCAACGTCAATCGTCCGGTCGGTGTGAATCGCCCGATGACCGCCGCTTCGACGCCTTCGCTTTCGCATAATTCCCGCAGTTCATCCCAACTGGACTGGGGAACGGCAAAGACCATTCGTTCTTGCGCTTCGCTGATCCAGATTTCGGTATAGCTGAGACCCTCGTACTTCAGCGGCGCTTTCTCCAGCCACACTTCTGCGCCGATTTCTTCACCCATTTCGCCCACGGCGCTGCTGAAACCGCCCGCACCGCAATCGGTCACCGCGTTGTACAGTCCGCGATCACGCGCCTGAATCAGCACGTCCAAGACCATCTTTTCGGTGATCGCGTTACCGATCTGGACCGCACCGCCGGAAAGCGATTCGGATTCGCTGGTCAATTCCGCGCTGCTGAAGGTCGCCCCGTGGATGCCGTCGCGACCGGTGCGACCGCCGATCGCGACGATCAGATCATCCGCTTTGGCCTCCTTTTCTTCCATGCCGACCGGGATCATTCCGGCGTTGCCACAGAAGACCAACGGATTGCCCAAATACCGTTCGTCGAAATAAACGGCGCCGTTGACAGTCGGGATGCCCATCCGATTGCCGTAGTCGCGAACACCAGACACCACACCTTTCATCACGCGTCGGGGATGCAACACACCCGGCGGCAATGTGGTGGGATCTGTGTCCGGACTGGCAAAGCAAAACACGTCGGTGTTGCAAACCGGTTTGGCGCCCATACCGGTGCCCATCGGGTCACGGATCACACCACCGATCCCCGTGTTCGCCCCACCATAGGGTTCCAGCGCCGATGGGTGGTTGTGCGTTTCGACTTTGAAACACGCATGGTATTGATCGTCAAAGGTGACCACGCCGGCATTGTCTTTAAACACGCTGACACACCAATCGTCGTCGCCCAACGTTTTTCGGATCTGTTGCGTGGCCGCAAAGATCGTTTCTTTCAGCATGTTGTCATACTGGCGTTCATCAGCGTCGGGCGTACCGTCCGGTCCGGGGCCG
This sequence comes from Crateriforma spongiae, assembly GCF_012290005.1. Lineage (NCBI taxonomy): Bacteria > Pseudomonadati > Planctomycetota > Planctomycetia > Pirellulales > Pirellulaceae > Crateriforma > Crateriforma spongiae. The sequence continues at coordinate 199,022 of NZ_JAAXMS010000008.1, forward strand.
CGATAATGAATGCGGCCGGCCAGTGTTTTGTGGCTGCAGTGTTCCGACCACGTTTGCGCGACAGATTCCAGTTCGATGTCGGTAGGATCACGACCGATCGATTCAAAGTGGTCGCGGATGGTCTGCATTTCGACCAACGTCAAATACAGTTGTCCTTCCTTGGACAATCGCATCAATGCATCGTCGTCCGCGTTGCGGATCGGGACGACCACCTTTTGGAACTCATAGGGCGATCCCACGTCCAACCGATCCATCTGCAGCGGACCTTGGACGACTTGTTCGATCGCATCGTTGGACAACGCGCGACGACAAATCCGGTCCAGATCATCAGCGGACAGTTCGCCCAGCCAATACTTGCGAAACGAGCGAACGGCGTCGACGGACAATCCGCGATCGGCAGCTGCCGATAGGGTCGACGCTGCAACGGGATCCATCACCCCGGGCTTGGGCAACACATGGACCAGGGTTTCTTCGGCGCCAGGTGGTTCGGCCAAATCGGGATCGCCGACGATCGCGACGACGGTCCGTTGGACCACAGCATCGGCCAGGAAAGATTGGGCCAGATCGACGGCGTGTCCTTCATCCAGGTCGCCTTGAACCAGAAAGCCGGTGGCGCAGCGGACATCCACATCGCCCAACCCTAGCTCGTGAATCTCCTCGCGCGTCCGCTGTCCTTCTCGATCCACTTCGCCGTCGGCCGGATAGATGTCAATTTGCCAGAGGGCCATGGTTCACGATTTTCCTGGATTCGCGTCTCGATCATCGGTGTTACGGGCGACCCGATCGGTGGACCGAAAATGAATGGCCCGGCCTGGAATGCAACGGTCTCTGGACCAGCGGGCCCGGTGACAAAACGAGGTCGGGACTGATCGAACCGGTCCGAATCAGCGATCAATCGCCGAAACGAACCCTAGGGATCGCCGTAGGTTTCCCCAAAGCATACGGACCGGCCGACCGGATCGAGAAGTGGGCCAGGATGAATCACTCGCCGGCGTCGGATTCGTCGGACTGCCAGCGAACCGCCTGGGCGTCGGCCAACCAGCGGCACAATTCTGCGTCGTCCCGAGTTTCAATCCACTGGTGCAACATTTTCAGTTCGTCCGCACAGCGCCGCAGCTGATCCAGCACCGCAGAACGATTTTGTTGACAGATGGCCGTCCACATTTCCGGATCGCCCGCGGCAACCCGCGTGATGTCTCGCCAACCGCTTCCGGCCAGCGGCAACGATTCCGGATCCGTCAACTTGGCGACCAAGGACGACATCAAATGGGGAACGTGGCTGATCGCGGCCAGTCGATCGTCGTGTTCCTCGGGCGTCATTTCCAGACATCGCCCGCCGGTGGCACGCCAAAACTGATCCGCCTTTTCACGCACCGCCGGGCCATTGGCCGCCGTGGGGGTCAGGATGATGACTTTGCCGTCGAACAAATCATCAGTGGCGTTTTCGACACCGGTTTTCTCGCTGCCCGCGATCGGATGAGCGGCCACAAACTTGGCGGCAGCATCCGCGTCGTCGCCGACATCGTTGACGATTCCCGCTTTAGTGCTGCCGACGTCGGTGATCAGACACTCTGCTGGCGAGTGATTCGCCGCCTGGATCACATAACCTGCCAAACGATCCACGGGCGTGGCGATAACCACGACATCACTGTCCACACAAGCATCGGCCAAGTGTTCGAAGCCCTGATCGATCACCCCCGCATCGAAAGCGCGTTCCAGTGTCGAAGGACGGCGACTGACACCACGAACGTGCGCGTTGGGATGCGTGCGACGGATCGCCTTGGCAACGCTTCCGCCCAACAAGCCGACGCCGACGATGGTCAACCGAAAGTCGTCGTCGGTCACGGCAATTGGTGCCCCATCTTGTCGCGTTTGGTTTCCATGTAACGTTGGTTGTGCTGGTTGATCGCCGGAACGATCGGCACCTGATCAACGACCCGCAGGTCGAACCCACGCAGATTGAACGCTTCGGTTTTCTTGGGGTTGTTGGTCAGCAGGCGGACTTCGTGCAGCCCCAAGTCTTTCAAAATCTGAAGACCAATACCGTAATCCCGCATGTCGGCTTTGAAGCCCAACGCGTGGTTGGCTTCGACGGTATCAAGCCCCTGGTCCTGTAGTGCGTACGCACGGATTTTTGCGGACAATCCGATGCCGCGACCTTCCTGAGGCAGATAGACCAACGCGCCGCGGCCCTCCTGACTGATCATCTTCAGCGCCATGTGCAACTGATCGCCACAGTCACAACGCAGCGATGAAATCAGATCGCCGGTGAAACAGCTGCTGTGCATCCGAACCAACGGCGGCGGCCCGGGCGCTTTCAAGTCGCCGAACACCAACGCGATCGGTTCCTGGGACTCGTATTCGACTTGGTACACCAAGATCTGAAAGTCGCCGTACTGGGTCGGCAATTGGGCACCGGCACTGCGTGTGATCAGTCGTTCACTAACGCGGCGATAGGCGATCAGTTGTTCGATGCTGATCATCACCATGTTGTGTTCGTCGGCCAATTCCCGCAGCTTCGGTCGGCTGGCACGGTCTCCGGTTTCGTCCAGGATCTCACACAACACACCAGCAGGTTCCAGCCCCGCCATTCGTGCCAAATCGACGGCCGCTTCGGTGTGTCCGGCCCGACGCAAAACGCCGCCTTGTTTGGCCAACAACGGGTAAACGTGGCCGGGCCGAACGAAATCGGTGATCGCACATTCGGGGTCCGCCAAACGTCGAATCGTCTCCGCTCGCTCCGACGCCGTGATCCCCGTCTTGGCCGTTGCGATGTCCACCGGGGTCACAAAAGCGGTCTTCAGCGGGGCGTCGTTCTGGTTGACGATCGGCACCAAATCCAATCGGCGACAAACCTCCGGCAACACCGCCACGCATAACTGTCCACGGCCGGCCAAGATAAAATTAATCGTGTCGACACTGGCCTTTTCCGCCGCACAAATGAAGTCGCCTTCGTTTTCGCGGTCTTCGGCGTCGACCACGATGATGACTTCGCCCCTGGCGATCGCTTCGATGGCTTCGGGAATGGTGTTAAGTCGCTCGGACATGAAAGTCGTGCCGGATGGTTGAGTGAAAGCATGGGGGGAGGGCGGCCGCCAACGCGTTTGTGCCGCTGGCCGCTTTCCTAGTATAGACCTGGGCGGAAACCGTCCTAAGTCCCCACCCGTGATTCCTATGGATCGACATCATGCGTTCGATACCGCATTCAACCCAAGATCCATCTTTGGCCGCCAAGCCCGCCGCCGCATTCGGGTGGATCGGTTTTAACGCTTTCGCGATCACAACGTTCTGCCTGGTGACCGGTTTCGTGATCGGCCTGATGAGCACCGCGGCCGCCGGGGCGGACACGCCGGACAATGACAACATCGCCAAGACCGAACCCGCCGTCCAAACCGGCGCGGAAGATTCGGCAGCGCCGGCCGGCGACGTCGTCCGCAGGTTCGACGTCGTGTACGACCCGGAAACGGGCAGGGCAGGTAAGTGTGACATCTACTTGCCCGGCCCCGCCATCGATCCATCACACCCGGATTCGCCCGATCCACCGCCCAAGACAAACGACCGCCCCGCCGTGGTCGTGGTTCACGGCGGCGGATGGATGTCGGGTGACAAATGGACGATGTACAGCCACTGCAACGCGTTGGCGAAACGCGGCCACGTGGTGATCAGCATCAATTACCGCTTGGCCCCCGAACACAAATTTCCGGCACAAGTCGACGACGTGCGGAAAGCCCTGTTGTGGCTGGTCGATCATGCGTCGGAATTGAACGTCGATCTGAACCGTGTCGGATTGTTCGGCTATTCCGCCGGCGGACATCTTTCGGCGCTTGTCGCCGTGGTGGCGGACGAATCACCCGAGATTCGCCAACGGTCCAGCGACTGGGCGGTCGACGACGCTCGCTGGGATCGGTTGCCAAAGATCAAAGCGGTCTGCGCGGGCGGTCCGCCTTGTGACTTTCGTGATCTGCCACCGGAAAACACTTCGCTGGCCTATTTCCTGGGTGGTTCACGACGTCAGGTTCCCGAAATCTATCGTGCCGCTTCACCGACGGCCCTGGCATCAACCGGTGATCCACCGATTCACATCATTCATGGGGGCGATGATTTTCTGGTGCCCGTCACGACCAGCCGATCCTTCGTCGCGGCGCTTCGCGACCAGGGTGTGGAGTGTCAATTGACCGAACTGCCCAAACTCGGGCACTTAATGACCTTTATGGACCAGCGGACGAAGCAAACAATGATCCGATGGTTCGAAAAAATGCTTTAACGTCTGACACGATTCGTCTGTGGATCGATGTCGGTGGTACCTTCACCGATGCGTTCGTCAGCCACCAAGGCCGACGACACAGCACCAAGGTTCTGTCCAGCGGCCTGGTGCGATACACCGCGAGGCGGATCGACGCCGAACATTGGTCGGTTGATTTGCCCGATGAACATCGCGTGTCTGGATTTTGGAATTCGGCGACCGTCCGTCGGATCGACGCTGGCGGCCAAGCGATCATGCTGGGAACCGTGTCCGAAACGGACGCGACGTCGAGTCGACTGAAATTATCGGCCGGCGAACGTGATGGGACCGAACGAGAGCCCAGCCGGGCGGACCTATCCGAATCGGTCGTACTGGAACTGGATGCCGGTTTGGAAGCACCGGCTTTGGCGGCCCACGTTCTGCTGAAAACGCCGATCGCCGCTTCGTTGCCTGAGGTGTCTGTCCGCTTGGGAACCACTCGTGGCACCAACGCGCTGTTGACGCGGACCGGTGCGCCGACCGCGTTGATCACCACCGCGGGGTTCGAAGACTTGCTGTTGATCGGTGAACAAGACCGTCCCGATTTGTTTGCCAAAGACATCATCAAACCGGCACCTCTGCCGAAATGGATGATCGGTATCAACGAACGATTGAATCATCACGGCGAAGTGATCCGGCAACCCGATCGCGATGACGTGATCACCGTGCTGCGCGACCTGAAACGTCAAGGTGCGATCTCCATTGCGATTTGTCTGATGCACGCACACGTCAACGACGAACATGAACGTCGCGTCGCACAGTGGGCCGATGAAGTGGGCTTTGAAAACATCAGTCGTTCGTCCGAAGTTGCACCATTGATCAAGCTGGTTCACCGTGCCGAAACGACTTGTTTGGACGCCTACCTGAGTCCCATTCTGGATGACTACCTGCGTCGCGTTCGTCAGCAGCTGGGCGGAAGCCGGCATTGTCGACTATTGGTGATGACCAGTGCCGGAAATTTGGTTCCGGATGTCGATTACCGTGGCCGCGATAGTGTGTTGTCGGGACCGGCCGGTGGCGTCGTCGCACTAGGCAGACTGGCCGAAGCGATGGATTGCCAAGGTGCCATCGGGTTAGACATGGGCGGCACCAGCACGGACGTCAGCCGTTTTGTGGGCAAGGTCGGACGACGCTACGAATCCGAAGTTTCGGGCACTCGGATCCTGACACCGATGATGGATATCCACACCGTTGCCGCGGGCGGCGGTTCGGTTTGTGCATCAGTGGCCGGGCGATTGACCGTCGGACCTGACAGTGCGGGCGCCGACCCTGGCCCGGCCTGTTACGGCCGTGGCGGCCCGTTGACGGTGACGGACGTCAATTTGTTGTTGGGACGTTTGCCAGCCGATCGCTTTCCATTCCCGCTGGACCGCGAAGCGGCGATGTCGCGTCTGAAAGAGATCGCCGACGAACGAAATTTGGACCCACCATCATCGTCGGACTGCGACGAACTGGCGGCCGGTTTTCTGCAAATCGCCTGCACCCATATGGCCGAAGCTGTCCGAACGGTCACGACGTCCCAAGGTATCGATCCGCGCGACATGGCTTTGGTGGGGTTCGGCGGCGCGGCCGGAGGTCACCTATGCGATGTCGCGGAACTTCTGGGCATCACCGAAGTGGTCGATCATCCAGATGCCAGCCTGTTAAGTGCACTTGGCATGGGGCTGGCCTCCACCGGTCATGTTGCCACCGCGGGTGTCTATCAAGCTGCCGATCAATGCGATGTCGATGAACTGATCAAGACTGCGGAATCTTTACAAAAACAGTGCCACCAACGGCTGGCCAACGAATTGGCGGAAAACCAAATCGATTCGCAGTCGGATCGTGGGGCGAAGATCAACGATCGGTTGCAAACTCGCTTCGAAATCGATTGTCGCTACCTAGGCACCGAATCGACCCTGACACTGGACATCAATCTGCAGGAACATGTTGATCCCAACCAGTGGGTGAAACGGTTTCACCAACGCCACGAACAAGTCTTTGGCTATCGCCGTGATCATCCCGTCCAGTGGGTGGCGGTGCGGTGCGAAGTCACCTTGGCGTCGGACTCGGACATTTTTGTCGATCCGTCCCCTGAATCATCGGTCGACCCCGCGACGGACCACGACGCTGGTTCAGCCCTGACCAGCGTTTGGATCAATGGACGTTGGCAAGACGTCCGCGTCTGGGAACGGCAAGCTCTGACGACGGGGCAATCCATCGACGCACCCGCCATGATCATCAGCGACCATTCCACGTTGCTGTTGTCGCCCGGTTGGAACGCCAAGGTGGATCGGGGCGGGACGATTCGAATGAAGCGTTTGGCCGATGGGTCCCTAGGGCCAAGCGGCTCCGGTGATGCCAAGGCCGAATCCGAAACGGTGGACGATGTGACCGTCGAAGTCGTCGCGCGTCGTCTGCAAGGGATCGCCGATTCGATGGGCGAAGTGCTGCGTCGCACCGCGATCAGCGTCAACGTTCGCGAACGTAAAGATTACAGTTGCGCTGTGTTTCGATACGATGGTGCACTGATTGCCAACGCACCGCATGTTCCCGTCCACTTGGGAGCGATGGGACACACCGTCCGCCATCTGATGCATGTCTATCCCGACATGCACGACGGCGATTGTTACATCAGCAATCATCCCTTTGCGGGCGGTTCACACCTTCCCGATGTGACCGTCGTCACCCCGGTGTTTTGCCGAACAGGCGATCGCTCGGGTGCGCCAGACTTTTTCGTCGCCTCGCGTGCCCATCATGCCGAAATCGGTGGCATCACTCCCGGATCAATGCCACCGGATGCGACCTGTTTGGCACAGGAAGGCGTTTTGATTCGCGACTTTCCGCTGTGCCGAAACGGCCATGAAAACACGGATGCACTGATGCGGTTGTTGACCGGGGGCGATTACCCTTCGCGATGTCCCGATCAGAACCTGGCTGATATTCAAGCACAACGCGCCGCAGGTACCGATGGCGTTTATGCTCTGCGTGAATTGACCCGTCGCTATGACGTCGCTGCTATCACCCGCGTGATGGATCGCTTGATTGACTTGGCGGGTAATTCTTTGGACACCTGGCTGACGACGTTGCCCGACGAACCACGTCATTACCAAGACCAATTGGACGATGGGACCGTAATCGCGGTTCAGATCGGCAAGTCAAACCAAGGCGATCGTCCCAAACTGAAGATCGACTTCACTGGCACATCCGCCGTTCACCTAAACGGCTTTAACGCGACACCGGCAATCGTCACCGCCGCTGTTTTGTACGTCCTTAAAGTTGCCGGTGGCGATCACTTGCCATTGTGCGATGGGCTTCTACGCGATGTTCAACTCGTCATTCCGGTCGGGCTATTGAATCCGCCCGCCGACGACGATCCACGTCGTTGCGCCGCGGTTGTCGCCGGAAACGTTGAAACCAGTCAACGTGTTGTGGACGTGCTGATGGGTTGCCTGGACCTTGCCGCGGCATCCCAGGGAACAATGAATAATCTTTTGATCGGTGATGACACGTTTGGGTACTACGAAACGATTGGGGGCGGTGCCGGGGCAACCAGTCAACGTCCGGGATGTGACGGCGTTCACACGCATATGACCAACACGCGGATCACCGATCCGGAGATTTTTGAAAGTCGGTTGCCGTGTTCGTTAATCCGGTTCGCGATCCGGCGAAACAGCGGTGGCAGCGGTCGACACCGCGGCGGCGATGGATTGATTCGCGAAATCGAATTTCACAAGGACTTGACGGTTTCATGGATCACCGGGCGGCGAACCACGTCACCTTATGGGGTCCATGGCGGTTGCGACGGTGCAACAGGTATCAACCAATGGGTTCACGATGGAGAAATCGTCACCCTACGCTCGGCCGATACAATCGAGGTCTGTGCCGGTGATCGATTTAGAATTCTGTCGCCCGGCGGCGGCGGTTGGGGCCCACCGCCGACGGCGGACGATCCCGAATCGTGAAACGCCGTTTGATCCATGTCCGTTAAAGATTTCACGCTGCGGTGCATCCACATGACGCCTTTGAATCGCCCGCGAACCCTCCGCGTCGCACTGATGTTCGCCATCGCCGGATCATTCCTGTCCGGGCCGTCCAATGCGACACGCCCCGACTTGTACGATCGCGCCGGGCGTCGATTGAACTTGCCGGATACGCCCGATAACTACAGCAATCCGGATTGGCCGGATCATTTCGCTCGATCGGCTGACAGGCTGGACAACACACCCGATGACAACCCGATCACCGACCACGGGGCGACGCTGGGTCGAGTCCTTTTTTATGACCCGACCCTTTCATCCAGTGGAAACACTTCTTGTGCCAGTTGCCATCAGCAGAAATTGGCGTTCACCGACGACGAAAGGTTAAGCATCGGCCATCGGGGTGAAACCGTCGCACGAAATTCGATGAGCCTGATCAATGTACGCTTCTATCAGCGGGGCCGATTCTTTTGGGACGAACGGGCCCGGACGTTGGAAGACCAAGTCTTGATGCCGATCATCGACCCGATCGAAATGGGCCATCAGTTACCCGCGCTGACCAGCCAGTTACAAAACGACCCCATTTATCCGTCTCTGTTTGAAAAGGCCTTCGGGGATCGCGAGATCAACCAAGACCGAATCGCCAAGGCTTTATCCCAGTTTGTTCGATCGATCGTTTCGTACCGCGCTAAGTACGACATCGGACGCGCCGCGGTTGATGATATCTCCCAGCCGTTTCCAAATTTTACACCGGAGGAGAACCGGGGAAAGCAAGTTTTCCTGGGCCAGGGGCGATGTGCAAACTGTCACTTCAGCAATGGTGTCCCCACGCGATTGGCCGACGGCCGCCGCCCGGTTCGACAAGACGCTTTCTTTCACATGCTGCGTCCGGTGGCCAACGGTATCGATATCGATGGCCCCGACGTGGATCAGGGTGTGGGCGGGTTTAACGGCGTCGATCTGGACATGGGTCGATTCAAGTCACCTTCGCTGCGAAACATCGAAGTCACCGCACCCTACATGCACGACGGACGATTTGAAACGCTGTATGAAGTCGTGGAACATTACAACTGGTCAGTCAAACCACATCCCAATCTGGGCGGATCGCTTCGCGTTGCTTCCACCGATGGCTTGGCAATCCGTGAAACGGACAAAGACGCCTTGATCGCTTTCCTAAAAACGCTGACCGATCACGCGTTGTTGTCAGACCCTAAATATTCCGATCCGTTTGTCGACGCGCGGTGACAACTATCTTGGATCGATTCAGTCCACACCAAACAGGTGCTGTAAAAAGATGGCCGCGGCCGCCGCGACGTTCAGGCTGTCGACACCCGGCGCCATCGGGATACGTAAACATCGGTCGGCGATTCGTTGGGTCTGTTCGGCAACACCCTCTGCTTCGTTTCCCAACACTAACACTTGTGGTCGTCGGTCGGGCACTTGGTAGCCTCGGATGCTGTCGGCGGTGTTTTCCAGCGAGGTCGCCAAAATCGTCACGTCAAGTTTTTTTCTAAGCCGATCCAAATCTTCGGCTAAAGCTGCAGTGTGAAAGAACTGCTGGGCAAAGACCGCCCCCATCGATACACGAGTCACTCGTCGTCGCAGTGGGTCGATGGTCCCACCGCCGATCCACACATCTTGAACGCCGAATGCGGCGCAGCTTCGCAGGATCATCCCCACGTTTTCGGCGGTATGGATCTGATCCAAGACGACCAAGCCACGCCCGCGGATGCGATCAAAATCACCGGCGTTTGGGATCGCCGGCCGTGTTCCACAGGCGATGACACCGCGATGGAATTCGAAACCCATCAACTGGTCCATGACCGGTTTATCCATCTGATAAACGGGACAACGTCCACCAGCGGCTTGGACAAACTCTGGTGCGAGGTCTTCGCGAGCCAAAACCGCGACCGGGTTTACATCGCTATCCAACATTCGATGGGTGACCCAGCGGCCTTCGCAAACGAACACCCCATCGTGGTGCAACCGTCGGTCAGAACCCGAACGCGGTAGATTCGCAAACACCGCGACACGCGGGTCTTGCCAGTCGTTGACGCGAATGGGGGCGTGTGACGGATCAGTCGATTCGGACATGATCGATCACGCCGATGACGATTTGCCGGGCGCTTGGATGCGAAACCGCAGGTCGGTCACATTGGCCGCCGGCATTTCCTTTTGAATCTTTCGCAACATCCGACGCTTTTGAAAATTCAGTTCCTGCAACGTGACTGAATCGGTGGCATAGAGAAACAGCACGCCCGCCTTTTGTTGCCCGACTTCGATACTGTCAGCCAACGGCGGACCGGCGGCTTGTCGAACAATGTTCTGTATTTGTTCGGAAGCCGCGATTTGGGCATAACCGCGACGTGCCATCAATTGATTGATGATGGAGCCGACCTTTCGCAGCCGCGGTTTGTCTTCGTTCATCGGTCGCGTGCCATGGGCATGATCACGTAACCGTAGCCGTCGTCGGTCGACAGCAGGGCAGGGGCATTGCCCGATTCGATTTCGAAGATGAATGCCGTTTCCGAATCCAACACTTTGCAAAAATCGGCGACGTAGCGATGGTCCATCGTCAGGGTGATCGGTTCCCCGTCGTACGCGATCGGCAATTCGACCTGCGATTCACCGATATCGGCGGTGCTGGCTTCCAGCTTCAGCGTTCCGTCGGCAAACGTGAAATCGATCCCGCGACTTTCGTGATCGGTGACGATGGCCGCTTGTCGCAATGCCGCAAACAACGGTCCGATGGTCATGTCCAACTGGATGGCGTTTTCGCGAGTCGGAAAAACTTGACGCCAATTCGGATAACGCCCTTCGACCAAACGGCTGTAGATCACCGCCGTGCTGGTTCGCAACAGCAAGTCGTTTGGTCGGGCGGCGATGTCGACGGTTTCTTCTTTGTCGTTCAGCGCCCGTTCGATCAGCTGGATGGCTCGTGTCGGAACGATCGTGCTCATCCCACTGGTTTCGTGCCCACCCTGGGATTCCCCTTTGCCTTCCATTCGGGCCAGACGGCGTCCGTCGGTGCCGACGGCGATCACACGATTGGCGTCCAATTCCAACAGCACGCCGCCCAGGGCATAACGGCTGCTTTCCGAATCGGTGGCGAAAACGGTTCGGCGAACCATTTCGCGAAACAGCCGCGTGGGCACGACGTGGTACTTGTCTTCGTCGAAGCCGTCGACGACCGGGAATTCATCGGGGTTGCCGCCGGGCAGCTTGAACTTGCTGCGTCCACCGGTCACGCGGATGCCGCCTTCGTCGGTTTCGATCGTCAGTGTTTCGTCGTTGCTTTCCCGCAGAATCGCTCCGGTCCGCTGGACGGGCAGCAAAGCCGCGCCTTCGACTTCGATTTCCACGCCCTCGGTGACTTCCAAACGGATCCCCACCTCCATGTCGGTCGCTGCCAGCGTCAACTTGCCACCGGCCGCGGTCACCTTGACGTTCTGCAGGATTTCCTTGGGCGATCGTGCGGGAGCGATGCTGGCCGCCAAGGAAAAGGCGGCGGTCAGGGTGTCACGCTGGCAAGAAATTTTCATCGAGGGCTGACAAGTCGCAGAAGGACGGAGGGGAAATGACAGGGGACGATCACACCGGCCCGAAGCAAGGGTGCACGGATCGGACAGACCACGTTCGCGAAAGTGTGAATCCGTCCGGCCATGCTTTTGTACCCGACCTGACCGAGGATGGTACCCGCAGGATGAAGACGGCTGTAGGCATCGATAGTGTTCCCCCAGAGGATTGAATCCAGGGATTTATATTTTTATTGACCGTCGTCATCGGAATGCGCACGCGAATGATGTTGATCTTGCCAGAATCGTCAAGCCAAACACCGTTGTCGCAACCACTTACGTGAATCAACCCGCTGTGGAAAACGCGATTGAAATCGGTGCGTTCTTTGTCGCCCGATGTGACAGTTTCCGACACTCGGAAACATCGCATCGAAAACGTTGACAGTGCGATCGGGAAAACGGACACCGAGACGCGACCGAGTCTGACCAAGTTTTCCACGATGATCTTTTTCGGGATTCTTTCCGGACGATCGTTTGAATCCTTTCATCTTGTCACCGAAGGCGAGCCTATCCATGCGGAAAACCAGCGTGCAGACATATCCTCCGTAGAGATTTCTTTTCCAGAATCCGCCGGGAAAAAGACGAAGCAACCGTCGTCAAGCCGAACGACGGCGGATTGGGCTCAGGCGCCCAGCTTTTCGGTGACTTCAGCCGCGGCACGGCGCAAATCGGCGTCGCTGACCAATGAAGCTTCCGTCTTACGGATCGCGTGAAGTACCGTCGAATGGTCGCGCCCGCCAAAGGATTCGCCGATCTGATGCAGACTGTGGGTGGTCAATTGTCGCGCCAGTGTCATCGCCAGGGATCGTGCTCGAACGATCTTTTGTTGGCGTGAACTGCTGCGCAAATCAGCCGATCGCAAGCGAAAATGCCGGGCCACCGATTTGGTGATCGCGTTGATCGAAAGTTCCGAATCGCGTTGCAGCGAATCCAGAGCGAATTGGATGCCTTCCATGTCGGGGGCGCGGTCGTTCATCCGGCACCACAGGTTCAGCTGTTTGACACAGCCTTCCAAATCGCGTGGTGTCAGCCCGTCGGGAAGACCCGCCGACAACAAATGCACCATGTCGGGCGGGACGTCCAGGTCGTGCAGCAGGCAATATTCGCCCAACAGAACCCGACGAGCTTCATCACCCGGGCAGGCGATGTTCAGCGTCAGCCCGCCCATCGAACGACTGACCAATCGAGGACGCAATCCGCGGGTGTCCGACGGGAATCGCCGACAAACCAAGATGGTCAGCTTGCCGGATTCGGCGCGTCGATCAATTCGGTTGGCCAATTCCTCCTGAGCCGCCGACTTGTCCGCAATCAGGTGCAAGTCATCCAGCACCAGGATTTCAACCTCGTCCAATTCGCTTTGCAGCGGTGGAAGGTCATCCGAATTGATCGCATCGGCGTACTGACGGGCAAAATCCACCGCCGGCAAGTAATGCACCACCGCGGGCTGACCGTCGTCCGGATTCTGGACGGCATGTCGGGCCGCCAAGTGCAGGGCGAAGGCCGATTTGCCGATGCCCGATGGTCCGGTAATCAACAGTGGGCTGGCCAATGACAACAATCCGCCTTGCGGACCGGCCAGATGGCACAGCAATTGATTCTCGGGGCCTAAAACGCAATAGGGCAGCGATTTAGCGGTGGTTGCATCGTTCCCGCCGCGACGGGGGCGTAGGTGTCGCCGGACTTTTAAACGCGGGCGTTCCAGCGGAAACGACACGACACGACGCGACCGGGAATCCGCAGATCCCAGCGATGACGCGGTGGGCATTGATTCGGGTTGGGCCGACGTTTGCACAGCGGGAAAGACCGAAAGAGGCGAAAGTCACCGTCTTGACTGCTGTGTTTTATGTGCAAAGGTCGAGAAAATCGAGCCCAAAAATCAAAGTTTTCCACAGCCTAAATACTGCGTAAACGCTGATAGGCACTAGAGATAAGTTCGGCGGCAAGATCCACATCTTTTTCTGTGGAAAACCTGGACACCCCGAAACGCAACGCGGAATCCACCAGCGATCGATCCAATCCCATGGCCATCAGCACGTAACTGGGCTGGCTGCTGCCGCTGCTGCAAGCGGACCCTGAACTGCAGGCAACCCCCATCATGTCCAGCGCCATCAACAGTGATTGGCGATCAACGCCCGGAAAAGCAAGGCACGTGGTGGTGGGCAGCCGGGGGGAATCGCCGCCGATGACTGCCGCACCGGTACGACGGCAAATTTCTGATTCCAAACGGTCGCGGATTGCCGCCACGGTGCCGGACATCTTTTCCAGCGATGCCAAACTGTTTTCCAGGGCCTTGGCCATCCCGGCCGCCAAGGCGACCGGCTCGGTTCCCGGACGGCTGGCCAATTGTTGTTCGCCGCCCTGCATCAATGCATCGACGCGGACGCCCGCGTCCAGCCACAGGCCGCCGATTCCCGGAGGCCCGTGAAATTTGTGGGCCGAAAGGGTCACGGCCGCTGCGCCGCTGGAATGCACCGAGAAGGGGACTTTGCCAATCGATTGGGTCGCGTCGACGTGCAGCGGAACGTTCTTCCAGCGACAAATCTTCGCGACTTCATCGATCGGCTGCTGAACCCCGGTTTCGTTATTCGCCGACATTACGCTGACCAGACCCGCCAAATCATCGCCTTCACCGATCAGGTCGGCCAGCCGATCGGTACGGACGACGCCATCGGAATCAACGGGCAAGTACCGGACGGCTCGACCGGCGTCTTGCATCTTTTGGGCCGTCGACAAAACGCTGGGGTGTTCGATACAGCTGACCACCAGCGGTCGATCCGGATCACCGATGCCCCGCAGCGCGGTATTGTTCGATTCGGTACCGCCACTGGTGATGACCAACCGAGGACCACCGGGTCGGGTCAGATCACTGCCCAACAGTCGACCGACCTGTTCGATCGCATCGTCCAACACACCGCGGGCGCGCTGGCCTTCGGCGTGTTGACTTGATGCATTGGCCGGCCCTTGCATCAAAACGTCATGAACCACTTTGGCGGCGTCCGGATCGGTCACCGTCGTCGCATTGTTATCCAGATAAATCACGTTGCATCACTTCGGCCCCGGAGGTGCCAAACACATTGATCGGTGGTCACGGGTTTACTACGGATCGCAGACGGAATTCAGGATCATCCGCTAATGCTTCCCGTAACAGTTCATCGGCCAGAGCGGGGTTGTTCGCTGCTTTGGCGTCTTGAATCAAACCATCGTACTGACCAGCGACATAGCGTCGAATCGTTTGATTCAGTGCATCACCCCGTGCTGACGTCGTGTTCGTGTGACGCTGGGCGATCTCGAAAACCCCGGGCATCAGGATATACAACTCGCGTCGGGCCAACCGTTGAATTTCGGGCCACAGCTGTTTGGCGGCTTCGGGGTGATTGGTCGACCAAGTCTTCCAATAGGGTTTCCCGTTTCGATCAAGATCCATTTGATCGACCAGCAAGGCGGCATCGGCGCTGGAGGAACCACGGACGAAACGATTCAATCGGATCAAGTGCCAAGTGGAAGCGTCTTGCTCGCCATCGACGGGTGGTTGCGATGCGGGTGACGCCTGGATCAGTCCGTTTTGTCGCAGGTACGTCGCCAAGGCGTCCGAACGCACCTTGCGACGAATCGGCGTGATCTGCCATTGCAGGAACGGGATTTCATAAAACTGAAAGCTGCGTTGGCGAAAGGTGTCGGGTGAAAGTTCTTCGCCTTCGACGTATCCCAGCAACCGGATCCCGAAAAACAAGCCGCCCGCCGTCAGAATGATCGTCAAAGCAATGATCCAGCCACGGGTACGGGCCGCCGACCAACGACGCCGCGGACGGCGATTGGTCGGGCGTTCGGTTCCGCTTGGCGTTTCGCTCGTGTGGCTTACCGTGCTCATTTTTCATAAGTTGCTGGGATGAAACGCCGCTTCCCACCCACGATTCGAACCGCTGCGGTGCCATCGTTGTCCATGACGGTTGGGACAAATCGACCCGGCGGCAATCCGTGGGGTAGCCATCATGGTTGGGGATCACGGCCACTGCGTCGACCCTATGACGTCTATCACCGCGGCGAATCGGCCGCCGCCATGGGCGTGGGGCACACCGTCGCCGCAGCGGACGACGCCGAAGATGAAGACCCGCAGCAGCGTCGGATGCGATGTGAAGCCGTTTTGTTGCTGGCCAAGAGCCCGCTTTCGACAAGAAAACTGGCCCAGCTGGCCCAATTGGCCGATGGAACCGAGGCCAGGACACGAATTCGTGAATTGAACGAGATTTACAGCACACATCACCGTGCGATGCGGATCGAAAAACTGGCCGGCGGTTACCGGATGGTGACCCGTGCGGCCTTGGCACCTTGGTTGCGACGGCTTAGCCACGTGCCGGGGCCGATCCGGTTATCATCCCCGATGATGGAAACCTTGGCGGTCGTCGCGTATCGCCAACCGGTTTCGCGTGCCGACGCCGAAGCAGTGCGAGGCGTCGCGTGTGGCGAAATCCTACGACAACTGATGGAACGCGATTTGATACGGATCGCCGGACGTAGCGAACAGCTCGGCCGCCCCTATCTTTACGGAACCACCAAACGTTTTTTACAACTCTTTGGCCTGACAGGCGCCGACGACTTGCCGAAAATTCAATGGCAGGCCGTTCGCGACGATCCGCCCTCGGATCCCAACGATCCAACACCGAACGAATCCCCTTCGCGCGAATCAAACTTCGACGAATCATCGACATCAACGAAGGAGTCAGTCGTGAGTACCGCCATGGCATCCCCAATCGAATTCACCACCAGCCAGCCGGATCAAGCTGCGGCCGATTCCGATTCGTTCGCACAGGATCAAGCGGCCGACGTCACCGCTTCGCCCGTCGCTGTCATCGAGGATGAAGAAGACGAGTTGTACGAAGGTGGTTTCGACGACGACGACGATGAAGAAATCGATGACGATGAATTCAGCGACGATTGGGCCGACGAAGAAGACGACGACGATGATGAAGATTCGTCCGATGACGACGACGAAGAAGATGATCTAGACGACGACTGGGAAGAAGTCGGCGACGATGACGATGAAGACTGGGACGAAGAAGACGAGTCGGACGACTGGGATGACGACGATGAGTCCGCTGACGATGATGAGGACTGGTCAGAGTAAGCTTCGTCGCTTCGTGATGAACGATCGCGACACGCAGCCGAATCAACCACGCGCAGCCGAATCAATCGTCGCCCAGATTGAACAAGTGCCGCAGCGCTTCTAACAACCCGCGGCTGTGGCCTTCGGCGGCATCGT
This sequence comes from Crateriforma spongiae, assembly GCF_012290005.1. Taxonomy (NCBI): domain Bacteria; kingdom Pseudomonadati; phylum Planctomycetota; class Planctomycetia; order Pirellulales; family Pirellulaceae; genus Crateriforma; species Crateriforma spongiae. The sequence continues at coordinate 216,095 of NZ_JAAXMS010000008.1, forward strand.
CTCGAAGCGATGCCAGGGGCGGGTGCAACAGTTTGTTGACCACACGATCAAAGGACTTGTCGATCTCCTTGATCGCGGCTTCTTCGATTCCCATTTCGCGAAGCTTGTTGTTCAGACGGACCAATTCGTCGTCTTTGATCTCCAACGCTTGGTTCCGCAAACGCCGGATCACCGGACCGGTGGCACGATGATTCAAATCGTGAAAGAAACGTTCGGTTTCTTCCGCGATGATCTTCTTCGCTTTGGGCCATTCCTTTTCGCGTTCACGTCGGTTTCGCGTGCAGGCCGCTTCCAAGTCATCGATCTGATACAGATACACTCCGGAATAATCGTCGATCCCCGGATCGAAATCGCGGGGTACCGCTAGGTCCAAAATCAATAAGACTTTGCCTCGGCGCCGCGGATGGATCTGGGCAAAGGTCGCCGCACTGACGATCGGTTCAGCGGCCGATGTGGTGCCGATCAACAAATCGGCGCCGACCAAACGCTGATTCAACTGTTCCCAGTCATCACTTTCGCATTGAAATTGATCTGCCAATTCGATCGCACGTGGACGGTTGCGGTTCAGCACGCAAATGTCGCGGGCACCGGCGTCTTTCAGGTAGCGCAATGTTTCCCCCGCCATCTCGCCGGCGCCGCACAGCACCACACGCTTGTCGGCCAAGGAATCAAAGACCTCGGGAACGACTTCGCCCACCGCGACACTGGGCACACTGACACGTCGTCGGTGAATCGTGGTTTCTTGCTGGACACGTTTGGCCGCGCGATTGGCGGCTTGAAAGACGGCATGTGTCAGCGGTCCGGTTGAACCGAACATGTTGGCTTGTTGATAGGCCTGTTTCACCTGGGACAAAATTTGCGCTTCGCCCAGCACCATGCTGTCCAGGCTGGCCGCCACCGTGAACAGGTGCTCGACCGCTTCGGGACCACTGCGATGAATCATCTGATGCAACACATCGTCGGCATTCAAACGCTGTTGGTTGGCGACGAAATCGGCGAAGGCTCGTCGGTCCAACGTCGACGGGTCGGGGGACGCGGCATACAGCTCCACACGATTACAGGTGCTTAACAGAACCAATTCGCCCTTGGGGAATCGGTTCCGAAACGCACCCAGAAACGCATCGATTTGATCGGCGGGAACGCTGACCTTTTCACGAAATTCCACCGATGCATCGTGGTGGCTGCAGCCGATCATTTGCAGTGCCCCGGCCGAACCATTGGCCGGCTGTGCGACTGGATTGTCGGGTGTCGGATTGTCCGTTGTCGAATCTTCCGATGTCGCAGCGGATTTTGGCGTGTCGGATTTTGTCACCGCAGGAAGACCTCCGGCTGATCCAAGAATTTGCCCACGACGATCGAATCGATTGGTGTCGTCGTGTGGATTCCCACAGCGGGCGGCCCGGGTTCGACCGCTGGTTCACCGTGGGGTGATCCCAACACGCCGAACATCGCCAAAACCAAAAAGCCGAAACTGGCCAACGTCAGATAGGCCACCTTATGGCCGCGTCGTGCCGGGGCATACAACATCTCCACGATGCTGGCGATCAACAGCCACAGAAACAACGCACCGCTGAACAGAACGCCGCCGTCGGTCCAGCCGACTTGGCCCCATCGATTCAAGTTCATCACAACGCCGGCAAGCACGCCCACGCCGACGGACAGCAAACTGGTCAGCAAACAACCGCGACTCAGACGCTGAAGTGTTTCTAAATCGGGCAAGCGAATCGTCGAACCGGCACGTTTCTGTTTCAAACGTCGCGACTGGAACAGGTACATCAAACCGCTTAAAAACCCAACGGTCACCGCCGCCGATCCGGCAGCCATCCCAATCGCATGGACCGTCCGCCAGATTTCAAACGCTTCGCTGCGGGTGAACGGAGGCTGGTTTCGCAGCATCGCCGCCAACCCGATCAACAACAAGATCGCCGGCAAGAAGAAGAAGCTGATCACCGTATCGGGACGACGCAGATACATCACCAAAAAGCAGACCGCCAATCCGAACGACGTCAGCAAAGACCAGTCCATCCAGGTTGCCAAGCGTGACAATTCATCGCCGCCGTCCGATCCGGTCGCCCGCAACGTCAGATACGCCAACTGCGTCAACAGCCCGATGATGGTTAGCGCCAGAACGGCGATACCGCGACCGGGATACCGCCCGATCAATCGCGACAATTCCAGCAGCAAAGCCAGCAGATAACAGCTGGCAAAGCAGATCACGGAAATCTCGCTGAGAAAATCCAACATGGAAACTGAACAGCAACTTGGGGGTGCCGGGGGGTGTTACCGCCAAGTCTAATCGATCGACTTCGATTCGCCTGCCTCACTAGGGTGGCCCGTCCCGATTCGATGCGCCCCGAAAGGATCCTTGCCCGATACACTCGGTCGGCCGCCAAACGTACGCGGCAGACGAATCACAAAACAATGCGCCGGCGTTGATCGGTCGTGATCACCACGGGTTCTGGTTCCAACGCCGAATCTGAATCTGGTCGGGCCCCTGGGAAAACAAACGGACGCGGACGGCGCCGTCGCGACGCGTGATCGCCACATCCGAACCGGTCAATTGCATCGCGATTTCTACGTCCGGATGCAGTGCGCGTCGGCCACCACTGACGACGACCTTCGAAGGTCTGGCCCAGCGAAGCACCATGTCTGAATCGGCTGCCAGGCTGCCGTGGTGGGGTGCCATCATCACGCCGCCGGGCGACGGACGTGGGCCGTTGACCAGAGTCATCGTACCAGGCGGTTCCAAATCACCGGGCAAAATCATCCACGTCGATCCGGCATTGATCTGCAACACCAAACTGTTCGCGTTGTCCGACCCGGCCAGACGAGTTTTCGGCGGATGCAACGTGACCAGATCCGCACGATCGCGTTGGTGATGATCACCCACCGACCACGTCTTCACCGGAACACGGTGCCGCCGGATGGCGTTTCGGATCGGAATCAGCGCGGGTTCGTCCGGTTCATCCATCATGCCGGGCGGCGTGATGATTTGATCCACGTCAAACCGATTCAACAGCGACGGTAACGCGTTGAAGTGATCCGAGTCGGCGTGCGACAACACGATGCCCGACAGGTGCGTGGTGCCCAGTGACCACAACACGCCGTCAATGTCATGGCTTTCGCCAAGGTCGTTGCCCAAGTGCCCACAGTCATACAACCAGACATCATCCTGGTCGAAACGCATCACCACCGCCGTTCCATGGCCGACGTCGACGAAGATCGATTCCGTCGTGGCGTTGTTCATGGGAACCGGCGTCGTGGACAACCACCAAGCCATCACAACCCATAACCCCCATGCCGATATTGCCACCATGAGACTCCGCCGCCGTGGATTTTCGAGTGCCGGCGGAATCGGATTGGTCGATCGACCGATGCCACGTGACAGTAAGGCCACGATCAAGACGACGTAGAACCCAACGACGCACCAGGTCGGCGGCGAAGGCAACCAAAAATGGCCACCGGGTATTTCCGCCGCCCGCTGGACGATCCAGCGCATGACCAAAATGGTTTGGTGACAAATCCAACCGCTGGGAAGACCCAGAGGCATCCACAACTGGTCCAGCGCGATCGTCACCAGACCCGATGCAAGGGCGATGAACATCCACGGACCCAACAACACATTGGCCAAGACACTGATGGGTGAAATGACATGAAACTGGTGCCACACCAATGGTGCGCTGACCAAGGTCACCGCGGCACTGTAGGAAAACGCGTTGCGGACACCTGTCCAGATTCGTCTGGCGTGATAGGCGATCGGCGGGCTGGATTTTTCGATCAATCGATCCAGCTGTTCTTCTCGCGATAGTTCTTGGCGGACCGCTTCGCTTTGCAACGGATCGGTGGACCCGCAAATGATCAACGTGGAAACCGCAATGAACGACAGTTGAACGCCGATGCTTTCGATCAACGTGGGATTCCACAACAACAACAACAAGGCGGCCAACCCCAACGAGTTGATCGATACGGCGGGTCGCCGGACCCACAGTGACAGTGCGTAAACCGCCACCAAGATCGATGCCCGAACCACCGGCGGCCGACCACCGGTCACCGCGGTATAGACCAAACACGTCAACAGAATCAGCACGACGCGACCATGGACGCGGACGCCGACAAATGTCGCCAACCATCCGGCCATCACCACGACGATCGCCAGGTGCAAACCGCTGACCGACAACAAATGCACGGTACCGGTCACCAACAACTGATCACGGGTCAGCGGATTCACATTGTCGCGTTGTCCCAAGATCAGCGCCATCGCCAGCGGACCGCTGCTGACATCGGTGTGACGCAAAATGGATTGACGGCCCAATCGCGATAGTTCGCCCGCAAAGCGTCCGATCCAATTCCCCGACGCCGCCCACCAGGCCGGTTGGTCATCGGCCGCGGATGTGATGACACCGGCCGCGTCATCCACGTGGATTCGACCATGCAGTCGTCGTTGCCGATAAACGCGTTGCAAGTCAGGCTGTCCTGGATTGCTAGCCGGCTGAAAACGGCTCAACTCACCCAGCAGTGTGACCGCATCGCCACACCGCAAATCGGACAACGGCTGGTCGACGGTGACCATCGCACGGCCCCCGGTGCTTCGAAATGCTTTGCCGATGCGAATGGCCGACACGGTCACTTCGAATCGCGTTTGCATCGTCGGTTGATTGCGAAGCCGTCGTTGGTCGGCCAGCGGGTGACGACGAAACGTCGGTGGTCGGTCCACGACGGCTTGAACAATGGCGGGCCGCGAAAATTCACCGATGTGTTGTCGTAATTCCGCCGCGTCGTAACGCGTCGTTTCCAGGTGGTGTCGCATCGCGAAACATGGGACCACCACCAGCATCGCGGCAAACGTCCGCCCCCGCACCGGACCCCAAAGCGTCCAGACCGCCGATCCGATCACCCACAGGCTCATCACGCCCCAACGGGTGCCGACGAACCGATCCAGCAGAATTCCCACGCATGCCAGTACCGCCAATATCACCATTGGTTGACGGTGCAGCCAGCGTGAACCCCGTTGCGTCACAGATCGCCCGATCGTCCACACCATCCGCGAAGCCGTCGTCCGCACCGACCCGTCAACGCCGGAATCCTTGACGAGATCATTTGAACTGTGATGTGTTTGGCGACGTCTATCCATTCCCACCCCGATCGGCCAAAACATAGTCTATCGTGGTGGAACATCGGCCGCTTTGCCCCATGCACCATTCTCCTTCAAGCACAGTCGCATCATGAAATTCACTTTCCTGCGGATCGTCGGCGTGGCCTTGATCCCGTCGGCCATTTTGAACGCGCAGCCTGCTTCGAAACATCTTCCACAATCGTCTGCTTCTGCACAAAGCAACATGACCTTGGAATACCCGGAAACCAAAACGGTCGACGTCGTCGATAATTATCACGGTCGCCAAGTGGCCGATCCTTACCGATGGCTCGAAGATGTCGAAAGTGATGAAACCGCCGCATGGGTGCAGGCTCAAAACCAATTAACCCAAAGTTACCTTTCCGAATTGCCGTCCCGGTCCAAGTTTCGTGATTCGTTGGAACGTCTGTGGAATTACGAGCGTTTCGGATTGCCCCATCCGGTTGCCAACAACAGCGAATCTGATGCGGCAAAACCGCAACAGTATTTCTTTAGTCACAACGACGGTCTCCAGGATCAAAGCATTCTGTACGTTGCCCAGGGACCGGATTCGCCGCGTCGTGTGTTGATCGATCCCAACCAACTTTCTGACGATGGGACCGTGGCGCTATCGTCTTGGGTTCCCAGCAAAGACGGCCGGTTGGTCGCCTATACGCTGGCCGACGGCGGCAGTGATTGGCGAACCGTCAAGGTTCGAACGGTGGCCACCGGCGAAGACACCGACGACCTTGTTCGGTGGGTCAAGTTCAGCGGCATTGCATGGTTGTCCGATGCCAGCGGGTTCTTTTATGCCCGCTACGACGAACCGGGCGATGGCGAAGAACTGACGGGCACCAACGAGAACCAAAAACTGTTCTTTCATCGGCTGGGCACCGACCAAGCGGACGACCTGCTGGTCTATGCACGCCCGGATCATCCGCAATGGGGCTTTTCACCCGAAGTCACCGACGACGGACGTTTTCTAGTCGTGCAAAACTGGAAAGGGACTGAACCGAAAACTCAAATCTTCATTCGTCGGTTGAACGGGGATGACCCGCTTCGTGGTGAAGGCGACGAATTGGAATTACTGATTGGTGGTTTCGAAGCGGATTTTGAATTCGTCGCATCGGTCGACGATACGCTTTACTTCTTGACCGACGATCAGGCACCGCGACGACGTTTGATCGCCGTTGACGCCAACGACCCGCAACGGGAACAGTGGCGTGAAGTCATCGCCCAACATCCGCGTGACGTTCTTCAAGGCGTCCAACTGTTCGGCGAAACGTTCTATGCGGACTATCTGCAGGACGCTCGATCGCGAGTGGCGCGTTACACCATCGACGGCACGGCCATGGACGACCTGGAATTGCCCGGCGTGGGCAGCGTTGTCGGGCTGTCGGGGCAACAGGATGCGACCGAAACGTTTTTCAGCTTCACCAATTACGTGACGCCCAGTTCGATCTATCGGTTGGATTTGACCACCGGGCAAACCGAACTTTGGCGATCGCCCGATGTCGATTTCGCGGTGCAGGATTACTTGACCGAACAAGTCTTTGTGACCAGTCGCGATGGCACCCAAGTGCCGATGATCATCACACGGCATCGCAACAGTCAGCTTGATGGTGAAAACCAAACATTGTTGTACGGTTACGGCGGCTTCAACATTTCACTGACGCCATCGTATTCACCGGCCATCGCCGCGTGGCTGGATGCGGGCGGCATTTACGCCGTGGCCAACTTGCGTGGTGGTGGAGAATATGGACGCCAATGGCACGAAGACGGCATGCGACTGAAGAAGCAGAACGTGTTCGATGATTTCATCGCGTCAGCCGAATACTTGATCGATCAGGGTTACACCCGTTCGTCGAAGCTGGGGATCCGAGGCGGCAGCAACGGCGGATTGTTGGTCGGTGCGGTCATGACGCAACGTCCCGATCTGTTCGCGGCTTGTTTGCCGGCGGTCGGCGTGATGGACATGCTGCGATACCACAAATTCACCATCGGATGGGCGTGGGCGACCGAATACGGTAGCAGTGATGAAGAAGACCAGATCGACAACCTGTTGTCGTATTCTCCGCTGCACAACCTGAAACCCGGCGTTTGTTATCCGGCGACACTAATCACGACGGCCGATCGTGATGATCGCGTTGTTCCGGGGCACAGTTTCAAGTTCGCCGCGGCACTTCAAGCGGCCCAGGGTTGCGAACATCCGACACTGATCCGTATCGAAACCCGTGCCGGTCACGGTGCGGGGACGCCGGTCAGCAAGCGAATCGAAGAATACGCCGACTTGTGGTCGTTCTTGGACGCCGCGACCGGTGGAAACGAACGCTAGCGGCCGGAAACAGCGACGACCGTCGCGCCGGAGAACGCGCGACCCCGCGAATCCGCTGATGCACTACAACATCCGCGAAAAAGTCTTCTGTCGGCAGCGACGCCGACGTCTTTGGGAATCACACCGACAATGCTGCTGCAACAACCTGCCGAATCCCCCTACGACTTGCGATTCCAGCTGTTCGGATTTCCGATCCGCGTGGCGTGGACGTTTTGGATCGGAGCGGTCGTGTTTGGTTACGGTTTGGCCGACATGGTCGACCAGTTGTTCCAAGATTCCAGCCCGGGGCGGTTTCCGCTGTTGTTGTTGTGGGCGGCGTGTTTGTTGGTTTCGATCATCATCCATGAACTGGGCCATGCGTTGGCGTTTCGGACGCTGGGCATTGAATCATCGATCGTTTTGTATCACTTCGGTGGTTTAGCGATTCCACGTAGCGGCCGAACCACCGGTGGCGGTTTCGAATTCGCTCCGGTGACTCGACTTTCGCCGTCCCAGGACCTGTTCATCGCCGCATCAGGACCCTTGCTGCAGATCGCGTCGGCGATGGTTTTGGCGGTCGGTTTAAAGGCGGCCGGCTATGGCGTTGCGGCCTTCGGAATCATTCCCGGTTTCAACCGAATCGAATGGCTTCAAGAGGGCCAACCGCTGGCCACGGTGGGGATGTTTGCGATCGCGTTGTTCTACATTTTGCCCAGTGTTTTGTGGGCCCTTTTCAACCTTTTGCCCGTCTATCCGTTGGACGGTGGACGCGTCGCGCGTGCGATCATTCAGTTGGCCGGCGGCCAGATCGAACAGTCGCTGTGGTTAAGTCTGGTGGTGGCCGTTTTGATGGCAGTTTGGGGTCTGCAAAGCGGCGAGATTTTCATCACGCTGTTGTTCGCTTCGCTGGCCATGGGCAACTACCAGATGCTGCAGCAGTACGGCGGTCGTTTTTAACGCTGTCTGGCGTTGACGCGGCTTAGCGATGCGTCCGTTTGTACGGTCGAATGATGAAACGTTGCGACGGTACGCGACAAGTTGATCGTTCAAGGTCCGTTGAAGGTCAAAGTTGACGCATGCGTGGTAAACGAACCATCGATTCGTGTGCAAAACACATTGCATGTCGCGTGTCAATTGATCGACCAAAGCCATGCTTGAAACAGAGCATGTTGCAGCATCAAACACGCTGTTTGAACGTCTTCGCGTAGCAAAAAAAGTTTTCTTCGCAACCACTTTTTTGTTGAAAAGATGTTGCGAAATCTGCTGAACTGCGTACAGTTACGCGCAGTTTTTTACGGTTGAGTCGATGGATCGGTACGACGTGGATGTCGTGATGCGTTGGATCAACCACGATTCATGTTCAGTGAGCCGTGGCCGGTGACTTCTGAAACGAAAGTTTTGCAAGTCACAATGACTCACTGGCAGTTCCTTTCTCGCGGAGGAAGAACGTGGCCAAAAAGAAAGCAGCGAAGAAACGTGCCGTTAAGAAACGTGCAACGAAGAAGGCAGCCGTCAAGAAGAAGGTAGCCAAGAAACGCGCAACGAAGAAAAAGGCAGCCAAGAAGAAGGCCGCTAAGAAGCGCGCAACAAAGAAAAAGGCAGCCAAGAAAAAGACCGCTAAGAAGCGCGCGACCAAGAAGAAGGCCGCCAAGAAGCGCCGCTAGTGCCTTTTTGATTCGATCGTTTGCTGATTTTCAGCTCGATCGGCAAGACAGAATCCACATCGCCGCGTCGGCATTTCCGATGCGGCTTTTTTCTTGCGCTCCGCGTGCCCGGATGCTGCAAACGTGCCCGGATGCTGCAAATGCAGTGCAGCGACGGCCCCAATGCCGCCACGAATCGCCCCCGTGGTGTCTTCTACAAGGTCGGAAGGCTGGTCGATACGCCCTCCGACGCCGCTTTGGATGCCAAATGCCGCACCAACGCACGCGCCGCCTGTTCAATCGGTGCCGCCGCATCAGGCTGATCGGCAATCACTTCATGCAAACGGCCTTCGTCGCCGGCTTCGCGCAAGCGAATGTCGATCGGCAAGCCGCCCAAGAACGGCACGTCCATCTGAGCAGCTTTGTCACGTGCACCACCACGGCCGAAAATGTCGTAGGTCTTGCCGTTATCCGGGCACAGAAAGCCGCTCATGTTTTCGACCATGCCGGCAACCGGAATGTTGACCTTGCGAAACATGTTGATCGCTTTGACCGCATCCAACAAAGCGACTTCTTGCGGCGTGCAAACGACGACCGCGCCGCTGATCGGGACCGACTGTGACAACGTCAGGGCGATATCACCGGTACCCGGTGGCATGTCGATGATCAGGTAATCCAGTTCGCCCCATTGGGTGTCACGCAAAAACTGTTGGATGCTGCCGTGCAACATCGGCCCACGCCAGATCACCGCTTGGTCGGGTTCCACCAAGAAGCCCATCGACATGACGGGAAATCCTTCACGCAATTCGATCGGTCGGATCTTCTTGTCCGCGTCGACCTCCGGACGTCCTTCCAGCCCCAACAGGTGAGGCACGCTGGGGCCATAGACATCCGCATCCATCAATCCGACACGACTGCCCATTTGATTCAGCATGACCGCCAAAGATGCGGCGACGGTACTTTTCCCCACACCGCCTTTGCCACTGCCGACCAACACGACCTTCTTGACACGCAGTCCCAATTGACCGATTCGCGCCGGTGGGCGTTCATGCGGAACGATTGTTGCGTTGATTGCGGCGCCGGGAAACGCGGCCGTCAATCGGTCGTTGATGCCGTCGCGCACTTCGTCACCGATCGCCCACATGCACGACGTGATGCCCACGCTGTAGCTGATCTTGTTGTCGTCCACCTGAACGTCTTGGATCTGACCCATCGGTCCCATCGCGCGACCGGTTTCGGGGTCAAGCGTTTGATCCAAGATGGCTTGGACGGCCGTAAGCGTGATTTCAGACATGGGGTTGTGACCGTGGCAGAAGGGACCGGGACAGTCGAAAGGGCATACGCAAGTATCCGTCGCGCCGCCGAAACATTGACCACCGGTGGTTCGTCAAAACCACCGACGTGAACAATGTCAGTCTAAGCATCCGTCGAAGATCGCCAATCCCGCGGTCAATCGATGTCGCATTCGCCACAGTTCCGCTGCGGTCGCCGCGGTGCCTTCGGCGCCTTGGCTGTGCATCAGTAATCGGTCGCGATCGGACAAACCTTCGCCCACCACCCACTGTCGTCGCGCGACGTCACGGGCGCTTCGCAGGTGCGCGGCAATAACCAGCGGCGTGGCAATCCTGTCATGCCAGATCAGAATGTCGGGGCGATCCACGGCAAGGTCATCCAGCCATCGTCGAAAGTCGTCTGCCAGGATCCCCGGCGCGTTTGCCCCCGGTCCGTTGTCGCGGATCGGCGGTGCAACCGCCCGGTCGACACGGACGGGCGGGGTTGGGTTCATATTCGGGGACGTCGACGTGGATGTATCCCGAACGGAATTCATACGATCGATGACAAAGCGAACATTCAGCAACCAGGATTCTTCGTCGGTCACCACGACGATTCGATCCGGTCGTCGGCGACGCCACGGTCGCATCCAATCATCGGCGGAAGATTGCGAAGGCATCATTCGTTGGAGATCGAAGGTGTGCTGTCGTCCTTGGTTGTGCCGGTGTCACCGTCCGGCTGACTTTCCAAACGGCGCAGCAAACGCGCACGGCTGATTCCCAAACGCCTGGCAGCTTCACTGCGGTTTCCGTCGGCCGCCGCAACCGCTTCTTCGATCAACCGCCGTTCGATTTGATGAAGGGTCGCGTCCAAGTCGATGTCACCCATCGCATCGGCTTCGGCCGAAGGTGGACGATAGGAACGCACCGCCAATGGCAAGTGTTCGCGGGTCAGCACGGCCTGTGAACCCATGCCCGCAGCAAAACGAACCGCATCGTCCAGTTCGCCAATGTCGCCGGGCCAGGGATAGCGGACCAACGCATCTTGACCGTCGCGGTTGAAGCGTTCGGCAATGACGTTGCCGCCACTTCGTCGGCTTTCCAGCAAAGCTGCTGCAACCGTCGGGACGTCATCGGGCCGATCGGCCAAAAAGGGAACGTCGATCATCAATCCGCACAACCGCCGCATCAAAGGCTCAATGACGTCGGCAGATCCTTTGTGGCGTCGATCCAGAATCGCGATCAATCGCAAACGTTGTCCGAACAGATCCTTCCACTGATCCACCCGCTGTTGCACGTCCGGCGGTGTTTCCTCCAAACCTCGAAGCACGACGGTGGCGGTCGGTCGGCCGTCCCCGGTCAGGTGGCTGATCAACGGTGCGGCGACCGCCTCCAACAATTCCAAATCCATCAGCGCACCGTCGATCGTTTCGGTCGGTTCGATCGCCGGTTGGTTCGCGTCGTCCGAATCGACGGGCGTGGAAAGCTGATGCAACCGTTGGGCCAAGCGTTCGCTTGGAAAACCCCCCGGCGCGGTGATCAGTGTGTCATCGCGAATGCGTCCGGCGATTTCCAACTGGCGACGCGTGCGTCGAATCGCATCACTGTCGCCGGCGATGATCGGGTCGTGGATCCGTCGATCTTCATCCATCCAGATCCGCAGATGGCGTTGCAGTTCGATGGACGCTTGCCAAGAAGGATCGTTTGTCTGGGATGGATACAGCGGAAAGCGATCCGAAGGCCCGATCCAACCGATTGTCAGTGATCGCCCGGGGGCGGTCGGCCAAGAAAGAAAGGCCGCACATTCGACCAGACCCGGTGCCGCGTTCGGACATTCGGGGCCGGACCACGGCACGACCAACAAGCCGGTAACCCCACGACCCGGGGGCGGTGTCAGATGAGCCGCACAGCGCGACAGGGCATCATCGTCGCCGGCGGATGTGACACGCACGCCGATCAATTCGTCGCTGTCACAGCGCAATCGATCGCCGACGGCGTCGGTCGCCAGGGCGATCCGGTCATCTTCATCCAGGACCCACATTGCCAAGCCGTGCTGGGTCAACAGCTTGGCGAACGAACGCAGTTGCGTAACGTTTGGCAACGGCTAAGCCCCCGAAAGCGGGATCGACGGACGAAAGGTACGGACTTGTCCCTGCAAAGGGATGCATCAACGCCGGACCGTTCGCCGCGTCTGGCCGCGGGATCTGCGTCTTACACGTCGAAACCCGCCGCCGTCGGCCTAGAACGTGTCCAGGATGAAGTGATGTCCGCTGTGGAACCGGCGGTTGCTGGGATAAAAGTTGTGCCAGCGTTTGTTGTACACCGGAATCCGCATTTCGGACGGATAACGATGGTACAAGCTGTCGCTGCTTTTGTAGTAGTCTTGCCCGTAGAAGTTCTGCGGGTAATAGACGTACGGATAGTGATAAAAGCGGTTCCAGTCATGCGGTCTGGCGCCGCCACCCCATGCCTGACCATAGGCACGAGGTTCGGCCGAGGCCGGTTGAATGGTGGCAAAAGCCGCGGCCGCTAAAACGGCGGCAATGAAAATCTGACGGATCATCCTGTGATTTCCCCCTACGAACGACATGGCGCAGCCGGCAAATGGGATATCCCCTGCAATCCGACGCACCCGTTCTATCGGCACGTCCGTCATGGCGGGTTGAGTCGATTCGGGGAACGCTTTTGCCTTCTCAGCGCGGGGCCGCCCTACGTATGATGAACCACAACGCGCGAGCGATCCCGCCGGAGACGCTGGATTCCGCTGCAACGATGTCCCCATGCTTTTGAATGACGTTTCACCGAAAAAGGCTGTCATGTTCCGCCGAACCCCGCTCGCCATCGTCGCTTCGCTGTTGGCCTGTTTCGCGACCCTGACCCCCTGGGGCGGGACATCGGTGGCACTGGGCTGCCCCTTTTGCAACGCGATTTCGCAAACGCTTCGCCAGGAAATGCAGGCCATGGACGTCGTGGCCATCGCGACCGTGGTCGACACCGAAACGACGCGTGACAGCGAAACCGGCGGTGTCCGGATGCGTATCGAAACGATCCTGAAGGGCGACCAGCATGCGGAAGTCGGCGATGTCATCACCGCGATCTACTTTGGCGAGATTCAAAAGTCCCGTCGGTTCTTGGTTCAGGGTGCCCAGCCACCGGATCTGCAGTGGTCCAGTCTGCCGGTGAACGAACGCGTCGAAAAATACGTCATCCGAGTCAGCGAATTGGATGCCGAGGATGCCGCATCACGGCTTCGGTTCTTCATCGATTATTTGCAGGATGAAGATTCGATGCTGTCACGCGACGCCTACGACGAATTCGCCATCACCCCCTATGAAGCGGTCCGCGAAATCAAGGACGACATGGACCACGCCCAACTGATCCAGTGGATCGAAGATCCGGAACTGTCGGCGGATCGAAAACGCTTGTACCTGACCATGCTGGGCGTCTGCGGCAGCGAAGACGACCTGCCGATGCTGGAACGCATGTTGCGCAGCGAACAAAAAAGTGTCCGGAACGGCCTGGACGCCTTGATCGCCTGTTATCTGACACTGGCCGGCGAAAAGGGATTGCCGCTGATCAACGAGAAATTCTTGGCCAACAGGCAATGCGGCTACGGCGACACCTACGCGGCCATCATGGCCATCCGATTCCACGGGACCGAAGGCGATGTGATCGCCCGCAGTGCATTGATTGAATCCTTGCACCTGATTCTGCAGCGTCCGGACTTGGCCGATTTGGTCATTCCCGACTTGGCACGATGGGAAGATTGGTCGCAAATCGATCGCATGAAACAGTTGTTTTTGGAAGCCGATGAAGAAACCAGCTTTGTCCGCGTCCCGGTCGTCAATTACCTGAAAGCCTGTCCCAAGCCCGAGGCGCGCGAAGCACTGGACGAATTGTCCAAAGTCGACCCCGAAGCGGTCCGCCGGGCCAACATGTTCTTTTCGATTCCCAAGCCTCAGCCCGAAGATTCTAGTGATCAGGATTCGGGATCCGAATCCGAGAATGCGGAACCCGCCGCCACGTCATCCTGGCGATTTGAACAAACCGACCGGCCGGCGCTGAAGGTGCAGACGGCCGAGGCGGCCGCCGCCCCGTGGGCGAACCTTTGTCGCATCGCCGGCGTAATGGCGGTGAATCTGGGTTCGATCGTGATCGGCCAGTACCTGCTTTTGACCGGCGGAGCCCGCTGAATTTCCCTTGGCGTCGGCACGACGCAGGTCGGGGGAACGGCCCTAAAGATCGCGTTGGACGGTCGGATTCCGGATTTTTGTTTCTGTGTTCGATCGTGACGGTTTAAATTTTCGATCATGACTGCTGCCATGTCTGTTGATGCTGCACAACTGTCCGCGACCGATGATTCGGTTGAATTTCCCTATCGCGCGATCAGTCCTTGGGCGATCATGTCGATCGTGTTTGCCTTCTTGGCGTTGGTCGGCATCTTGTGGTGGCCTGTGCTGGGAATGGCGGCATTGGGCCTGGCCGCGTCGGTGCTGGCGCTGCGGATGATCGGCCGTTATCCCGACGAATACAGCGGCAAATTGCTGGCGATGATCGGGCTGGCGGTCAACGGACTGATGCTTGCGGGCGTGGGATCGCTGCACGCGTATTGGTACATGACCGAGGTGCCCGACGGTTATACGCGAGTCCATTTTTACGAGCTGCAGCAACCCGAAAGCGAATCGGACATGCCGGCCGATAAAGCTTTTGAGATTGACGGGGAGAAGGTTTTTTTGAAGGGTTACATCCACCCGTCCTCCGGCAGCGGAATGCTTCGTCAATTCATCCTGGTTCCCGACTTGGGCACTTGCTGTTTCGGCGGACAACCGGTCAGCAGCGACATGATTGAAGTGACGCTCAAGGGCGGGCAGACCGTTCGTGCCGGTTTCCTGAAACAGAAACTGGCCGGCGAGTTCCAGTTGAACCGAACGCCGCGTGAAATCGCCGACTTTGACAACCAAGTGTTGTATCGAATGAAGGTCGACCAAATCCGCTGAACCTCGTCATCCGTACACCGCGATCCCAGGTTTTTGTTGTGCAGCCGAACATTGTCCCGACCTCGATCGCGTCCCTGGCACGCCAAGCCGCGGGCATTCGCTGGAACCTGCTGGCCGCTTGTTTGACCCTGACGGCCGGATTGTGGGCTGCCGCGACGGTGAGCGCCGAGGACCAATCCCGCCCCTCACGCGCGGCCATTCGCGGTGCCCAGGTGGACGATGAGGGACGCGAGCTGGCGGAAGATCGCAAGAGCAGTCAGGCGCGGTTGGCCAAAGGCGATATCAACTTCGACGACTTGAAGTTTGATATCGAAAAAGGTGAAACCTTTGACGAAAAACAATTGACCGATCGTGTCAAATTTCTGAACGGACGAAGCGTCGAACTGCGCGGCTATATCTTGCCCAGCACACTGTTCCGGATGACCAACATCGATCAGTTCGTTTTGGTACGTGACAACCAAGAATGTTGCTTCGGACCCGGCGCGGCGCTTTTTGATTGTGTGATGGTCAAGATGACCGATGGCAACACCACCGACTTTGTCACTCGTCCGGTGACCGTGCGGGGCAAATTCAAGATCGATGCCAAGTCCTATCGCTACCCCGGCGGTCGCGGACCCGACGGTGCCAGCCACTTGGCCGTGTTTGAAATCGAAGGCGTCGAAGTCCGCTAGCGACTTGTGGTTTTCTCATCGTTGCCTCTGGCTGCTGCGAAAGCATCGTCGCAACACGCAACTTTCGCGAAGCCAATGGCGACGATCAAAACCAGCAGCCCGATAGACCGCCTCCAGGCGTCCGTGCATTCGCTGATTCATTGAAATCAGGCGGACCAGCCCGGTTTTGGTTCGCGGTGCACCGTGGTGTCGACGCCTTCGCGCAACCGTTCGATCGCGTCGCTGACCTTTTCGATCTTCGCGGCATCGGTCATTGGGATTAGCGCCAGACGGAATGAGACGCATTCACCCGGTTCCAACGTGACGACGCGACCTTGTCCGGTTTCGAACTCGCGGGTGTTGGGCAAATTGGTTGCCGGTTCCAAACCGGTCACGTAACCATCGTTTTCCGACGACGTGTTCTTCCAGGTCACGAAGTAGGGCAGGGTCTTGGTCGCAAAGTCAACGGCAAGCGCCTTGTCGCGATCGGCCGAACACAGCATCGCGGTGGTGTGCCCGTTGTCGTCGGCTTGCAACTGGCTGAAATACACCCGTTCGCCATAACCAGCCGTGGGCGGACCGAATTGATTCCATTGGTCGATCTCGCCGGCAGACAGATCATCTTTGCCGGCCAATTCAACGGTCGGGGCGTCCAACGTCGCACCTTCGCCCAAGACGGGTGGACCGACGTTGATGTGATAAAGCATCTGTGCCGTGGCGGCTTTATCCAGCTCGTTGGTCACGTCATCCAACAGATCCACTCGTGTCGACCCGGCATGCATGCGAATACGACTTCGCAGGCGCAATCGCTTGAAGAACAGACGGCTTTCCAACATTTCACCGATCAAGTCCAGACGTCCGGACGCTTCGTCAAACTCGATCGACAACGAATCGGCCGGCAAGTTGGCGATCCGGCCGTGCAGCGGATACACCAGATGGCCCGCATCGTCGTGTTGGGGTGCGCCATTGCTTTCCAACCCACAACGTGCGACCAGTTCGTCGAAACCTTCCAGCCAACCCAACCCGCTGGGATCGAACACGGGAACATGTTGGGGATGAACCGGGCCTTCGACCGGGGATCGCCAACCGAAACGAGTCCCACCGACTTCGATTTCCCAAATGCCCATTCCGCGACTGGGCAAGACGCGCACAATTGCCGCACCGGTGTCGATTTCAACGATTTCGACCCCGTCGCTGCGGCCACCGACGAACCGACCCAGGCGTGTCACGATGTCGCCCTGACGCGTGTTGACCGTCATCGAAAGCGGCGAATCCGGGTCCCATCGGATGGAATCCGATCGGTTTTCTAGCGAACGCAATGGCTGGGATTCTGTTGTCATCTTGGTCTTTCGGGAATGTGCTGCACCGGTGTGCGTTCTTGTACCCAGAACAGGCAGTGAATAAAACGGTCGTTTCGGGTTGCGCCAAACGCCCCTTCCGCCGAACGCGAACCCTGCTTGGCGTCCCCCTGGATCCTGCCCAAAGCGATCGGCAACCGACATTCAATACCAGACCGGAACCATGAGCCAGATCAAGTTAGACGAAGGTTTGATTTCAAGCGACAACGTGGCCGCCATCTTGGACCGCGCCATGGACGCAGGCGATGGATTGCTGCGGCTGACCCCGACCTGGGTGCCACGTTCGTTTCTGCATCCCGGACGACGGATCAAACTGCACCCCAACGACTACTATCGCTTCGGCGCCCAACGCGGTGGGATCGATGAACGATGGTTCGGCAGCACGACCGAGGCGGCAAACGATGGTCGCGTCTGGCACGAAGGGCTCAGCATGTGCCTGTTCGAAGGCCAACAATTTTTGCTGCGGGACGCCGTTGCCGAACAGGGCGATCGACTGATCGGCAAAGACATGTTTGCGAAGTATGACCGTTGGCCCGTGTATTCGAAATTCTTCGACAACATGGGGCCGATCCCGCACCACATGCACCAGACCTTCGAGGACGCCAAACTGGTCGGCCAAGAAGGCAAACCGGAAAGTTATTACTTTCCGCCCCAACTGAACAACGTCGACAACAACTTCGCATACACGTTCATGGGGTTGGAACCCGGCACGCAACCCGAAGACGTCCGTCGGTGTTTGGAACGTTGGGACGACGGCGATAACGGCATCTTGGATCTCAGTCGCGCCTATCGATTGCAGCGTGGTACCGGTTGGCTGATCCCGCCGGGTGTTTTGCACGCACCGGGTTCACTGTGCACCTATGAACCGCAGTGGGGCAGCGACGTGTTCGGCATGTACCAATCAATCGTCGAAGGCCGCTACGTCCCCTGGGACTTGTTGGTCAAAGACATGCCGGAGGAAAAACATCGCGACTTGGATTTCATCGTCGGCCAGCTGGATTGGGACAAGAATGTCGACACCCATTTCAAGCAAAGCAATTTCTTGCAACCCGTTCGCGACGAATCACGCAGCGGCGATGGATACGAAGACCTGTGGATCGTCTATGGGACTGTCGACGGACGTCAATTGTTCAGCGCAAAAGAGTTGACCATCCAGCCAGGTGCGAAGTGCAAACTGCAAGACCCCGGTGCAAGCAGTTGGATCACCGTCCAAGGACGCGGACGGATGGGCAATTTGGATCTGCAGACCCCCGCGATGATTCGCTTCGGTGAACACACGACCGACGAAGTCTTCATCTCTCACACCGCGGCGACCGCCGGTGTGGAAATCGAAAACACCGGCAGCGAACCGTTGGTCGGTCTGCGATACTTTGGTCCCGACACCCACGAAAACCTTCCCTCCGCCGGCAGCTGAAACGCGAATTCGATAGAAAGCGAGCACAACGATGACTGATCATCCCAATCAATTTCCCAAACTGCACAACGCGGCATGGCCGGGGGTCGTGGGCAAAGGCGACGACGACGCCAACCCGGTGATCGAACTGGACGAAATGCTGGATCTGACCGCAGCCGCCCAAGTCGATGGACGCAAATTCGATGGCGTTGACATCTTTTTGTACGATCCACACATCTCGATCGATTCCACTGACGAACAGTTGGAAGATGTCGCCCGCCGGGTCAAAGAACGCGGACTGGTGATCGGCAGCGTCGTCGCACCGGTTTGGGGACCGACCGGCGGTGGCCCTGCCGGCGGCACCAAGGACGACATCGAAGCCTTTCTGACGCAGGTCCGCAAAGGCTGTAGCGTTGCCAAACGTTTGACCGAGATCGGGATTCGACCCTACGGCGTGGTGCGTTTGGATTCGGCCATGCCCGTGGCCGATTGGATCAAAGATCCGCACGCCAACCAGTCGCGCATCGCCGACACGTTCAAAGCGGCCGCGGACATCGCCGAAGAATACGACCAACGTTTGGCCGCCGAAGGCGAAATCTGCTGGGGCGGTATGCACAGTTGGCGAAAGATGGCCGACCTTTTGGAACGTGTCGGTCACCCTGAACGGTTCGGTTTCCAAGCCGACATGGCGCACACGTTGTTGTACCTGTTGGGCTACAACGCACCGGAAGACGCCATCCTGCCGCAAGACTTTGACTGGAACGACAAAGATCGTTTGGATCATGCGTTCAAGGAATTGACCCACGTCTTGCGTCCATGGACCATTGATTTTCATGTCGCCCAGAACGACGCGTCGGTCCACGGAACGGGCAGCCACGACAAGACAGGACGTCACTGTTTGCCCGATGACCCCAACGGCAAACTAGACATCGCCCATGACGCCGGATACTGGTTGCGTGACGAACACGGTGATGTGCTGACGACGTGTCGACACATCTGTTGGGACGGATGCATGTTCCCCAATGACGTCATGCACAGTGCCGACACGTGGAATCACATCTTGGCCGCCATGCTTAGCGTTCAAGACGCTCACGGCTGGAACGAATAGTTCTCCCACGACCCGACGGATATCGGATCAATCGATCCTTTGCGTCCCGTCTTCGATCATCACCGTTCGGCACCAACGGCCGATCGGTGCATGTTAAAACCTTGCCGAAACGCTCCCACCCATTTCTCCCCGCTCAGCGAACGCACCTGCACCAATGAAAACCTTGAACATCGGCATGATCGGCTACGGCTTCATGGGCCGAACCCACACCAATGGTTACTGCCAGGCGAATCACTTTTTTGATTTGCAGTACAAGCCGGTCCTGAAAGCCGTTTGTGCACGCAACGAGGAAAAGGCGAAGGCGTTTGCCCAGCAATGGGGATACGAATCGGTGGAAACCGATTGGCGAAAGCTGATCGAGCGTGACGACATCGACGCCATCGACGTTTGCACGCCGAACAATTTGCACAAGGAAATTTCCATCGCCGCCGCCAAAGCGGGCAAGATGATCCTGTGCGAAAAGCCGTTGGCAATGAATACGGCCGAAGGCGAAGAAATGTGCAAGGCTGTCGAAGACGCCGGCGTTCGGAACATGGTCTGGTACAACTACCGACGTGTTCCCGCCGTGACGCTGGCCAAACAACTGATCGACCAAGGTCGCTTGGGCAAAATCTTTCATTACCGCGCAAACTTTCTGCAAGACTGGACGATCAACGCGGACGTGCCCCAAGGCGGTGCGGCGACGTGGCGGTTGGATGCCGAAGCGGCCGGAAGCGGCGTGACAGGCGACCTGCTGGCGCACTGTATCGACACCGCCATCTGGCTCAACGGCGGCATCACCGATGTCTCCGCCGTCACGGAAACCTTCGTCAAGGAACGCACCCACGCGGAAACGGGCGAAAAGAAACCCGTCAAGATCGACGACGCATGCAGCTTCTTCTGCCACTTCGATAACGGGTCACTGGGATTGTTCGAATCGACCCGCTACGCCCGCGGCCACAAGGCGCTTTACACGCTGGAAATCAACGGCGAAAAAGCATCGATCCGTTGGGACCTTCACGATCTGCACCGCCTGGAATATTTCGATCACAGCGATGATTCAGTCGTTCGCGGTTGGCGCAGTGTGCACGTGACCGACGGCGATCAGCCCTACATGGGCAACTGGTGGGTACCCGGTCTGCAGATCGGTTACGAACACACCTTCATTCACCAAGTCGCCGATTTCCTGAAGTCGTTGGAGACCGGTGAAGCGATCGGTCCGACCTTCCGCGATGCCCTGGAAACCCAGAAGGTCTGCGACGCTGTCTTGTCCAGTGCCGCCGACCGTGCTTGGAAAAACGTCTAACCGCATTGCCCGGGGCGATACGGTTGGATCACCGATCGGATTCGTTCGATTCTTCGGCGTCGACCGTGATTTCTTGCGGGACGCCGACGGGGACCCCGCGCACCTTCGCATAGCCGCCGATGGCGACCACGACGGCTGCCAATGTCAGCATGATGGTCAACGTCCGACCACGCTGCTGGCGGAGCTTCTGCAGTGCCGCGCTTCGTCCGACCAAGGCCGCGGCTAGAAACATGACGACGAAAGCCAACAACATTTTCGTTCCGATCAGGGCGTGATAGATCCCGTCGCCCCGATGGTCTTCGATCGCACGAATGTAGTTGTAAAAACCGCTGATCAAAAACAGCAAAATACCGGCGTGGACAAATCGTTTCCAACGGTCGGCGACCGCCGCACGCAACGCCTGATGCGACTCGTCGGGAATCTGTGACGCGGCGGGCATCAGCACCAACGCGGTGAATGCGCTGCCGCCGATCAAGACGATCGCCGTGCCGACGTGGGTGATGCGTGAGATGACATCCAGGATTTCCACAGCAACTCCGCCGGGTATCGGGTTCGAAAAAGACGGCCGTAACGGCCAATTCAAGGATCCAGTGTCGTGTCATCGTAGTGGCTTGCCGAGTGCCGCTGCAGGGGCGATCGACCACACCGATGCTCGGCCCGATCTGGATTACAATCAAGTGTCGATCCCACTGTTAACAATGACATCCTCGGTGCACAGAATCGTCGTGCGTAAAACTGTCGTGGCCTAAACCTTCGTGCCAGGAACCGCGGCGTCACCATGTCCTGGAATGCTGCCCGCCCTTGGCGATCCCAAACCGTGATAGTGACAGGTACTTTGACCTCCATACGCTCATCCATGCTCACACGTTTGAACCCGACGACATTTCTGCCCGGCATTCTGGGTGGGCTTTCTTTATGGATCAGCTTGACCGGCAGTTTGGTCGACCCACTGGGCGTTTCGCGCAGCGCATCCGCCGAAGATCGAATCAACGTCGTGTGGATCATCGCCGATGACTTGGGCCCCGAACTGGGCTGCTATGGGTATCCATCGGTCCAGACGCCGAACATCGATCGGCTTGCCCACGAAGGCCGGCGATACACTCATGCGTTTGCCACCGCACCGGTATGTTCCTCCTCACGCACCGCATTTCAAACCGGCCACTACCAAACCACCGTTGGCGGTCATCACCACAACACTCGTGACAAGCAACCGTTGCCCGACGGCATCACGACGGTGACGCAGCAGATGCAAAAGGCTGGTTACTTTGTTTGCAACGGTAGCGGAAAGGCGGGCGACAAAAAGTTCGCCAAGTCACACCTGAATTTTCAATACCAACCTCACGCGTTCTTTGACGGTGCCGATTGGTCGCAACGACGTCCCGGACAACCGTTCTTTGCACAGGTGCAAATCAAGGAGCCTCATCGCACGTTCGTCCAGCGGGATCGCGAATATCCAAATGTGCCGATACCACCGTATTATCCCGACCATCCGATCACCCGCGCCGATTGGGGAAACTACTTGGCCAGCATCGAAATGCTGGACCGAAAAGTCGGTGCCGTGCTGAAGCGTCTGGATGACGAGGGATTGACGGACAACACGCTGGTGATTTTCACCGGTGATCATGGTCGACCACATGTGCGTGCCAAACAGTGGTTGTATGAAGGCGGATTACACGTGCCACTGATTCTGCGATGGCCCGGTCGTATTGCGGCAAAGGAGGTCAGCGACGACTTGGCGTCTCTGCTGGACCTGATGCCGACGACTCTGGCCGCCGCGAACGCCGATGTTCCCGAACTCCCGGGACGCAATCTTCTGGATCCGAACGCCTCCGGCCATGACGTCTTGTTCGCCGCACGGGATCGATGCGGCGATGCCATCGACCGAATCCGTTCGGTGCGAACCAAGGATTTCAAATATATCCGCAATTTCCACCCAGAATTGCCCTACATGCAGCACAGCGGATACAAGCGTTTGCAGTACCCCGTGGATACCTTGATGCGTGTCTTGCACCAGCGTGGTGAATTTGATTCGCCCTTCATGGCGAATCGTCGACCAACCGAAGAACTGTACGACTTGCGGACCGACCCGCATGAACAGCACAACCTGGCCGACGATCCACAGTATGCGACCCAGTTGATTCGACTTCGCCAGTTGGTCGACCAATGGATCGTTCGCACCGACGACCAGGGACGGTTGGATGAATCCGTCAATGTGGACATGGATGCGTTGATGAAAGAAAAACGCCGGTGGTATGAACAGTCCCTTCGCAAACGCGGTTTAGATCCGGGCCTGTCGGACGAAGAATATTTGCAATGGTGGAATGACTACCTGCACGCCGAGCGATCAAAATGATGCGATCCTCTTTGGTGAATCACGTCGGTATGGTTGACATCAATATGCGTTTATCGTCTGACCAAGTTCGACCGCTCGTTGACATGTTTGTTCCGCTCGTCATCGTGATCGGCGGCCTATTGTTTGCCGGTGTGGATCGTGTCTGCGTCGCCGGGGATGCAAAGGGGTTGCCCAACATCGTGGTCATCTATGGTGACGACATCGGGTACGGCGACTTTGGTTGTTACGGCGGAACCGGGGCCGACACAGCAAACATCGACGCCCTGGCCGACGGCGGCATGCGATTCACGTCCGCGTACTGCACGGCGGCGACGTGCACGCCGTCACGCTATTCCTTGTTGACCGGACAGTATGCGTTTCGAAATCAGGCTGCGAAGATCCTTCCGGGCAATGCACCCCTGATCATTGATACCGATCGACCCAATCTTGCCAGCTTCCTGCGATCGGTCGGATATCGCACGGGTTTGGTCGGCAAGTGGCACTTGGGATTGGGACACGCCGACCGTCCACTGGACTGGAACGGCAAGATTGCACCTGGTCCCGCCGAAGTCGGATTCGATGAATCGTTCAACATGGCCGCCACCGCTGATCGAGTCCCGTCGGTGTACATCCGCGACGGGCGCGTCGTGAACTTGGATCCCAATGATCCCATTGGTGTGAACTATCAATCCAAGATCGGCGATGAACCGACCGGACGATCACACCCTGAATTGCTGAAGGTCCAAGCCGATGATCAGCATTCCTGCACGATCGTCAACGGCGTCAGCCGCATCGGATACATGACCGGTGGAAAAGCGGCCCGCTTCAAGGACGAAGACATGGCCGATACGTACTTGAACGAGGCAATCGACTTTGTCCGCAGGAACAAAGACCAACCGTTCTTTTTGTACTACGCCCCCAACGAAAACCATGTTCCTCGCGTCATTCACCCAAGATTCGCAGGATCATCTGGCCTTGGACCACGTGGTGACGCTCTGATGGTGTTCGATTGGTGCGTCGGCCGGTTCGTTGAAACACTACGCAGCGAAGGTTTGGAACAGAACACGTTGATCATTCTGTCATCCGACAACGGCCCCGTGTTGTTCGATGGGTACTGGGACGGCGCGATCAACAGAACAGGGGACCACCGAGCCGCCGGTCCCTGGCGTGGCGGAAAGTACAGTCGATGGGAAGGCGGCACGCGGATGCCCTTGATCACCTATTGGCCCGGTACGATATCGCCCGGCGTTTCTGATGCCTTGATCAGCCAAGTCGATTTGTTCCGGTCCATCGCTGCACTGATCAAGATGCCATTTCCCGATAACGCCGCAATGGATGGTCAAGACGTCTCCGCGGCCCTGTTAGGTCATACCGATCAAGGTCGCGACTTCGTCATCCAAGAAGCTTTAACCCAGTTGGCCGTGCGACAAGGCGACTGGAAATACTTGCCGCCGGGAAGCATTACCGAGCGTGGTGGCATCGACCAATGGAAATCAATCACCGTCGATGAACCGGGCTGGTTGTTCAACCTTGCCGATGACCCAGGCGAATTGAAGAACGTTGCCACGGATCACCCCGATAAGGTTGCACAGTTACGCCGTATCATCGCCGACGTGGCGCCGGAAAAAGTGATCGGTGCCGAAGGGTTGAATAAAAAGCAGCTCGGTTTCTAGCGAGATTCATCATGTATCGACCGTGGTTACTTCTGGGCGTTTTGGCACTCGTTTCAACCGAGGCATTGGCGGCAGACCGCCCCAATATCGTTCTGTTCTTTGTCGATGATCTTGGCTGGAGCAATCTGGGATATCGCCAGCCGGATCAGTTCGACACGCCGAATATCGATTTGCTTGCTCAACAGGGGATCGATTTACAACAAGTCTACGTCGCCAGTCCAACCTGCAGCCCCAGTCGCGCCACGTTGTTGACCGGACAACACCCGGCACGCTTGCAAATGGTTCGCCACATCCCTGGCGGTCCAAAGCATCCGGATTTTGATAAGTTCGGCCGCACCGATGTCGAATTCAACCTGTGGCCCGGCGACCCCGCACAATTCCCCTGCCGCAATTGGTTGCCGCTGGAACATGTCACGTATGCGGAAGCTTTGAGTGATCTGGGATATTACAACCTGTTTGTCGGAAAGTGGCATTTGGGCCACGAACCCTATCATCCCATCCACCAAGGTTTTGATCGTCAAATCGGTACCAGCAACTTTGGTCATCCCAAAGGATACTATCCGCCATATGCGCCCAACGGTGAAGTCTTTCCCGATGCCAAAACACAATACCTGACCGATCGTATCACCGACGAAACGGTTCAGTTCATCTCGGACTATTCGATCGATCAACCGCTGATGATCTCGTTGTGGTACTACAACGTGCATACACCCAGCCAAGGGCCGAGCGAACTGGTGCCCAAGTACCAGGGACGCGAAGGTTTGGACGGCAAACGCGCCGAATACGCCGCTCAAGTCGCCGCCGTTGATCGGTCGGTCGGACGCGTGCGAAAGGCGTTGGCCGACAAAGGAATCGACGACAATACCCTGATCATCTTCACGTCAGATCAAGGCAGTTTTTTCGAATGGGAACCGTATCGCGGTGGCAAGCGTGTTGACACCTTGTGCGAAGGCGGTGCTCGGGTTCCGATGATCTTCCACTGGCCCAGTGTTATCGCTGAAGGCGCGGTGAATGAAAGTATCGTTCAAACCACGGATTTGTTTCCGACGCTGGTTGAATTGGCCGGAGGTGATGCGTCGTCGTATGACAACTTGGATGGAATCTCGTTAATGCCGATTCTGCGAGACAATGTGACGATCCAGCGCAACGAACCGATTTTCGGCTATCGGGCTTACGAAGACCTGTATGCATCGGTCCGTGACGGTGATTGGAAACTGCTGGTCAACCGCAGCGGTCAGGTCGCTTTGTACAACGTCGTGAAAGATCGAAGCGAACAACATGACCTGTCCAAAAAGCGTCCTAAGATCACCGAAGAACTGAAACGCGAACTCTGGCGATGGGAAAACAGGGTGGGTGTGGCCCAGTTTTCCGGAATCAGTCCGTGATCGAAAACCAGACGAAAACCAACTGCATTCAAGGCTATCGCAGATAGCTAGTTACCGATCCGCTTGGCTTTCTGGGCCGCACCGTTTTGGTGGAGTGTCAAAGCATGCGCCGGACCTTTTCCGGGCCGCAGGTGGAACTCCAACGTCGCCTTGACTGAACGGTACGACCAACGCGTCGGTGAATCCGCAAAGACCTCTTGTGTTGGCTGGTTGGTGATCCCCACCATCATTCGCCCATTGCGATATCGAACGTCAAAAACAAAGTTCGGATTCAGTTGATAACGACCCACCAATCGTTCCGGTTTGACCTTCCCAAGATCCGGTGAATGAGATTCAAACAGATGACCGGTCATCGCATCGCAAGCGGTGAACGCTTGAGATTGTCCTGAATTGGTGCAGACGATTGTGGCAATGTCCGATTCAGGAACCACCCAGATCAACGCAAAGAAATTCGTATTGCTTCCGGCGTGATTCCAACCGGGACCCAGCGACGTCGGAGCACAGATCCAACCACACGCGTATTTTGTTCCCGGTCCTGATTCGACCAACGGTTCGTGCAGATGATCGAATGCTTCCTGCGTTTCTAATACGGGTTTGGGATCGCCCGCCAGATGCCACCGCGCGTACTTGGCATAATCATCAAGTGCGATGTGTATCGTCCCGCATGAAGCGTAGACGGTCGGATTCTCTGCACCCCGTATTCTCGGATCGATTGGCGAACCGTCGGCCTTGTGCCCCCAAAGCATCGGCGGTTTCATTTGTTTGGCTGTGGCAAGTGATCGAAACTCGGCCGATGTCATTTCTAGCGGGTCGAACACGTGCTTCTTCATCAGTGTTTCGAACGGTTCGCCCGCACGCGTTTCCAACATTGCGGCGACGACCGCATAGCCCAAATTTGAATACAGGTATTGTCCACGGTCGCCCGTCGGTGGCTTGGACAAGACGATTCCCAGCATTCGGCGGCGCTCCAGCGCGGGAGCGCGAGTTTCGGCAAAGAACCCGGCCCAGGCTTCCGGTGACAAATCGCTGATGTTGGCCGGCAGTCCGCTTTGGTGCGACAGCAGGTCGTCAATGGCGACGGCTTTCAACTTGGGATGAATATGCTGATCGGTCGCCTTAGGCCAAACCTGTCCGATGGTCGTGTTCCATTGAATCTTTCCAGCTTCCACCAAGACCGCAGCCAAGGTCGCCGTCATCGATTTGGTGTTCGAACCGATCGCGAATCGGTCCGTCGGCTGAACCTGGTCGCTTGTCCCTCGTTTGCGTACTCCCCAACGTGCGGTTTGCAGCGCCCCTTTTGAATTGACAACGGCTACCGTCATCGCAGGGAGATCGTGCTTTCGACAGATCTCGCCGATTTTCGCTTCCAATTTGGCCTGCGATGGTTGGGCATCGGCCGTCGGTATTGTCAGAAGCGACATCCCAAGCAGAAATGTTGCTGCCGATGTGAACCGACGGGGGACGACGACGCTGATTCCGATTCTTGGCATGGATGGGGTTTCCCCGGTTGAATAAATAGCTCGGAAAGCACTCAACACAGATGCTGGCGAATCGTCATCCGGCGATTGATCGACGATTGGTTTGCATATCGAAGTTCTTCAACGCCATCGAACCGCTGTCTGATCACCGAAGAACAGCGGATGTTGAATCACTCGTCTAGGATCTGTTGTCGCCGCAGTGCAACTTCCGCTTTCAGTCGATCTGCTTTTGTGGACAAGACGTCGGTCTGTTGGGTCGTACCGTTTGCAAACCGTGCTTCCAGCAGCTTTTCATAGGCCTGCAAGTTGTCGACCAACTGTTGGTAAAGTTTCAGTCGTTCGGACCGCGTTGTGGCCAAGTCTAACTCGGCTTGAAGCAAATCGTTTTGAACCTGGATCAACTGGCGATGCTCGGCGCGTCCCACCAGATAAGATTCGTTCACAATTTCGACCAGCGATTTGAATGTATCCCGTCGCTCGGTCAAGAGTTTACGAATGACGGGATCCATGTCATCCGTGCTATCGATTCTGGCCTCGCGGTCGCTTGATTGATTGTCGGCGTCTGAATGCTGTATCACAAACAGGCCGACGGTGGTGACAATCAAGATGGACATGATCATCCGCAAATGCATGACAATTTCCTCTAAAATGATTCGAGTCGGCCTCGTTGATATCGCCAATCTAACGTATCGTTCGACTCGTCAACGCTAGTCTTGGCTTTCGGATGTGGTGCATTCCGCCTGGTTGCCCTACCGCGACGGGGCGTCTGTACTAGCGTTCAGTTTGTCTGGAAGGGCGGTGATTCGAGTCCCCCGATTTATCGGAACACCTAACCTGTTGAAGCCATTGCAGTCGATTACGGCCGATCTTTCTTTTTGCAGTTCGTGAGTGCTCTTATGCCATCGCCCGACTGGAATGCTCGATTTTCGGAAAGCGAGTATGCGTACGGAACGGAACCGAATGAATTTCTGGTCCAACAGGCTTTCCGCGTGTCGGGCCCCGTTCTTTCAATCGCCGAAGGCGAGGGACGCAACGCCGCGTATCTGGCCAGCAACGGGCACCATGTTCATGCAGTTGATGGTTCCGCAGTCGGACTTGCAAAAGCCGTCAAACTGGCCGATCAATATGGCGTGCAAATTTCAACCGAAGTTTCTGATCTGAGCGACTACGAACCAGCCGAAAACGCTTTCAGATCCATCATTTCGATTTACGCGCACTTGGACGGGTCCATTCGTCGACGGCTGTATCCGCTGCTTGCCAAAGCCCTCAAGCCTGGAGCCATCTTGATCCTAGAGGCCTATTCGGAGAATCAGATTGGTCGTGGGACGGGAGGTCCGGGCGATGTCGACTTGCTGATGTCATGCAGCAAGATCGAGAATGAATTTGTGGGTCTCGAAACCGTTTGCTTGCACGAAATTGAACGCGAGGTTCACGAAGGGAAGTTCCACACCGGCATGGCATCCGTCATCCAGTACGTGGGGCGAAAAGCATAATGATACGGGATCAAACCCCAATGGCTGGTCTGCCATCGCGATGGTCGCAGACCATTTCCAGCGAATTTGCAGCGATATCATGCATGGCAATCGGCATGACGATCATCGGTTCCGTTGTCCTGTCGCCATGAAAATCCTGGCATCCGGAATGCGTTCAAACGGGGCAAAAATGGATCGCGATGGATCGGAACGCGTCGGCTTTCCCGGTGGCGGGTTCGCTATCATGCTAGGGGCGGAATTTGTATGGCAATGATCTTATCATGAGTGAAAGACAATGCGAGAAATACTCGCCCCTTGAAGCACATTCAATCGCATCCTGATGAATTTCAAAGAAGAAGTTCCCGAAATTGATCCCCCTTGGACTCAACGGGAAGAGCTGAATGCGGCGCTGTTGCGGCGTTGGCTGAAGGCGGGATGGGAAGCCAACGACAGCTCGTTGGTCGACGAACATTTTCATCCGGAATGTATCATCAGCGGTCTGGCGCCGGAGGTGATCGAAGGCCTGGACGAAATGCGGGTCACCCATCGTGCGATGTGCGCGCGATTGCAACACCGCACCGCCACGATTCAATTCCTGTTGATGCGGGGCGACCAATTTTCGGCTGCCATGGAGTTCGAAGGACGTCAGCGCGATGCGAACTTGGATGTCGCGATGGAAGTCTGCTGCTTCGGAACGATGCGGAACGGGCTGATTTACAGGGCACATAATATCATCGATTACACGGGGCTGTACGCGAAGCTGGGACTGTTGGATCTTGGCAAACTTGCCGAACACTTTGGCTGAATCACGCGTCGTCCGGCAGGTGATTCGCGCGGATGCAATCTCAAGCGAACGGAATCGTGTACCATGATCGTTACGGTTGCGGCAAACGCAGTTCGTCCCGGGAAACCAGGATGGGGTTCAATGCCGGATCTAATCGCCAGCGCCGACAATCACGCAATCACGAACGACCACGCCCAGGATCTGACCCGATGGAATTGACCGCAACGCCCGTGCCCGAGCGCCGCAGGGTCACCAGTACGGCGATTGAATCGCTGCTTGATATTGCCGCCATTGTCATCCTCTGTTTGGGCGTTGCGGCATCGATCACGGTGTTGGCATGGGTCGGGATCGTGGGTCTCGGCATGGCTTGCTGGTTGATCCTGGGATCATTTTTGAACTGGTTGGTGTTCCGGGCATTGGCCGAAGTCATCCGCCTGTTGAAGCGATCGGTGGATCTGGACTATGCCGGTCGTATTTCCGGGTCGTACGTCGACACAGTGATGACCTGCAGCAACTGCGGCGCGATTCTACGGTCTGATGTCTGTTGTGATTCCTGCGGCGCACGACTGACAAAGGTCGACCCCAAGGATTGATCCGTCATTGACCAAGGAGCAGTCGAAGTGAATATCTTCGTTTCACTATACAAGCTCTGTGGCTATCCCATGGAATGAGGGTTGCCGGCGATGGATTCGAACCCAACCAACTCGCGATTTCTGGGAATGGCGACCGTCGCCATGGTCGCCGCGTTTCCCTTCCTATGCCAGTTTTCAGAAGTGATGTTTGCAGTCGGTAACTCGATCGCCGTGCAAGTGATTCGAACCGGAATCTGCTGGCTTTGTGCATTGATGATTTGGCGTGGTTCGAAGGGGTTTCGGATCGGTACATCGGTGATTGCCCTCTTGCTCGCGCTCGTCATCGCGCTGACGCTTTTATTGACGTCTCTATTCAACACCGATCCTACGCCGCAACGAATCATCACGCTGGTATTCATGGTCTATCTCGCGATCTGCGGTGGCCTGCTTTTACACCCATCGACGGCAAAATTTCAAACCGCCCAGCGTACAAAACGAACGTGACGCAAAACAAAGAGGACGGGGGGAATTTTCACGGGGTGGCGGTGTTGAAAAGGCGATATTGCGGGGAGCCCCTTGGTATCGGACCACCTAATCGACGGTCATGGAGATCGAATGTGATTGCGAATCGGGATGGTCGGTAGACAGCGTCGTATACGAGACAGTTGTTCGATCTTTTGATCCAATTGTCGACGTTCTAATTCCGCCAATTGCTTGCGGCTCATCAACGTGAAAGCTTGCTGTGTTGCACCTTTGTTGATGTCGATGTTCGCTCCCTCGGCAATCATCGGTAGCGAACCGTTGACGCGAGCATCACTGAATGACGTGAACCGCTCCAGTGACTCGAGCCAATGATCCGCGTCGCGTACCCTGCGTGAAGCCGACCTCCGCAGTTGTTCCAGGCGTTCTATCCGATGATCAAGATTGATTGCTATGGTGTGTGATCCTGAGATGGTCACGGCGGCGACGAAGACTGCGATCAATAGCGAGCGGATTGAGAACTTCATTCGATGTGTTCGCCTTGGCTGCCTGTGATTTATCGAAGACGACCGGGGTGCTCGCCAAGTAAATGGTGGAATGGTTTCTCCCGCCCGACTAACGCTACTCATTTGCGTTGAGTGTAGCCTTGACCCAAATCCCTCGTTTGGATGCCGCCCATGTTATCCGACGGAATATGTCCACCATGCAGCCAAGCCCCGCCTTCCGCCGATGGATTTTGAGATGGGAAACCAGTCGGAAACCAACAGCTTTGTGGACACTTTGTTGTTCGGAATCAACTTCGCTGTCGCAACACTTTTCTTCATCGCGTGCGTCATTGCGATTGCAACCGCCGACAATCCGTTCGCATTCCTTGGCGGCGTTTTCATGCTTCTGCCCGTTTTGGGATACGCCATCGCCGAATGGCTTTGTTGGTATCGACGCGAGCATTGGCTTAGGCGTCCGATGGGAATCCTGAACCTGTTGCTTGCCGCATTCTTCGTCTTCGGTGGTGTGACGAATGTTGGTGAGGTTGTCTTGGCTGACGACCCAGTGGATCCGATGTTCCTCGTCATCTTCGGTCTTGGCTTCGTCGTTATCTCGGCTTATCTCGGTAGCTGCGGTTGGCGCCGCATCCATTTGCCTACTTCCGCCACCGATCGGACGTCGCCTCTGAACGATCGATGACCAAGCTGCAAACCGAAGTCGTGTTCGCGTGGCTTCTGATGATCGGCTAGTGAATCAACATGGGACCGATGTTTGTGCATTTCAACATGGTTGCACTGTTGGTCGCGTTTGTATCCATGGGGGCGTCAATGCTGTGTGTTGAACAGTGGTCTTTGAATTCCCACCGAAGACTTTTACCGCAGCGTTTTCGTAAGCCTGGTCTCGGGTGACCCTACTGCTTAGGCGGTTAGGAGCTTTGCGACAAATGGCAACCTGGCGTGTAAACGAGGGACCACATTCTCCGCCGGTTCGTTCCTCGGGTTCGCGTTTAGTTACTAAACTGAAGAAGTTCTGTTCGCCTGCTGCGCACCGGGCAATGGTGGTGGCAGCCGTGCGAGTGATTGTTGATACGCCGACCGCTGCCCGTAAATCGCTATCGTTTCCCCGTCACAAAACCCCAGACGAGACGACAACATGTTTTCGAAGATCCGGATGTGCCTTATGTGCTTATCGCTTTGCATGTTGGTCGGTTTGACGTGTGCACAGGAGTCGGGCGACACGAATCAATATTCTATGATCGCTATCAGGAATGCACGAATTTTCGATGGTGTATCTGAGCGACTCAGCGAGCCTTCGACGGTACTCATACGAGGCAACTTGATCGAGAAGATTGGGCGCGAAGTCAAACTGTCGGGCGATGAAACGATTGTTGATGCTGGTGGAAGGACGCTAATGCCAGGATTGATCGATATGCATTGGCACTCTGCGTATGCGAATATCCCAATGCAGAAGGGGCTGAATTCCGATCACGCTTACCATCTTCTTATCGCTGCGAAAGGAAACGAACGGGCATTGATGCGAGGATTCACCACGGTTCGAGACGTTGGTGGCAACGTGTTTTCCTTGGCGGAATTGACGGACGCCAGGTTGTATGATGGACCCCGAATTTTTCCGTCCGGTCCGGCAATCAGTCAAACATCCGGTCACACGGATTTTCGTCCTTCGACGGCCGTGCCAGCGGACCGGAACATGCCGTTGGTTTATATGGAACGGATTGGCCATGTCATGGTCGCAGACGGTGTTCCGGATGTTCTCAAGCGTACGCGTGAAGCGCTTCGCATGGGGGCAACACAGATCAAGATAAATTCAGGCGGTGGCGTATCATCGTCGTTCGATCCTCTGGACGTTTCCCAGTTTACGTTCGAAGAAACGAAGGCCGCTGTTGACGCCGCATCCGACTGGAATACCTATGTTTGCACGCACGTGTTTACCGATGAAGCCGCCCAGCGAGCACTCAGTGCAGGTGTGATGTGCCTCGAACACGGTCACCTGTTCACCGCTGAAACATTAAAAATGATGAAGGAGAAAGGGGCTTACCTGAGCATGCAGCCCATCCTCGATGACGAGGACGCGATTCAGTTTCCTGAGGGTTCTTTCAGTCGTCAGAAGTATGTCGAGGTGACGCGGGGAACGGATCGAGTTTATCGAATGGCGCGGGCGCTTGGGGTTAAGACAGTATTCGGAACCGACGCTCTTTTTGATCCCGAACTTGCCGACAAACAAGGCAAGTTGCTGGCAAAGCTCGGCCGTTGGTACACACCAGTGGAGGCATTGCGACAAGCCACATCGACGGCGGGAGAACTGCTCAGTCTGTCGGGACCTCGCAATCCATATCCAGATGGCCCGCTTGGAGTGATTCGCGTGGGTGCTTATGCCGACTTGATCATCGTCGACGGCAATCCGCTGGAAGACTTGGGGCTGGTCGTCGATGCCGATAAGAACTTTATGTTGATCATGAAAGACGGTGTGATCTACAAAGATCGTCTTGGTGAGTGAAGCGATGGCGGGACGATGCAACACTCGGCTTGACCTGATGCGGTTCACGCGGCTACCGTGAGAAACATGAGTTCAATCTGGGTCCGTTCGGAGCAATGACCTATGACGAATATGAAGTGGTGGAAACCGTTTGTCCTGGTGACGACCATCACGCTATCGTTGCTGACGGGCTTCGTCTTTGGATATGGCCGCGGATACAACGCGGGCGAACCGTTGGTGGATGAATCTCCGGTGATCAAGGTTCCCCAGGACTACCTATCGAATTTAAGTCCGGTTCCTTGTCCGCAAAACGGGTACTTCGCGTTCGACACGTTCACGTTTACGGACGTCGAGGGGCGGCAGATGGCGGTGCCAGTACCCAGTTTGCAGTGAAGTTCGGCTGACGGCTGAGTGTCGACAGTGCGACCGAGAGATGTTCTGCGCGGCTAAGTCCAATGAGCGAACAGCACCGGGGCCGTCGCGTCGCGCTGGTATCGCTTGCCGGTTCTAGCGATTAGTGCAGCCCGGTTGGTGGAGAAGCACATTGCCAGCGGTGTAATGCGGGTATCAAAACGACTACAAGGCTTGGTTTTGACATAGGGTTGCTTTGAGCGGCGCGGTCATGGTCTCCGGTGATTTGGCCATGGCTTCGTCGCTCCGTTTTTGGCTTCCGGTCGATCAGTCGTCTGCAGGGCGTGCAGCTGAGTCACCGTGTGGCAGTGTGGTTCCACTGTTCGACCGGAAGCCTTTCTTTGCGGTGGTGCTTTCAACGTTCCTCGCACAGCGGATCTTGCTTTGGATCCAGTGCCGTTCCGTAGGAGTCATTCGATGAGGATGGACGTCGACCTACCGGCAGCGCATCAGCTGGGCAGCAAAAGTAACGAAGCCATCAGTGCCGATCGTTCGCTGCAGGCTTGCGCGAACTTCGATGGATTGAACGATGCGTGAATACTTGTCGGCGAATCAATTGATTCGTGGAGCCAGCGCTTAGCGGTGATGTAGCAGTCACCCGAGGCGGTCGCCGGTTCGGGCCACTTCACGCTCGATTTCTCCGCATCTGCTACGATCCAAGCGGTTATTGTTAACGGTTGTCGAAAGTAAACTCCGGTTTGGTGATCCAATAGTGCAGCCAGGACTCAATCCATACGCACCCATCGCCGACACCAACGCGGCAAGGGCGTCCAAGAGATCGCTGCGTCGAGTACTACCTTCGTTCTTCACTGGTTTCTTCGGTGGAACGGCATTGCAATGGGTACTCTTCTGGACAGACACATTCGACACGGAATTTCCGCCAATGGGCGGTGCGATGCTCGGGGTCGTCTGTGTCTTGGCGTATAGGTACCCCGCGACTCGCAC
The DNA here is from genome assembly GCF_012290005.1 of Crateriforma spongiae. Taxonomy (NCBI): domain Bacteria; kingdom Pseudomonadati; phylum Planctomycetota; class Planctomycetia; order Pirellulales; family Pirellulaceae; genus Crateriforma; species Crateriforma spongiae. The sequence continues at coordinate 251,735 of NZ_JAAXMS010000008.1, forward strand.
CAACAAGCTTGCGGTTGTGCTTGGTGCGGTTGTCGGCAACGTGAACGCGTTTTTTTGCAATCAGGCGCCGCTACTCTATTGGGACATCCCCCGCGACCACGTGACTTCATGGACACATGCTGCGATAACATTTTTCTTTTCGGTGGTTTGTGTCTTCGCCGGATTTACCCTTGTCGACCACGTGATGAGCTTCCTTGGCAGGCGGCGATGACAGCTGCGTCACTTTCGCGAAAGCACAAAATGGTCGTCACACGCTCGGGAATGTCGCTGGGTGACGAGCACGGACCGACGATGCGAGATGAAAACGAATCCTGCAATGAACAGTCGTCGCAAAGCCGATGTTTGAGAAGGCGATCAATCCAACGCCGTGATTCGGTGGTCGAGACCGCTTGTTGACAAGAAGAGTCGTTGGCATCGCCAAAATTTCGAAAATCCCGGCGAATGTCGGTAGGTCTAACCACCGGCTGGCCACTCTTAGAGTGCTTTATTTGATGCATCCAAACAACAAACCATGGAGTGATCGCTATGGGTCTCCCCGGTCCAACTGAATTGCTGGTGATTGCGGCGATCCTGCTCGTTCTGGTTGGGATTCCTGTTGCCATCATCATTCTCGCAATTCTGTTCGTGCAACGAGCTGGAAGATCTCGGTCGCAAGATGATGAGCATCACGAATGAAGTAGCATTCACTTTTGGTCACAGGTTCGTGACGGACGGTTGTCGTCGTGTTCTCGCTGGCATCGAAGACATCTAAGGGGACGGAGGTCTTTTTCCGGCATACGATCCGCCAGCTACCGGTGGAGGTTTGTCAGTGGTTTGCCATCGACGCCGATCAATTGTCCGTTCATCCGCAGGCCCCCGGAGCAGCGAAGCGGCCCAGGCCGATCTTTTGTTTCAGGCTCTTGCGACCTTCGGCGGCTTTGACGCTGCGGAGATACTTGTCCGCTTCGATCTGTTCCCGCAGCGAGTGCTGCGCGGCGGAGTGACCGTCACCCGAGGCGCTCGCCGGCTGGGCCGCGTTGGATGCGATTTGGTCGGTGATCGTTTCGACGGATGGATCTGCCATGCCGTCAACGATTGGCGGCAAGCGTCTCCCGTTCAACGGGCAAAACCGGGCTTCCGATCCGAATCGCTGAACTCCGTTACACCGGTGTAATTCCAGTCATTTTGGAGGCGGGAACGCGGACCAAAATATGTAGGAGGATTTTCTGAATCCGAGCCCTAGTGATTGACGCATAATCGTGCCCTGCCAGAACCGATGCCTTACCGTTTCACCAACTGAGGGGGAACGGTTATAATTCCGCTCATCTGAGGGGAAGTCGGCCCGGGGCAAATCTGTTGAAGCCGATGCGAACGGGCATTCTCCCCGAAACCGCGGAAGAATTCTGAGTTATCTGACCAAATTCAAACACACCAAGGACGCGAATGAACATCCTCGAATGGATCGACGTTGGGAAAGTCTCAGCGGAACGTGACGATAACCTAGTCAACTACTTCTACGACAATGGGGTTCTTCGCTCAGTTTTGGAAAGCAAATCATCGTTCTTGGTCTTGGGGCGTAAGGGCGCGGGCAAAACCGCGGTCTTCCGATACTTACGGGAGAATCCAAGTGAACACCTCGGCGATGACGACGTTTTAGTGTCGCTGTCTTTTGAAGACTACAACTGGAGGGTGCACTCCCTTCTCGCCAACGCCGAAGCGGCGGAATCGCTCGCCTATAAGCAATCGTGGCGTTTCGTGATTCTTGTGGAAGTGATCAAAGCTTATTCGTCTCGCTGCACGGAGAAAGGCGTCGCGATTCCAAAGCCGATTGACAAAGCACAAAGACTCCTTGAAAGGATTTTCGAGCATCCGCTCCCGACTATCTACCAACTGATCGGGAGGAAATTGCTAGGACTTTCAAAAGTCAAACTTCCCAAAGCCGGTTTGGACTTAGAGGAGGGCGACTTTGATTCTGTAGAGGTGTCCGGTGGTGAAGTTTCGTTCGACGATGTCGCAGCGGATGATGACATCCGCACGGCTCTGTCACAAAATATTTCCAACATCATCGCGATTCTTGAATCCGCAATATCGCAGTCTAAGCCCCTCCAATTTCGAACCATCATCTGCTTCGACCGTGTTGATGAGGCATGGGACGATGTATCGCTCGATGTTTCCCGGAAAGTGTTGGCGGGGCTGGTCTCCGCTTGTGATTCCCTGACTGAGAAATACGATGGTGTCGTCAGGCCCATCGTCTTTCTGCGTGAAGATATATTCTCGGTCTTGCCGCTAAATGACTCCAACAAGCTGCGCGAGGATTGCGGGGCTTTGTTGAAATGGGAACGCGACGACTTAATTAAGTTGCTTCTGCGTCGGCTTTCTTTCTTCGCGGAGCAGAAAGGGGTTGATGCCGTCGATGATTTCGAAGCGTTGTTCGACAAAAAGGAAATGCGACAACGATCGAAGCCGCCAAACTATTTGCTAAAACGTACGATGATGCGACCGCGCGATATGATTTGTTTCCTTCGCCGTACGGTTGACGCAATGCGAGACAGCGCGAATGATCCGTTCGAAGAAACGCCCGACGAATACACACATTTGTCTGTTGAGGCGATATACACAGCTGAGCCTGGCTACTCTGATTGGCTTCGGCAAGAATTGCTCGACGAATGGTCCGTTCAGCGTCCACGAATAAAGGAACTGTTTTCAGCGATACAAAACCACGGGTCTACGCAATTCAAGCGAGACGAATTGGAGTCGCAACTCAAATCGTTAGGCGTTGAATTCACACAAACCGAAATCGTTGACGATCTACGATTTCTATTCGCAAATTCGGTCATTGGATTCAAGGTCGGTGCCTCTACAGCATGGCGTTATCGCTGCTTTTCTCGATCACAAGGGTTTATCGAATCAGACGTATACAAGCTTCATGACGGCCTAATTCGAGCGTTGAACGTGAAGGAGCCGCGCGACACGTAAGTCAGATAACAAAGGCATGAACGCGGAGCCGCCGATGCCGCGTTTTCAAGTGGAGCATCAACCGCGGCGGCCCGGTTATGCCAGACGTTCCGCTACTGAAACCTCCCTTGAATCCACAACGCAAATGACGCTTGACGAAATCCTAAACACCGTGTCAGCATCGCACGCAAACGATTGGCACAAAATGGAAACCCCTACAGTTCACGGTTGGGAATATGGAACAGACTCAGGCGGTCCGTATTTGAGACCGATTACCCACCACTACCTTGCGGTATACAAACCGGACGTTGACATCACGCTCGTATTTGGCGCGAACGACGGGGATTCGTTTGACGAACCATGGGTTCAGAACTTTCCCGCTCCAACTGCAACCGCCCGTCATGTGTGCGTCCGGTATCGCGGCGTTATCGTTGATGAATCTCGGATGGTTCTTGTCGACGGCGGCCGGTATTTGCTTCCAATACCAGAAGTTGACGGCAAGGGCGGCTTCTTTGTCAAAGCCGACGCAATACCCAGGGCTCGATTGATGTTCGATCTTTACGGATCTGGCGGCGTGCATCAAACATTAGACGAAGCACTGGAACGTGCTCAGCTGGAAGTGCGTTCGTAGCGCACAGAAGAGCAGAACCAGGAAAATCTGGACGGGGGGCTTTTCCGTTCAGGCGTCGATGACAGCATTCTGGATTTTTCAGGTAATCGCTCTCGATCGCCGGTGACCGGCAGCCCTAGATCCCTGGTGTTGGGAACGCGTGGATGCGTAGGGTGCCTTCCCAGATGGTTTGGAACGTCGTCGCGTCGTGCTTGATGCGTAGCAGGCCGAGGTAGTAGTTCGGCGGCCAAGTGGCGGTGGTCGCGGTGTCGGGATCCAGCAGGATGTAATGCGATCCGGGCGTGCCCTGAATGTCGACTTCGTGACTGATCTGGACCAGGTCGTCCAGCCAGCCTTGCAACTGAACCTTCTTGCCGGCCAAGTCCGTACCGGTGCCGGTGATGTTGATCCGCCGGGCTCGGTCGCCGCTGTAGTCGTCGCCGCTGCGGAAGTCCATCGCGAAGCATTGCAGCGTGGTCCCCGGCGGATGGTTCTCCACAAACTCCAACTCGGCCAGCATTCGTGCGACTGATTCCCTGGCCGATCCTGGAATGATTGGGGTGGCGTTGTGAGGTGCTCTCGTTTACGCGGGCGCCTTCGGAATCCCATCGTGTCGCTGAAGATGACCGGCACAGATTGCCAGGGGCGCAGACGCGTTCGTTTTCGCTTCGTTTCGAGACTGGTCGAGAGATTAGAAACGCATCACAACGACCATTCCGAGCCAGAAAAGGCCTGCAATATTGTCCGGAGCGGTTTTGCACAGCGAGGGCGATTCCACTCCACTGGCCTCCGATCAACCCCGGTGTTGCCCCCACCTGGCAAGCTGGCTTTTCATCGTCTTTGTGTTGCGGCTTGAAGGGGGGACCAAATTGATACTAGGTACCCAAAATGTTCATTCTTGATGTTTTCTGTAGTACCGATAGTATCGGTTTTTCGATTCAAAAAGGCAGTTTCTCTTCAAGAACGGACCGCAAAAAGCAATGAGTCGTCGCCTTCCAAAAATCGGAACCCGAACTTACCAGCGGGCCTTTTCGAATTGTTTCGTTGCCGCGCTACTTTGCTGCGGCTTCGTAACTCCGGCCGTGTCGCAAGAGTCGTCGACCGCCAAGACCGAACTCGAGTTGTACGCGTCTCTCGATCAAGCGGTTGGCAACATCGCTTTCAAGCCGAATGGTCAGCTGGTGTTTAGCCACCATCCGTTCTTCAAACCGGAAATTCGTGTCGCAACGTATGACGCTGACAAGAAGATCGTCTCGCCATTTCCCAACAAACAATGGAACACACCACGCGAGGAGAACGACTGGTATCTCGATGATGTACTGGGGATTCGCAACGATGATCAGGGAGTTGTTTGGATGCTGGACATGGGGACGAGAAACAACATCACCCCGAAACTGGTCGGTTGGAACACGACGTCGAATGAGCTTCACCGAATCTACTATATCCCCGCACCAGCAAGTCGTCCGACTTCGCAACTGAATGACTTCGTGATCGACCCAAAACGTGAGCTTGCGGTGATCGCCGACGAAGGGATCGGCCGCGGTGGTGATGGATCGAAAGCCGCTCTCGTCGTCGTCGACTTGAAAACCGGATCCACTCGCCGATTGCTCGAAGGCCGCTCGATGACGCAGCCCGATAAAGATTCACCGATCATGATCGACGGCGAACCGATGACGGTCGAAAGCGACGGCGAAAAAGCTCCTGTCCTGGTTGGCTGTGACGGAATCACTTTGGATGCGAACAGCGAGTGGCTTTACTTCGCACCCTTGTGCGGCAAGAAGCTGTATCGGGTGCCGATGAAAGCGATCGCCGACGAGACCTTGTCTCAAGACGAATTGGCGAGGGCGGTGGAAACGTACAGTCCCAAGGTCAACAACGGTGGGCTCTCGATCGACACCGCTGGCAATGTCTACTCGACCAATGTGGAAAGCCGCAGCATCGGCATGGTCTCGGCCAGCGATCGACAATACACACAATTTGCATCCGACGATCGCATGCGATGGCCGGACGGCATCAGCTTCAATCACGACGGCTTCATGTACGTGTCTGCCGCTCAGGTGCATCTTGGCGCGCCGTTCAACGGTGGAAAAGACAAGACATCGAAACCGTTTTTCATCTTCCGATTCAAGCCGCTGGCGTCCGGTCTGATCGGCCGCTAATTGCAGTTTTTTTGCAGGCGGACAGGAATTCTACGACAAATGGCAATCCGACGCGTAAGCGAGAGACCGCGTTCTTCGCCAGTTCATTCCTCGCTCACGCGTCGGGTTACCAGAAAAGCGCAACTTCAAAACTTACGCGTCGGGTTGCTGAACTTAATACGATTTGCCCGTCTGCCTAATCGAGAGGTTATGTCTGCCTGTTCAATGTTCGAACCAGGATGAGGTGCATGGAGTTGCGTGGCCGCGACAGACGGAGCGTTCGAAGAGTTCACATTGCACGAGATGACAAAAATTGGTTGATCCGAGACCGGCTATTCAAACGGCAACGAAAAGGGTTACGAAAATGACGCGGCATATCACGCTTGGCATCACCGATCTTTCGTTTCATCGAGTCGCAGGATCGTTGACGGCGCATGTTCTGAATGGCATGGAAATCGAGGTCGAGCGGATCTACTCACCACACGAAGCCAACTTTCAAAAGCTGAAAGCAGGTGAGACGCAGATGCTGGCGTCGGCTTGGCTACCGTCCAGCCATGGCGGTTACAAAGCGGAGGTCGAAGAAACCGTTCCGCTTCGAGTTCTCGGCCTGCACTACGAACCGTATGCACTCTGGGGAGTCCCCGACTACGTTCCCGAATCCGCGGTTGCCGAAGTCGCTGACCTGCTCAAGCCCGATGTGTCCGACAAAATGAAGCGTGATATTCAGGGCATCAATCCGGGGGCGGGCATCACTCGGTTCTCCATCGCGATGATGAGTGAATACGGATTGAACGATGCGGGATACCGGTTTCACACGGGCAGTGAAGAAGACTGCTTCACCGCCTTTGAGCATGCGGTCGAGAACGGTGAATGGGTCGTCGTCCCGCTATGGAAGCCGCAGTTCCTGCACTTCAAACACAAGATTCGAGAGCTGAGGGAACCAAAGGGTTTGCTGGGCGTTGTCGACAAAGCGGTTCTGCTTTTGCGCGATGACCAGTCGACTCTTTTCACGGAAGACGAATTGAAAACGCTCGACAGCCTGCGTTGGTCCAACGAAATCATCGCCGAGTTGGACTACCGAGTTTGCCGAGAGAACCAGCCGCTTGATGAAGTCACGAAGAATTGGCTTGATGCACGGTAGGGACTGCGGATACGCGGGGCCGAAGCGTGGATCACCTATGACATCCCCAATCGAACAGTGTTGTTGGCGTGTTTGAAGCCAGTCCATCGTTCAGAGTGGTGGCCGCAGAGCACCAACGGCAGGACCTTGGAGGCCAGATACACGGCGTTGCGGCCCTGGCCGTCGGGAATCGAAAGTACCGGTCCAACAACAGGGCGGCCTGCTGTTTGAGAATTGCATTCGGTTCGGTGCCGTATGCAAATTTGGATTCGCAATAGCGAGCGTTCTAATCTGGTAGTGACAACGTGTGGCTGCTCGCGTCGATGGCTGAAGCCTCCATGGCTTTCCAAGCCGAACTTGACGACGCCACTTTCATGTAATAACGTAAGTTACATGAAGCGAGATAGCAGGCTATCCGGGGTCCTGCACATTTTGTTGCACATGGCGGAGCTGGACGAACCGGTGACTTCGGACGATTTGTCGAAGATCATCGACACGAATCCTGTCGTGGTGCGTCGTCTGATGGCGGGGCTGCGCGAGCGGCAGTATGTGCAAAGCGCCAAGGGCCACGGAGGTGGTTGGATTTTGGCGTGCGAGCTGGCCGAGGTCACTTTGCTGGACATTTACGAGGCGGTGGGCAGCCCGGGGTTGTTGGCAATGGGCAATCGCACGAAAGCTCCGGGTTGTTTGGTGGAGCAATCCGTGAACGCCGCACTGGGCAGGACGTTTGACGAAGCCGAACAACTGCTGCTCCGGCGGTTGGGGGAAGTCACGCTTGCCTCGCTGAGCGCCGATTGCCACCAACGCCTCGAAGCGAAAGGCATTTCCCTCAAAGCCAAACGGAACCGACATGGACTCCAAAGCTGAATTTTTGGAAGCGGCTTTTCACGCTCCCGAAGCGGTTGCGAAATACGTGGATTCGCCACCGATTGCCGTTCCGGGGTTCGCGGACATGCAGCGGATGGCGGCATTGTTGTTGACCGAGCGGGTGCAGAGCCACGGTCGTATCCTGGTCGTCGGAGCCGGCGGCGGACTGGAGATGAAGGTGTTCGCCGAAGCGGAACCGAGTTGGGAGTTTGATGGCGTGGATCCTTCCCCGGCAATGTTGCAACTTGCCGAGCAAACGCTGGGGCCGCTTGCCTCGCGAGTCAGACTGCACGAGGGCAAGGTCGATGCTGCGCCGGAGGGGCCGTTTGATGCGGCCACGTGCATTTTGACGATGCATTTTGCAGACTTCGAAGAGCGACGAAAGATGTTGACCGCCATTCGTCAGCGACTCGGGCCACAAGCACCGTTCATCGTGGTGCACCTGAGTTTCCCTCAAACCGATGGTGCGCGCGAGCGGTGGCTTTCACGGTACGCAGCTTACATGGTTCGTCCCGCCGTGGATGCGGAAAAGGCATCGCAGTTTCGAAAGGCGGTCGATGCTTATCTCACCATTCTCGAACCCCAACAAGACGAAGCGTTGTTGCAAGAGGCGGGCTTCACGAACGTCGAGCTTTTTTACGCCGGGTTCGCTTTCCGAGGCTGGGTGTCATACGCCTAAAGACAGACACGGCCGTTGATGGTTGATCTTTCGTTGCGTGAGCCGACGAAATGCTAAGCCGCAGAGAGCGTAGAGCTGATCCTCGGTAGCAATCAGTGTCTCTGTGTTTCGATTTCCGCGGCATCGATCACCAGGCGGGTTTGAGCCGGGGAAGCCCGTGTCTCGTTCAGCATCTCGACAGTCTGCTGACACGCTCGCGTGTTGCGATCCATGATCTCGCTCTGGTCCGCATGCAAGTACGCCAGGAAATGGGTACCCGCCGGTGTAGTGTTCACCGTCGGGGACTTCGTTGCGCGGTTTTGTATGCGGAAGCGGGGCGATCTCTTCTGTCGGGAGGTCTGGGTTCACCAAAACATTTGGGGGACCCTCAGGCCGAGTTTGAGTCCGCAATCGCAAGGTCTGAATCCGCTGGACAGGTAATGGACGGTCTGACTTTCTCAAACCCGTTGGATATGGAACCTGATTTCCACCACCATTCGACTGGTTCACTGGAGCGGCATCGGTCATCGACGCGGCTCCTATGAATCTGGAGTACGGTGGGGGCGAGTAGAATCGCCATAGATCACGCTCAGACAAGCTTCACGAAAACGGTTGCTTTCGAATCGAGCCTGGAGACTTGCAATCCGGGCTCTCTTTGTTTGGTCACTGTCCACCGCAATCTCGTTGACGATGCTGATGTCGTAGCTCCCTTTCGAAACGTTGCCACGGATCGAATTATTCAGAGTGGCTATCTCGTCGCGAAGACGAAAATTGGTCCGCGTCAGGTGATCACGATAGAGACGCCCGGCAAACAGAACGATCGCAAAGCCGGTGCACCCCAACAGCACTGTGCGAAGCGAGACTTGTTTCTTCATTGATCGTTTGCCCGCTGATTTGCAGAAGGAACTTGGCCCGAAGCCTTCTCAAGCCATTCAATCTCTTCGGACTGGCGTCGCCGGCCGGACAGCCAACACATCCGAAGGCGATTGCCGTTGCCGGCCGTCCGCGCAGCGGTGGTCGGTATCGGCGATCGCCGGAGGTCGGACAAGTCTCCGGCGCGAAACAAACACTCTCTCCCCTCCCGGTATCTTCGTGTCGGGTAAGAACAAACCCCCGGGAGGGAAGAACCTAGGGCGTCGGCGTCAGAGTCGACACTAGACCCTTGACGTCGGGCACCGGCACGTCCATTCGAGTTTGAGTTCAGAATTAAGACACCAATGCACCTAACAGTTCGCTATTCTCCTGTTTTGGCGTGGCTTACAGCATCACTCTGCAAAACATCCACTGCATTGAGATCCGTTGACAACAGGCCGGATGAGTGCGTTTTTCTACTCAAGCCAGAGGAGACTCAAGGCTTGGCCGTAGACGGGCATTGGGATCACGTCCTCGTAGAAATACTCCGCGTCGAGACCCCTGTTTTCCGCAATCCAATCATCTAGATCAACCTTCTCGGGCCTATTCGGTAGCGCCTCATCATTAAAAAACTGGGCCGCAACGCTGTGGGGAGGTACTTCTTCGCCGGCGTCTATCCATATGAGGTCTTTCAGGGCTTCGCTAGCTTGCCACCATTTGATGACGCCATTCTTCGACATCACCAAAGCGAAGTAGTCTTTGGTCACATCAGCAATTCGGTAAGCGGTTGAAGTTCGAGTTGTTCCAAACTGTTTGGCAAGTTTATTGACGAAGTGCGAGGTCGGTCGAGATTGTCTTAACGCTGGCTGAAAAAGGTGCCGCGGCATAAGTAACTCAGCAGCAAAGGTGTTGGCCTCCATCTCCGGCGGACTGGCTTTGTATCGCGCAAGCATGTCTGCACTCGTGCAAGACATCAGTTGGGTTACTGTCTTGTGAAGGGACCAATGACCCAGTTCGTGTGCGACTGCAAATCGCCTCCGGCCAGATTCGACAATCGTATTGCTGACGCGAATGATCCCTTTGTCTCCCTTGCGAACGAGCCAAGCATCAGCGGACTTAAGGTCATCATCGAGCACTACGACTCCGAGGGCCATGGCAAGATCTTCGAGAACGAGATCAGAGCTGCTTTCGAAGCCGTAAAGGTTCCAGAGCCGTGTTGCTTCGGCTGTAGGAAGCGCGACGCTAGGTTTCGGTTTCTGTTTCATCAATATCAGCCAATGCATCCAGTCGTTCGATGTCGTCCATTAAGCGACGCAAGTCATCTTCGTCGGCGGCTTCTTCAAGTTTGCGGAAGTAGGCTGCCTGAACTGATCCCTTCAGCTTCCCCGCGATCATCTCATCCAGGCGTTCACGCAGTCCTTCAATCTTCGGAGCGACAACTGACGAAAGCTTTTCCACGATGCTTGCGCGTTTTTCTCTGGCGGCAGCAAGCTCATTCTTTGCCTTTGCCGTTGCGAGGGCCCGCTGAACTCGTGAGACAGCATTTGTGATGTCTAACCCACAGCGGGCTAGCTCATCACGAACCTCTTCCTGGCTGAGAGCACTTACGGGCTCCGACACAAAGTCAAAGAATCGGTCCCAAACCTCGTCAGCATATCGGTCTAAGTCGTTCATTTTCGCGACCTCCCAAGTTTCACGAAGGCCTTGTCTACTGCCCGTCGCAGGCGTTTCTGTGCGTTGTTGACATCAGATACATCCAATCCAAGATACTCCGCGATTTCAGCAGGCTTCGTGATTTCGGCCTCGATGCACTCGAAGATTGACTTCGCCAATTCGTCGTCTCCCAATTCGGCAAGCACGGCTTCTCGGGTACGAAGCCGTCCTTCCTCGTCGATCACGATTTCGTCAGGCCTCTTACTCTTGCCTCTAAGTCTATATGCCGGCTCGTTGTCTTTTTTTGCCGTGTTGATCCTTCGTGTCTTGCGATTCTCGACGCTTTCCACAAGGTGGCTGATCTTGCTGTCGACCACACTCTGTAGGAACTGCAAGAAATCAGGGTGTTTGGTTTTGTCCCATTTCCTCGTTCCATCGAGAAACGCCTCGATGGCCTCAGCAGCGAAATCCTGAGCGCCAGCGGCGCCCGGAACTGCTCCACCCTTGGCATACGGAACGCCCCGCCAGTACAGCTTTTTCAGCTTGGAATGGGCGTGGAGCGTCAGTTTCCCAACCAGCTCTTCCCACTCAGCATCGGACAAGTTGGGTACTTCAACCAAGCAACGGCCTCCGATCCGCTTTTTGCTGAGATTTGGGGCGTTCAGCCAATTTCAAAGACGCTGGGAAATTTCTTCGAAATGCACGGCAAATTCCAACTGTAGGCCGGCATGAAGTAATAGGGCGTGGCAAATCCGCCACAACGAAGCATACATAATACGAGGTAAACGCAAATGTTAAAAGAAGTTAGAGCCTCGGCAAATGCCGAGCTTGACGAAGTGCTTGAGCTGCTGTGCGAGGCACTCCAACCAACCCCAACCCTGTGGGGAGACGCACAGCAGAAGTACAACGCTGTGGGCAATTGGCTTGCTGCTCCGGAATCGAAGCTGAACTTGCTGAAACCAGACATCAAGTATCAGGGCTCTGCGTTGATCGAGACAGTCGTTCGACCTTGGGGACGCGAAGAATTTGACGTCGACTTGCTCTGCATTCTGAATACCGACCGTGTACAGCACCCGAATCCCATGGCGGTGTACGACTTGGTTGCGGCTCGACTCGCCGAGCACGCCACGTATCGACGCTTGATGACACGCAAGGAACGGTGCATCGAACTCAACTACGCGGGCCAATTCCATCTCGATATCGTGCCTGCGATTCCAAGATTCGGGCTTGGCCAGAAGCTCATGATCCCAGACAGGAAACAAAAAGTCTGGATTCCAACTGACCCGTTCGGATACGCGGATTGGTTCTTCGGCCGGACGCCCGTCACGAAAATGGCCGCTGAGCAATACAAAGCTCGAGCGGACGTCCAGCCGCTGCAGCCTGCGAAACGAGCCAAGGACATCGCACCATTGCAGCGGACCGTTCAATTGATGAAGCGTCGTCGAGATTTGTTCTTCGACGGAAGTGAAGACGCTCCGAAGTCGATTGCTTTGACGACTTTGGCATCCAAACACTACGACGGCGAGGCAATGTGCACCGATGCGTTGCTAACAGTGCTGACCAGAATACAGGAAGAAATCAACAAGGCTTCCGGCATCTTGGTGATCCCGAACCCTGTAGATCGATCTGAGAATCTCGGACGTCATTGGAATGAACGATCATACGCTCGGTTCAAGCGGTTCATTAGCCAGTTCCTGGAGGAAATGCACGAGCTGCTCGAGCTGCGTGGCTGGGACAAGATCACCGAAGCGTTGGAAGAACTTTTTGGCGATCGAGCACGTGGTGCCGTGGAAAAATACGCCAAGAGCTTGGAAGAAAAACGTAGAAGCAGCAAATTGGGATTTTCGGCTGGACCAGTCATCCTGACTCCCGCCGCTTCGACCGCAACACGGATGGTGCCGCGAAATGAATTCTTCGGCAACTAAATTCGGTAAACGGATCTACGGTCTTCCCGAACAAGCGGCCCGCGTCTGCCTCGTTTGTCCGGATTTCAAATACAGCATCCGCAAGGGTGAGCTCGTTGGGACGGGATCGATGCAGCCAACGCCAACATGTTGCTGTTATCGGTTCAGGCTGAGGTACCGCATTGGCGAGAGCCCAAAAGTGTGGATTCTCGACCCGGTCCTTCGGTGCCGTAGTGACCAAAGCAAGATCCCTCATACCTATCTTGAAGACGAGCCTTGTGTTTTTCGGCCGGGAGTCGACTGGTCAGATGAAAAGATATTGGCCTCGACCCTCATCCCGTGGCTTGCAATGTGGCTGATGTACTACGAGTTCTGGCATGCGACGGGGGAATGGCTGGGCGGTGGAGAGCACCCTGAGGTGCCGACCGACTCAAATGAAACACACAATCAATCAGATGAAGAGGAGTTAAGTTAATGTTCAAAATTCTTAGTCTTGATGGCGGCGGCATCCGTGGTGCCTTTACGGCGGCGGTCCTTGCCGAAATTGAAAACCGTCTACAACGCCCAATCGGAGATTACTTTGATCTGGTCGCTGGCACATCGACAGGCGGGCTGATAGCCGCAGCTGTTGCCACTGGTATGTCAGCTTCCACGATCGTGGAATTCTACAAAGAGAAAGGCCCGGAGGTGTTTGCTCCTCGCCCGAAATACAAACCGAAAAAGTTCGGTCGCAAAATCGGAATGCCAGTCGCCAGATTCGCAGCCAAGAAAGCTGTCGGTGTGCAGTTGGATGATGTGCTGCAGACGAAGTACGAAGGTGGACCGCTGCGGTCGGCCGTAGAGGGTGTCTTTGGCCAGCAGCTGATGGGAGATATCACCCGATGTCGACTGGTTGTTCCAGCCGTCGATGTAACTGCCGGAAGAACGATTGTCTTCAAGACTCCGCACATCCCCGGAATGACTCGTGATCGTCACTACAAGCTGGCGGATATTCTGATGGCGACGACTGCGGCACCAACTTTTTTTCCGCACGCGATGCTAGGCGAAGACGGAGCGGTGGTTGACGGCGGCTTGTGGGCAAACAACCCGAGCCTTGTTGCCTATACCGAAGCGATGAAGATTCGAGAGTGTGCTTGTCGAGAAGTTGATCCTGATTTCGATTCTGCTGACGTTCACATCCTGTCAATAGGAACTGGTGAACCACGATACTCTCTGGTCCCTCCTGGGGACAACGCGGGCATTGGATGGTGGGGACCGCAGGTTTTTGATGTGGCTTCGATTTCGCAATCCCAGGGCGTCAGTTTCCAACTCAACTATTTGCTGGGTGAGAGGTACTCGCGAATCAACTTTGAACTGCCTGACGCATCGTGGACGCTTGATTCTTTGCAGCACCTTCCGGCACTGTTGCATCAGGGGCGCACCGTCGCACACGACAATCTGACACGAGTGTTCGATGTCTTCCTTGCTAGCTCGACACCCGGCTTCGCGCCGTTTGAAGATTGTGGTCAGCTAACATCGCATGGCGGATCGGTTTCTGAAACTGGCGTGAAGTCTTAGTTGGCAACCTGTTTCCTCTGTGTTGCCTGATCCCGGCGATTCGATGTTACGCCCTCGCTAGTACTATCCGGTGGCCGACAGCGGCGACATGAATTGGGATCTCAATCGCAGATTGGCGGTCGACTACAGATGTCCAGAGGGCTTTGCACCAGCCAACACCTCATGAGCCGGGACCAGTTCAATCGTCCGGATCGATGCCAAGCGGAATTGGCGGACCTCCTCCCTTTGGAGGCAGAGGGCACGGACGGTTGTGGGTGTGGTCATGCGTATCGGACTGATGATGCGATCCGTCACTTCGCCGGCCGCGTCGATGTATTGGATTCGCGCCGCATAGCGATCCGGATCGCTGGCTTTCATCAGTAACGATCGCATCCTTTTCAACTCACGCTCGGTCATCGCCCCAGCTCCGCCGCCGACTGTGTGGCAAGTTCCCGTTGCCGGTCGTGAACCGGCACGCGTGGGTCTTCGCCGGCCGATCGCATCGTCGGCCGAGGATGTTCGGGACGCTGGGGCGGTGACGTCGGAAAGCCGCCCGTCATCCGGACCCGGCGGAGCAACTGTGCCAGGCCCGCCAAGTCCGTCTCACAGCGTTCGGCTCGCAAAGAGCGGGTCGCCATCGCGGCTTTCGTTGCCTGTCTTGCACAACCCGGCTTTGGGCTCAACACTGGTCGTGCTGCATCGGTCGTTTGAATGGACCGATATTGGGAAAACACCGACGATTGGGATCGGCCACCACCGCGTGGCCCCCGATCGTTCCAGCCCAGCCCGGGTGGTGGAATTGGCAGACACAGGGGATTTAAAATCCCCCGGCCGGTTACGGCCTTGCGGGTTCGAGTCCCGCCCCGGGCATGCTGGTCTTCTTTGTTTTTCTGTGGTCTTGGCCACGCGCACCGCGCACGGTCCGATCGCGCGGACGGCAAAATGAAACGGGCCGCCCGATGGATCACCCGGCGGCCCGTTTGGAAATTCAACTTCTTCGCAGATCCGGCTGGATCAGTCGTCGCAGCACGTGGTGCAGCAGGCGGCTTCGCAGGCACAAGGTCCGCCGTCGTCACAGACACAACCGGCGGCATCACACCGACAGTTTTCACACGAACAGCTGTCGCCACAGCATGCACAGGCCGCATCGGCTTGCGTCGTGGATGCGTTCAGGGCGAACGGGGCGGTGGCCAGAGCGCCGGCCAGAACGGTACCGATCATAAGATTCTTGATCATCAGACAATAACTCCAAACAGACAAAACAATTCGAATCAAAAACGAAAGGTCAGTCGGAGTTGTTATTTCAGCCAAACACTGAGTTGAGATTGCCGCTGATTGTGGCTGGGAATTGGCCGGTCAACCGTACGTTCCCGACGAACCGGGAATGCGGAGTCGGCAAATTCCGAAGCCGGATAAGACAGCAGGGCGACGGCAACCGAGTCGGGCCGGTCGACGTTGGACGTGACGACGGCAAAAGATTCGGTGCGGCTGAGGCACGCACATGATGACGGGTCTTGCTCGTTGTGACGATTGCCGTCCAATCCGCAAAGGACGTCCGCGGCTGATGCGGCCGACGTCGAACCACAGCAGCACGACGGCGACGCCACGGGATGGCTTGCGGTGATGGTCTGGTCACAACAGCACGACGCCATCACGGCCGGCGGGAACGCCAGAGCCGCGGCGAGGACGAACGCGATGATGCTGCGAAATGGGACCATACAACTACGCTAGAGAGTCACCCCGGGGCCGGTCAATCGAAATATTTGACGTCGATGCGGCGGGACGGGGCAATACCTAAGAATGGTCGAAGAGGCCGCCGATCCGACACCGATGGGTTGAAGGTAGCGGGTAGCGGGTAGCGGGTAGCGGGTAGCGGTAGCGGTAGCGGTAGCGGTAGCGGGTAGCGGGGAGTGACGCAGTCCGATTAGACGGCGGTGGACAATTCGGAACGGGGCGCACGGCGTGGGTCGATCGCATCAGGGAGAATTCGACAGCGAAACCGCGCGATGCCGGAGGGGTCGATCCGGCGGCGTTCGATATGCGTGGTCTTGCGCAACACTGCGGCGATCGATGGATTGTCGGCCAAGGCGGTGGCTTGCCAGCGGGTGATTCCCACACGCAAAGACGCAGCGGCTAGGGAACGCAACAACAGCGTTCCGGCCCCGCGATTTTGCCATTGATCGACGACGACGATGCCCAGGTCGGCGGTCCGCATTCGATCGGGATCGCGGATCATTCGGGCCACCGCGATGGGCACCATCTGGTCCATCGAATCATCGCGGACTTCCAGTGCGAATGCGATTTGCTGAAACCCATCGGGATGCGTCAGCTGAAACAACTGGTCGTTGGTAAAGGAACGTTTGTCGAAGAAGAATCGGCGCACGCGGCTTTGAGGCGAAAGGCTTTGCAACCCATGCACCAAAGCGTCACGGTCGCCGGGCATCAGCGATCGCACGTGGCCGGGGCGTCCGTCGGGCATCCGCACCGGTTGGGGAGACCAGTGGACGTGAATTCGGTCGGTGGCGTGCAGGCGTCTGCGTGTCGGGTTCCTTGTCTGATCCGTCATGTCCGTGCCCCGAATGGATTGCGATTGAAAACGTTCCATTCTTTGAAGATGTGCGTCCCAGGTTCAAGCAACTGGATGGGTGGTGCGACATTGCGTCGACGCGGCTGGGGCGGCCGCGCGATTCCAAATCGGAAGCATGTTGCGGCCGATCGAAGTGGAGTCCTAAGGATCAATCATTTCGCTGGGCGGTGGTTCGGATTGCATCGTGGATGCTTTGACGGATTCATGGAATTCTTTCAGCAAGCGATGGTAGGTGCTGTAGCTGGGGAAGATCGTGGGTTGGTTTTGCGAAGACCAAAGGCCGAAAGCGTGATTCAGCGATTGGGCCGTCGTCGTGTCTTGTTCGAACAGATCATTGGTTTCGCCCAGGTCGTCGTCCAAGTTGTACAAGTGGGCTTTGCCGTCGAAACGCGAAAGTTTGATCGCGCCGCGGCGCACGGCCATCTTTCCGGTCTTGGGATTGGTCGCCGACAACCAGAACAGTTCGCGCTGGGAATCAAAGGGAACTTTGCCGGTCAATCGATCGATCAGGTTGACGCCATCCAGCGTGGCGTCTTGATCAGCATCGGCGACGGCCAACGCCGTGGTGCTGACGTCCAGGGAAATGACGGGCGTGTCGATCACGGTTCCCGGTTGGATCGCCGCCGGGTATCGCATCAAGAATGGGACACGGATGCCGCCTTCGTGAACGTCGCCTTTTTGTCCACGCAGGGGGCCATTGTCCGACGCGTTGGCGTTTTCAGGTCCGCCGTTATCACTGAGAAAAAACACCAGCGTGTTTTCGGACAAGTCGTGCTGGTCCAGACGGCGGAGCAGACGTCCGATTTGGTCGTCCATCGATGACACCATGGCGGCGTAAGTGCGGCGTTTCTTGGCGGTGATCGATGCGAATTGTTCCAGCTTTTCGTCGGGAGCTTGCAGCGGAGTGTGGGGCGCGTTGTAGGCGACATACATGAAGAACGGATGATCCGCGTGATCATCGATGAACTTCAACGCATGGTCGGTCAATTCGGTGGTCAGGTATTGATCCAAACCGGTTCCGATGCCGTTTTTATCCAACGGGGCTTGGTAATTTTCACGAAGCGGCCGTGTGGTATCGACGACGAAGTAATCGTGACCGCCGCCCAGGAAGCCGAAGAAATCATCAAAGCCCCGATTGCGTGGATGGAAGTTTGCGTGAGCGCCCAAGTGCCATTTGCCGACCATGCCGGTGGCGTAGCCGGCGTCGTGCAATCGCTGGGCGATCGTGGTTTGGGTCGTGGGCAAACCAAGCACCGCATTGTGCGGATCATAGGCGACGTTCTTTGTATAGCCGAAACGGTGTTGGTAACGCCCGGTCATCAATCCCGCACGCATGGGGCTACAGTACGGGTGAGACGAATAGCCGTTGGTGAATCGTGCACCTTGATGGGCGATCGAATCGATGTTGGGGGTGGGAATGTCGGTGCATCCGTGCAGACTGATGTCGCCATATCCCAGATCGTCGGCCAGGATGATCATGATGTTGGGACGATCGTCGGCGGTGGCGACCGCGGCTAGGCAAAGCACGCATGATGCAACGAGAATGATGTTTCGCATGGGGTGTGGTTTCTTGGCTGGATCTTAAGTTGTTGGCCGAAATGATTTATTCGGCCGAGTGAGACTTTTCAATCGGGTGTTTGGGCGTTGAGCGATCAAGACGATGATCGATGGCGGGGCGGGCCGCCGCGGTTGGCGGTGGGATTGCGTGGCGTTTGGGCGATCGGATCGATCGTGTTGCTGGTCGCCACTTGGCGGTTGTGGATTCCCTGGGGATCGCCTGAGTATCCGATGGTCGGCTTCGTCCGGCTTTCCTGGGCGACCGCCGCATCGATCAGTTTACTGTCCACGATCGTCGTTTTGATCGCGTGTGGGTGGATCTTGGTGCGACCGACTGTCCGGGGCGTCCGCGCTGACAGACCGACACCCGAACCAATGACGGCGGCCGACCGGCGGTGGTGGATCGTCGCCGGTGGGTGGATCGTCTTGTTTGTGATCGATCAACACCGGTTACAACCGTGGGCCTATCAGGCGGCGTTATACGCGCTGGTGTTTGCGACAATGGACGTGCGGCGTTCCAAAGCTTGGCTGATCGCTTTGGCGTCCAGCGTGTATCTGTACAGCGCGGCCGGTAAGTTTGATTTCCAGTTCGCGCACACCGTCGGCGCCGACTTGGTGACGAATCTGTGGGCCACCGTTGGCGGTGATCCGGAATCTTTGCCCGAGAGCATTCGGCCTCGCTTGGCGTTGGCGTTGCCGGCTGGTGAATTGCTGATCGCGATCGGGTTATGGATGCCCTGGACACGCCGGGCGGCGGGGATCGCCGCGATGGGAATGCACGGCGTGTTGTTGTTGGTGCTGGGGCCGTTGGGGCTGGCGCACAGTCGTGGGGTGGTGCTGTGGAATGTCTTGCTGATCGTTCAAGCGTGGTGTTTGTTTGTCCGTCCGCGATGGTTTGACGGCCCGACATCCGAGGAAGCAAACGATCACGCGGACGCATCGGGCCACCGACCGACAACCGATGGGTGGTCCGGCGTGGCAGTCCGTCTGGTCTTGGTGGCGGCGTTGTTGATGCCGTTGTCCGAGCGAGCGGGGTACTGGGACCACTGGCTTTCTTGGTCGCTGTATTCGCCACACACCAGTCGATTGGAAGTGCAGTTTCACCAGACGGCCACGAATCGATTGCCGGCGTCGGTGAGTCGCCATTTGGAATCCGATTCCGACGGCGATCGATGGCGGACGTTGGACATGTCCGCGTGGTCACTGGATCGCCGAGGCGTTCCGGTGTATCCCCAGTCACGGTACCAGATCGCTTTGATCGACCGGCTGTGCCGAAGGCACCAGATCGATGACCAGGTGCGTGGTATTGTCAAAAGCGTTTCGGATCGCTGGACCGGCCAGCGACAACAGACGTATCGGCTGGGGTTGGAAGAGTTGTCAGCATCGGGTCCGCGGTCGCGGTGACTAATTTCCGAACGGGTTGCTTCCGAAAGGATCGTTCTCGCCGGCCGGGCCGCCGAAGGGATCGTTGTTAGCGTGGTTGGGGCCGAACGGATCGTCCGCACCCGCGTCGTTGCCGAACGAGTCGGGCTTGGGCTGGGGACGCCGTGCTCGGGCGCCTTGGGGTGTGTCGGCTGATAGTGTGTCAGATTGCTGCGAATCGGCTTGTCGACTTGGTGCGGTCTGTTCAGCGGCGGTGTCATCGATCATCGGCGAATTGGGCAAGGCGGCCGGTTGATCACTGCGTCGCAGGCCGGCAAACATCTGTTTGATGCGATGCTGGATCGAATCGGGTGCGTTGACGACCAGTCCCGGACGACCGAGTGCACCGGAGCTGGGTAGGGGGACGATCGTGCTGGTGCCGCCCAGGATATCCCAGCCGTCCGGTTTGATCGTGGATTGAATCAGTTCCACCAAGCCGGACGGATCGCCCGGGTTGATCCCCAGGCCTTCCAAGTAATAGATCCGCAGTCGTCGCGTACTGGCGTCGACGGTGGTCAGAGTTAGTGTTTCATCGGCGTAGGTGTAAGTCATGTCCAGCGGTTTCAAAATGGCGGACAGCACCGATCGGGCCGACAGGTCTTTGCCCATGAATGTCACTGGCATGTCGGACGAGAGTCCGAGTTCTTCCATGGCGCGCAGGTCCAACACGATCGGGAAACCGAGTTCACGTGCCAAGTCCATGGCAACTTCTTGCACCGGAGTATCGATATATTGGACCGTGATCTTGGAATCCAAGACTTGGTCCAGCCGATCGGCCTGTTCACCCGAAGTATCCAGCCAGCGATCGGTGGCGATCCCTTGGCGTGTCAGTTGATTCATGTCGGCGGTGATGACCAATCCGTCGTCTTGAATTTCGGCGCGTAACCCCAGGGGCCGCAGGATGACTCGCAAGCCCGTCCGCACGTGGTCTTGGGACGATTCGGGGCGGCGGAGGGCGTGATCGGGTGAAACACCGGCGATGCCCAAGCCGTTGTCGTCCAGCAAGACCGGAACGTTGATCTCTTGGCCCAGGAATCGTGGCAGATTTTTCAGGCTGTCCAGACCGTTCCAGTCGATCGATCGATCCAGAGCCTGGCGGATCTGGACGACCAGGGGCGAATCTTCGCTGGACAGGTCGACCACGGTCGAAGGCGGACGATAGGTCGTCGTGCCGACAGGCGAACCGGGTTTACGTCGCTTCGTTGACGATTCGTAACCACCCATCATCATGCCGCCCATGCCGTCGTCTTGTTCCGACATCGCCCCATAGCCTCCTCCCATCCCCATCCCATAGGCATCTTCCATTTCCATTCCCTGGCCGGCATCGTCGCCTTGGGCCAGGGCGACGGGGATTTGGTTTGATGGCGGCAATCCTTGGATGCTGGTCGATGTTCCGTCGTGGGCGGGCTGTCCGACGCTGAGCGTGGTCAGCCCCAAGGCGACGGTGGCGAGAGCCGCGAGAGCCGAGGTTTTGATGAGGGTGGATGTCATGATCGATTGACCGGATTGGAGGAGCGTTTCAAGGGAAGAGAAGTCCGATTCGGACGGAGGATGGTCCCAATCGGGCGGGGCGACGGGAGGAGAATCAAGGGTCCGTTCGGCGGTCACCGCGGCGGCGTCGCGTGCCCACGATGTGACGGTGGCCATCGCGACGACCGGCACCACGCCGCGATGTCGCAATCGTTTGGCCAACCGTTGTTTGCCACGTTGGATCCATCCGCGGACCGATCCCGTCGTCGTCTGCATTCGGTCGGCGATGGTCGCGATGCTGTGCCGGTCCATCAAATGCAGCACCAGCGCCGTGCGATACCGTGCCGGCAGATCCGACAGTTCTTCGTCCAAAACCAAGGCTTCGTGCCGACGCGTCAGCCGCTGGAACGGGTCATCGGGGCGTGACGCAACGTCGGCATCTTCCAAGGGTCGATCGGAATGGGATTTCATGGTGGCCAAACTGGACCGCTGGGCGACGCGGTGTAACCATCCCGGCAGGTACTCGGGTTTGCGAATGCTTCCCGCGGACTTTGCCAGATAAAAGAACGTCATTTGCATGGCGTCTTCGGCGTCGCAGTGGGACCGGCAATGACGGCGACAGACCTGATAGACGACCGTCGCGTAACGATGAAACAACGCATCCATCGCTTGGTGATTTCGATCGCTGACCCATGCGTCCAACAGATCGGCGTCGGTCAGGGCATCGCAGCGCAATGGCGACGCGTCGGTTTCGATCGTGCTCATCGGAGATGCCAGCGGGTTCACAGCGATGCGACGGACAAGTTGTTCACCGGGTAAGTCTGGGGTGAACGAAAAACGGCGCGCAGAAAAGTCGAAATTCTCGAAAAAGCCGATTCTCGCCGAATGTTGGCGGACGAGTCGTCGGGGGTGGCGTGGTGGTCGGGGTGAACCAAACGCCAACGGTTGATTGGACAGGGGGCGGTGTGAATTCGCAAGTTTTTTGCCGTTCTGGCATACTGGTCATCGACGCCCGCCGACATCTGTTCAGGGTGATCGATCGGCCAGTCGCTGGATTCCGTGTGTCGGGCCGGACGACGGCATCACGATAGGGACCCGAAGAGATTTCTGATGACTCTTGATCCACAAGCCGAAGCGTTCATCGCGTCGATGTCCGCCGTCGAACGTCCCGCCTGGCAAGACGTCGGACCCGAAGCGGCTCGGGAGGCGTTCACCGGCATGGGCCAGATTTTCGGGATCGGACCGCCCGTGCATCGCGTGGAAAACTTGGTCATTCCGGAAAACATCCGGGTGCGTTTGTATCGGCCGTCGGACCGACCGGATTTGCCGGCGATCTTGTGGTTCCACGGCGGCGGATGGGTCATGGGTGACTTGGACACGCACGATGCGATGTGTCGTCGGTTGACCGTGGCGGCCGATGCGGTCGTGATCAGCGTGGATTACCCGCTGGCCCCGGAACACCGTTTTCCGTCGGCCGCGGAATCCTGTTTTGCCGCCCTGCAATATTTCAGCGACCATGCGTCGGATCATGGTTTGGATGTCACGCGGTTGTTCGTCGGGGGTGACAGTGCCGGTGGCCACTTGGCCGCCAGTGTTTCGGCGGTGGCCAGACGCCGCGGCGGGCCGCTGGTGTGCGGCCAGATTTTGGTCTATCCGGTGGTTTCCCCGAATTTTGACACCAAGTCGTATTTGCGGTGCGCCGAAGGATACGGGCTGACGCGGGCGGACATGCGTTGGTTCTGGGATTGCTATGTCGATGCGATCCAGAACGATGACACATGGCCGATCGATCTGTTGCAGATGGATGTCGCGGGCATGCCGCCGACGTTTTTGATCACCGCACAATACGACGTGTTGTGTGACGAGGGCACGAATTTGGCGTCGGCCATGGAATCGGCCGACGTGGACGTCACCCATTCGCACTTTATGGGAACGCTGCACGGATTCGTTCACTTCGCGGCTTGTTTCGACAATCACCAACAGGCGATTGATGAAATCGGCGAATTCGTCCGCCAGCGGTGCCCCTGATCAAAATGGTGACGGTGCAGGGTGCTTCGATGGCGGGGGATTGGCCATCGTGCGTTGGAAGTTTCAACGCTATAATCCTGCCCCTTTGCTAGAGAAAATCGCCAACGGAACCAGCGAGAGAATTGATGAGTGATTCGACGGTTCGTGGAGTCGTCCACGTGATCGAAGAGACCAAGACGTACGGTCAGAAAGGCTTCCGCAAACGTCTGGTCGTCTTGGAACAAGAAAAGGGTGGATTCACCAATTACATCCCGGTCGAATTCATCAAAGACGGCTGTGACACGGTCGATGAAATGAATTTGGGCGACGATGTCGAAGTGTCGTATCGGCTGAGCGGTCGCAAATGGCAGCGTGACAGCAACAGTGACGTGAAGTATTTCCTAAGTCTGGAAGCGATGTCGTACAAAGTCCTGTCGGGCTACGGCGGCGTGACCGGCGATGCGGTGGAAGACGCCAATTCGGCGTTCAGCGAAGCGGCCGACGACGAAGACGCGCCATTCTGAGCCGTCGCTAGCGATTGAGTATTTGCCGCAAGCGTTCGGTGTCGATCTTTCCCGGACGCGTGAAGGCTTCAAATGACGCGCGACGGCTGGTCAACCAGCGTCGCTGCAGTCCTTCGGTCTGTGCCAGCGATGCCAACGCTGCTTCGGATGGATCAAGCTGGAACGGTCGCCCCGCGAGACGATTGCGTTCATCAATGAAACCGGCCAGTTGGTCGCTGAGGGCCGGATGACCGGGATCGATGTCGATTCGGAGGTCCGGTCGCGATCGGTCCACCAGCCGTTGAAGTTGTTCCGGCGTCATGTCGCACCGATCGATGCGGATCCGTTTCAACGCTTTGGCATTGATCGCGGCATCGATGAATGCGTCGGTCAGCGTCAGTCCGGAAACGTCCAACATCATGACGACTTCGCCATGCAGTGTGGGGATCAAATCACCGACGTCGGCGTTGGTGTCACCGACGTGGATGTATTGCAGGTCACCCAGGTTTGACAACAGCCGGCTGGACCGTTTGTCCAGTGGGACACCGTTGATCGACAGGCTTCGCAGGTTGGGCAATCCGGTCGCCCAGTGAAGCGTTCGGTGACCGATTTGAGTGTCACTCAAATCCAAGTGCTGGATCCGTTCGATGCCACGCCAGTGATCGGCGACATCGTCATCGACGTCGGATCCGGGAACGTTCAAAACCGTCAGTTGTCGGAACAGGCCGACCTTTCGCAGGCGGTCTTTGCTGATACCCGAATAGGCCAACGTCAATTCATCCAGTCGTCGGCAATCCAGCAGTTGATCGAAGACATCGTTGGAAAGCGTGGGACCGCCGCCGGCGAACCAGCGCAGTTTTCGAAGGCCTTTGAATCGACAATCCTTGGGCCAAACACCGCCGACGGCGACGCCCTGCAATGACGGCGCGTTGCGAATGTCCAACTTGCGTGGCGAATCCAGCATCAGCAATGACGATCGCAGTTTGGGCGCGTCCACGATGGTGACCTGGCGTGGTTTGTCGATGACCGAGGTCAGCATCAATTCCAGTTGGTCGTTGGACACGATGCGAATGTCCGACGAATCGTAAAGGTTGACGCCAATGGACTGGGCCTTGGGAAATGTCTTCAACATCCAAGACAAATCCTTTTCTTCCAGCGGGCAACGATCCAATAGAATCTCGTCCAACCGTTCGCCCATGGGTGCAAGGGACTGCACCTGAGAAAACGTGATGTCCGATCGAGCGAAGTCCAGCGATCGAATGCCCTGGTTTTCGTTCAGCGGTTGTAGGTCGAGATCCGAAAGTGACATGCCTTGAAAGCACAGTCGCGACGGACCTTCACATCGACCCAAGTCATCGATCAGGCGTTGACGCAGTTCTTTGGCGATCGGTTGCGGAGACAGCATGCCGAACCCGGTGACGATCTGACCGCCCAATTCCAGAGACTTGATCGACGTCAGGCCTTCGATTTTCAGCGACTGTAGATCCAGCGCGCTACACGAAATGTGTTCCAGTGACGGAACGTCTTTGAGCCTTAAGTTTCGCACCCAAGTCATGCCGGGAATGGAATCATGGACTTTGATGTAGATGAATAGGTCGCCGATCTCTTCACCAAAGTCGGCCAGACGCGGCAGGTTTTCAAAATCCAGGTCATACTTTTGAAAACGATCCAGATCCAACTTGCGAAGGTTGGGACAGTTGCGAATGACCAATCGCAGCGGCGTGTGATTCCGGACGGTACGATCGCGATCGATTTTGATACGTCGCAGCGAATCCCAACCGTCGATGACCAGGCTGTCGGTTTGACCGATCGGGGGTCGTGACAGCTCCAGTACCTCAATACGTTGCGGAAGGGCAAGAAAATTGGAAACCGTTTCCAATCGCAACGGCGTGCGTGAAAAGTTCAGCCGCACCAATTCGTTCAAACGACGCAGGGGCAACAGGTGTTCGTGTCCGACATTGCACCTTTGAAAATCAAGTTGTTGCAACTGGGGCAACGTTTGCAGGAAGACCATCGATTCGGGGCGCAGGTCCTTTCGTCGCAAACGGATGGCGGACAATTCGTGATGGCCGGCCAATTGTCCCAAAAGGCTTTGGTCATAAGTTTCGCCGCTGATGTCCAACGTCCGTAACGTCGGCAACAGGGTGATTCGTCGAACCAGTGCATCGTCGGGCGCGATGACGTCGACGGCAATGACGCGGCGGAACAGCGGCAAGAACCCGCTGGGGATCCGCTGGGCGATGGTTTCGGGCAAGATGCAGGATCGGTAACAGTCGCCGCCCTTGGCAAAAACCCCTTGGGCCACACGATGGTGTTGGTAACTGGTCCATCCGGTTCGTGCGGCACAGATGCCGATGAATACCAAAATGCCGGCGACCATGATCCGGTCCAAGCGTCGACGCAAGCGACGGGGATCATCCGAACGGATCATCGCGCGGTGTCGATACCAAGTGAATCCTCCCACCAATGCGGCCAATGCCAAGGCGACGGCGATGTCGGTCGACAACGCGGCAAGGGACCACCAGCGCGTTCGGGACTTATCGTAGCTTTCGTGTTGGATCAGATAACGGACCGGCCACCCGGCCATGATTCTGGGCCGCGGGGATTGAAGTGGCAGCAAGTCGTTGCTGGTCCCGCGCCGCATCCACTGGGGATCTCGGTCGACGTAGCGATGGGGTAGGTTGACCACGACCAGCGCCGTCACGGTCAAAGCGACGAACAGAAGCGCATTGGCGATCGATTTGCGTTGATTCATCGCGTCTAGGATTGCCGGATAGGAGTCAGAATCTGAAAAGTCTGACGGCGGCAACGATCGCGATTTTGGAAACGTTGCGCCGATCAGGTCGTGTGTTCTTTGCCGTCCAGGACGGCCGCCTCGCAAAGTTGACGATGGACGGTGCCCGCCCAGTCTCGGTTGGCCGCCGGTGATGCGGGGCTGGGGTGTAAAATCCGAACCAATGACCAAGGGGTGGTGACGTCGGAACTTTTGGGTGCGTCTGATTTCGCGAGACCGTCACGACAGCGTTTCACACATGCTTCGGCAAACGTGCCGACCGCAACGACGTAACGAGGGCGCAGGATGTCCAAGACTTCGCGCAGGTGCTGGTCACAACATTGCTGCAGCGGCAAACGTTCGCCGACCGGCAGCTTGTCAGGGGTTCGATTCCGCCCGCCGGATTCCATGAAGACCAGCGGGCAATAGTTGGTCACAAAGTGTTCGTCAAAGAACCGCTGGGCGGTTTGAAATTGGTCGCGGAAGTATCCCCATAGACGTCGACCGCTGACTTCGCTGCGGGGACAGTCGAAGCCTTCGACGGGACGCTTGGGGTTTTCAAGCGCCGGACGATCGACCGGTTCGTTGATCTTCAAAAAATCTTTGACCAACTGGATCTCTCCGAACGGTACGCCGGTTTGGGCCATGCCCCACGGTCCCGGGTTCATCCCCAAAAACACCGCATTGACATCACCCCTGGGGGCCATCCGCAAATAGGCTTGGTGCGATTTCCAAGCGTAACGCAAAGGATTGTAGATGTGGGTCACCGGGGGTGCGAAATTCAACCGGTCGACTGCATCACGAAGCCGGTCGGCGGCATCGATCAGGGCGCGGCTGCGGGCGTTGGTCCGTGGCATCGTCAAAACAATAGGTGGGTGGAAAAAGTGGTCGGGCAACGTCGACCCCGCGGCATCAAAGGGTTAGACGCCCAGGTATTCTTCGATCGCTTCGAACATGATTTCACTGGACCCTTGGCGACCGGTCCAGATTTGCAAGCAAGCGTTCAACGATCCGACCAACGCCTCGGTCCAGCCGATCAATTCATAACCGCGTTTGCGAAGCTTGTCCGATTCGGGATGGCCTTCCCGAGAAAGGTCAAACACGACGGTGGGTTCGGTGGGTTCGGGCCAGGCATCGGCGTTCAGGCGTGAAACGATCGCGTCGCCGGTGGACGAAAGATCGGGAAGGACGATCACACGGCTTTGCGACAACCGCTGGTTCGATGCGGGGTCATCCAAGTTTCGCTGGCGATGGTGGATGACCCAGATGCTGTTGGCCGCGTCGTCACATTGCCGAAGGGCGACGGCCATGCGTTCACGAAAAAATCGACGCCTGCGATTGGCACCCACCAGCTGGTCCGGTGTGTCTTGGCATCGCCATAGGCAATCGCATCGCGTCGCGATCGATCGAGTGGCTTTATCGGTGATCGCATCGATGTGGATTGCATCGCTGGACGGTTGATTCGTCGGGGCCTTGTCGTCGGAGGCGGGATTGCCAGGGTGCGAACCAGGGCCAGGTGGCTGGACGTTTGCGGGTTCGCCGCCGTGGTGCGGGGCGTTTTCTTGAATGGAATCCCATCGACCGGCGTGGGGACTGAGGCGGTCGTCCAGCCAGACGCCGGTGAATCCCAGGACACGCAACCCCGACAATGCTGTGGGCAAATCGTCGGGGGTGACGTCAAATGAATGCAGTCGGCAATCCAAGCCGAGTGCGGCGACGGCGCGGCTGAGCGCCAACGGGGCGGGGTTGCCGGCGATCGGATGACCGAGCAGGGCGATGACGGGTTCGACGCTTTCATCCATGTCGGCTGAACAGGTGAGTCACGAGAGGCGATGCAAAGAAGTTTCAATCCTAAGACCGATCGGGCCGTCCCGCCGGACGATGGTGACGACGGACCGCCACGGCCATCGGCCGGACGGTGGACGGGGGGCATGTTCGCGGTCGTCGCACTGATCACCACCGCGTCGACGTGGTGGTTGGTTTCCGATGTGTCTTCGACGCGGTGGCAATCCGACGGCGACCGCGATCGATACTTGGTCATGGTCAACGGTTTGTATTATGGGGCCTTCAGCGGATTTGTCTGGTGGTCGTCTTGTTGGCGTCGCGGTCTGGCCCGTTGGACGATGGTGGCGGCCGCGGTCGGCGGATGCGCCGGCGTGCTGGCAATGCAAAGCGGTCGACCGTGGATGATGTACGTCGCTTCGCTGGTCGGGCTGGCCGCTGTTCAAAGTTTCGTGTTCTGGTTCACGCGGGTTCCCACTTGGCGACCACGTGAATCACGTGCGGCGGTCGACGTGCAGTACCGGATCGCCGATTTGGTCGCACTGACCGCCGCGGTTGCGATCATGATCACCACGCTGCGTGCCTTTTACGTTTTGCTGACCGATGCCGATCTGGGGCGATCGCTGCGGATTCGAATCGGTGTCCCGGCCGATCAATATTGGACATCGATCCGGCATGTTCTGGCCGGATGGTGCGTCGTTTGGATTTGGTTGCCAATTTTTTCGGTTCTGATCGGAAAGACAGTATTGGCCGCCCGTGCGTTCACTTGGATCGGTGGTGGTGTGGCGGCGACGGCCTGGTCGATACTGGCGCTGTTCGTCTTGTCACGGTTGCAGGTGCAAGTCGGCGGCCGTCCACCCGAATTGTCCAGCGTTTATTGGGGCGACTATGCGACCTTTGCCGTCTTGTACGCGACATCGGTGGCGGCGATCGCGTTGTCCGGACGACTGGACACCGAGGTCGCGGGTGGAATGATGGGTGTCTCGCCGAATCATCGGCTGACGAATTAACCGGAACAGGAAAGCGATGCCGATGAGCAAGGGGGACCATCTTTTTGTTTGGCGATTCGATTGTGTGGTGCCGTACCAGCATCATGCGATCGACATGGGCGACGGCACGGTGGTGCACTACTGCGGTGATGACCACAGCACGGCTCGGCCCTGGGGCGGTCGACTGGATCATCGCATCCGACGCACCCCAATGGATCGATTGACCGTCGGCGGCAAAAGCAAGATTCACATCGTCGAATCGGCACCGGATTCCCAGCGAGATCTGATCGTCGGCCGCGCGATGCAGCAATTGGGTGAAGCCGAATACTGTTTGGTGTTCCGCAATTGCGAACACTTTGCCCGTTGGGCGTCGACCGGGCGATGGGAAAGCCGGCAGGTCGATGCGATCGTTGAACGCGGCGGTTCGGTTGCCGCGAAGACAGCGGTGTCGATGGCGAAGCATCTGGTGCGTGGGCGTCTGACCGGACGACTGCATCCGGCGACGTTGTTGGGTGACGCGGCACAGTGGGCGACCGAAGCGGTCGGCGGCCATCTGGGCTTGCGTGACCAACGTCTGCGGCGTGGTGTCGGCCGTGGATTGAACTTGGCGACCACGGTCGGGGTCAGCGTGGCGGCGGGCCCGGCGGCGGCGTTGGCTGCCGGTGGGATGTGGGCCGTGGGCGAGGTGGGTGCGATGGGCTGTCGACGTCTGATGGCGGATCGAAGTCGTCCGGTGATCAAAACCGTTGCGTTGAAGCCCTAGCTGGACCCCCATCGAGTTCGGTTCGGAATCGATCGCCGTCGATTTCCGTCTGTGGGTTATGGTCAGGGTTCACCGTCGGCGCAATGAAAAACCCCGCACCAAAGGGAATCTTTGATGCGGGGTTCGTGGTTTCGATCAACGCCGATGCGGGTCGGCGTTGATGACGTTCATCTGCGATCAGTTGCAGTTGGTGCAACCAGCGCCGGTCGCCATCGGAGCGGCTTGGATGACAGCACCTTCGGTCATGACCGGGGCACTTTCAACAACCGGAGCGGCCGAACCGCAGCTGCTGCATCCGCTGGTCGAGACAGCGGGAGCACTGCTGTAGACCGGGACTTGAACCGTGGTCGGAACTTGCTTGCAGACCTGAACTTGGACTTCCTTCATCGTGGTGACGGGGACACACACGCTGTAGGTTTCCGGCACTTCTTCGGTCACATCGTCATAGACGGTGACGTTGTAGGTGCGGGTGCGGGTTTCCGGAACCATGACGGTGTAGGAAACTTCGCGGGTCTTCTGTTGGGTTTCCATACGAGTCTTGTTGACCGTCCGCGTGCGGGTTTCGGTCGTCATCGTCGTTTGGGGAACCATACGAGTACGAGTTTCGGTACGGGTCTTGGTGACCGGAACTTCACGCGTACGAGTTTCCGTGACCATCTTGGTGACCGGAACCATCTTGGTGCGGGTTTCGGTGCGGTAGTTGGTGACGGTGTACTCTTGAGTCCGCTCTTCTTGACGGCACTTTTGCACCGTGACCATGCGAGTGCGTTGCTCGGTGGTCATTTCGGTGTAAGGCACGCTGCGAGTGCGGGTTTCGGTACGGCACTTCTGCACGGTGACCATGCGGGTCCGCTGTTGCGGTTCCATCACGGTGTAGGGAACTTCGCGGGTGCGAGTTTCCATACGAGTGCGTTGAACCGGAACTTCGCGGGTGCGGGTTTCGGTCTTGCACAGGGTGACGGTGTAGTCACGCGTACGAGTTTCTTGACGGGTCTTTTGGACTTGGACCGTACGAGTTTTTTGCTCGGTGCGGTACTTGGTCACGTTGACCGTGCGGCTACGGGTTTCGGTACGGCACTTTTGAACCGGAACCATACGGCTCTTGGTTTCGGTGACGTAGTTGGTGACCGTGTAGCTGTAAGGAACTTCGACGGTTTGTTGTTGGTACGTGGTGACCGGAACTTCTTCGGTGACCAAGTTCGGGACGTAGACCTGACGGTAGGTGACCGTCGGGCCGCAGGAAGCACCAGCGGCGACACCGCCACCGACGACTCCGCCGCATCCACCACCACAGCTGCTGGCTGCAGTGCCGCATCCGCCGCCGCAGGAGCTGCCGCATCCGCCACAGCTGCTGACCGCTTCGCCACATCCGCCGCCGCAGCTGCTCGCTGCTTCGCCGCATCCACCGCCACAGCCGCTGCCGGCTGCAACCGCACCGGCGTCAGAGACGACGGCTTGGCACTGGTAGCTGCCCATGTCCTTGGTGACGGTCTTGGTCGTTTGAACCGGAACACACTTGGTTTCGGTGCGAACGCCCGTCTTGGTTTCTTGAACCGGGACTTGGACGGTGTAGGTTTGTTCAACTTCTTCGGTGTAAGGAACCTGAACGGTGTAGCTTTGTTCGACTTGCTCGGTGTAGGGAACCGAAACCGAATAGGTTTGTTCAACCGACTCGGTGTAAGGCACGTTGACCATGTAGGTCTGTTGGCGAACTTGCTGGTAAGGGACCTGAACCGTGTAAGACTGGGTGACGGTTTCGGTGTACGGGACGCAAACTTGGTACGTCTGGGTACGCGTCTTGGTCACCGGAACGTTGACCGTGTAGGTCTGTTCCACTTGCTCGGTGTAAGGGACCTGAACCGTGTAGGTTTCTTCACGGGTCTTTTGAACCGGGACTTGGACCGTGTAAGTCTGTTCGACTTGCTCGGTGTACGGCACGTTGACGGTGTACGTACGAGTCTTGGTTTCTTGGTAGGGAACTTGAACGGTGTAGGTTTGCTCGACCTCTTCGGTCTTCGGAACCTGAACCGTGTATTCCTGCGTGGTCATTTCCGTGTAGGGCACGGTGACATCGTAGGATTGTTCCACTTCCGTGGTGACCGGAACTTGAACGGTGTATTCCTCTTCCTCGGTGTAAGGAACAGCAACCTGAACGTCGTAAGTTTCGGTACGGGTTTGAGTTTGCGGCACGTTGACGGTGTAGTCTTGCGAGCGGGTTTCCACTCGAGCGACCTTCTTCGTGACCGTCTTCATGCGGGTTTGCGTTTGACGCTGGTACGTCGTCGTCGGGACCATGCGGGTCTCGGTGACGTACTGCGAACGCATCACGGTTTGCGTTTGGTACGTGACGGTCGGGCCACAAGCGCCGGCCGAGCCGCCACCTGCAACAACAGCACCGTCGACGGCACCGGCAACGGCGACCGAGCCGGTGCAGGCGGAACCGCTGTCGCAGCCGCCACAATCACCGCATCCAGCATCGGCAGTGGCGGCGAACATCAGCGCCGCGGCCGAGCCGAGAATGCTTTTCAGCACAAAGGCTTTCATCAATAGGACCTCCAAAAAGTCTCACAGCCCATGGGGCAACAGAAGAAATACGAGGGGACTTTAACGGCTGCGTATTCTGGGTGGATTCCCCACCCGCGTCGTAACCTTATTCATTGGCATGGGGGTGTCAACGATTTGCCAAGCGAAAATGGGCGATTCAGGGAAGAAATAGCGACCTGCGATTCTTCCTGTCATGCCATTCCCGAGGGGACACGCTAATCTGGGGTGCAAGGGTCGCCTGATCAGGCTAATTCTGATCGGACGCCCCTT
This sequence comes from Crateriforma spongiae, assembly GCF_012290005.1. Classification (NCBI taxonomy): domain Bacteria; kingdom Pseudomonadati; phylum Planctomycetota; class Planctomycetia; order Pirellulales; family Pirellulaceae; genus Crateriforma; species Crateriforma spongiae. The sequence goes on from NZ_JAAXMS010000008.1 coordinate 284,674, forward strand.
CGCGACTCCCAAAGTCGGTGTGGCTATCGTGACTCCCGTCACACCTCGCTGCGGTCCCGATCCGGCGGTCATCCGCCAGAAGTCTCGCAACGAGATTCCGGGCGCCGCTGCATCGATACAGCCGTGCTGTCACAAATTGACGGCACCCGAATGAAAGACTGAGGGGCCGATTCGATGACGCTGTCGACCCGATAATCTGTCAATCTGGCAAAGCGTAATCGCGTCCAACAAACCGCGGTGAACCGCTAAAGATTTCCCAGTCTGCGGCCGGGGCCCAGTCTGCCGAGAGCCGCAAAACCAGCCTGTCGATCCGACTGGGACAACCCGCGACAACGGGTCGAGAAAATTCTGAGAAGGCAGCCCGGAGGTACGGTCATTCCTTAAGGATTTGATCGTTGCCGCCACGGGGCATTAGGGCGTGCCTTTTTACCGTTGGCCCCATCGCCGCGACTCCCACAGGCACGCCTTGAGCACCGCTGTGCAAAGACCTTGCGAAATAACTGTTTTATGTCGTGTCGCTTTGGGCTAGTTTTTGTCGAACAAAGAATGGCCGTTCTTCGACTGGAATCAGAATGGGGACGTCTCGCCTAAATCCGCGTCCTTGAAAGTGGACCGAGAATTGCGTCAGTCAATTCGCGGTTGACTGATGGGGGCACCGTTTCATCGATCCGGCTTCGGCCGGAACCGTGGGTTCGGGGGTGGCGTTTGCGACGATTTCTGACGCCGATTCCGGTCCCACCGGAGAAGACGGACGACCAGGGGTGAAACGAATCCAGGGGCGCACGATTTCATCGTCAGAAGGCGGTGGATGGGGCCGTCGCGGACGGGTGATGCTGCTACGGACACAAACGTGTCCTGGTTCGCTGCTCCGATGCCTGCCATTCAATTTCCGGTTTTCACGGGTGGGGAAGATCGATGTCTCAATTCGACGGGTCGAATTCAGATCGCGGCGGTCAGCGACCAGAGTCGTCGACGCCCAGGCTGATTTGCATCGGAGACCCCTCGCTGGCTCCTGCAACGCACGACAGCCTGGATGTGGTACCGGTTCGTTCCGCTTCCGAAGCGTTTGATGAACTGGAGTGCGGTGATGTGGTGGGCATTTGGATCGCTCGCGACCAGCTGCCCCAGATCGGTGAGGTGCGCGGTATCGCACAATCGGGCGCGATGTTGCGCGATATGCCCGAAGGCGTCGCCTTGTTGGATGCGGACATGCGCGTCTTGTGGGCCAACCGCCGGCTGTTGAAATGGGCCGGGCGGGACGAGCAGACCCCGATGGGGATGAACTTTTATGCCCTGTTGGGCGAACCGGAAATCATGGGACCCGATTTTTGTCCCTTCCACACGGCTCTGGCCATCGCGGATGAAAGCAACAGCACGCTGCACACGGCTGACAATCGCTATTTCCAGGTCCATGCGGCACCGATCCACTATCCGGATGCAACCAAGCAGCTGATCGTCACCGTCGGCGACATCACCGACGAAATCATGCAGCAGCAAAAGCTGGCTGCGATCCACCAGGCGGGGCGCGAATTGGCCGACATCCGGCCCGCCGAGATCTTCATGATGGAAGTCGACGAGCGGATCGAGCTGCTCAAGGACAACATTCGGCACTACCTGAGCGATCTGCTGAATTACGAGTTCATCGAAATTCGGCTGTTGGAACATGCCACGGGCAATCTGATGCCCTTGTTAAGCGTGGGCATCGACCAAGAAGCGGCCGACCGCAAATTGCTGGCTCATCCCCAGGGCAACGGCATCACCGGATACGTGGCGGCCACGGGCGTCAGCTACATCTGTGCCGACGTTGTCAACGATCCGCTGTTCATTCCCGGCGTGCAGGGATCCCGCAGTTCGCTGACGGTCCCGTTGATCTTGCACGACCAAGTGCTGGGCACGCTGAACGTCGAAAGCCCCGAACCCCATGCGTTCGGCGACACGGATCTGCAGTTCTTGGAAATCTTTGCCCGCGACATCGCGCTGGCTTTGAACACGTTGGAATTGCTGGTCGCCCAAAAGGCCAACACCGCCCAGCAAAGCTGTGACGCGATTCACAGTGCCGTGGCGATGCCCGTCGACGAAATCTTGAACGACGCGGTCAACCTGATGGAGGATTACATCGGGCACGGCGGCGAAATGGCGGATCGTTTGCGTCGGATTCTGCAAAACACCCGCGACATCAAACGGACGATCCAACAGATCGGTCAAAAGATGACGCCGCTGGAAGCGGTCCCGGCCGGATCGCGTTCGCCACAGGACGAAGTGTTGCGGGGGCAACGCGTCTTGGTCGTCGACGCCGACGAAAAGGTCCGCGAAGACGCCCATCAGTTGCTGGAACGATACGGATGCATCGTCGAAACGGCGTCCAAGGGCGACGAAGCGGTGCTGATGGTTCGTGGTCTGGGATCTGGCGAATCGTACGACGTGGTGATTAGCGACATCCAGTTGCCCGATTACAGCGGTTACCAGCTGATGTTGCGGTTGGGGGAACGGATGGATCGCGTGCCGATGATTCTGATGCAGGGGTTCGGTTACGACCCGGGCCACAGCATCGTCAAAGCGCGACAAAACGGGCTGCACCCCAAGGGTGTCCTGTACAAGCCGTTCCGACTGGACCAGTTGATCGATGTGGTGCGGACGATCCTGTTGGCCAACCAACCGGAGTTGGCCGAAGGATGCAGCGACGCGGTGCCCGACCCCGCAAAGAAGCAGCAGAACGAAACCAGCGGCGCCAGCTGATCCACCCCGCGACGGTCTCGGACGACCGCGTGGTCTTGCCCACCGATGTCGCGATCTGGTCGGCCCGCTAGCGGGTTTCCATTTGCTGGATGTACTGGCGAAGACGTTCCAGTTCGTCGTTGACGTCTTTCAGCTTCAACATGTTTTCGACGCGTTTGAGCAGTTCGACTTTGTTGACCGGCTTGGTCAGAAAGTCGTCCGTCCCCGCGGCGACCGCACGTTCGATGTCGCCCAATTCGTTCAGCGCCGTGACCATCAAGATCATGATGCCGCTGGTGGCCGCATCGTCTTTGATCTTGCGACACACTTCGAAGCCGCTGAGCTTGGGCATCATCACGTCCAGCAGGACCAAATCCGGCCCGAACGCGGCGACCTTGGCCAACGTGTCTTCACCGTCGACCGCGGTTTCCAAGTCACAGTCGACGCCCACCAAGTAGGCTTCCAGCAATTCGCGGTTCGCCGCATTGTCGTCGGCGATCAGAATCCGATTCACTTTTCGATTTCCCTTCCGGTACGGATCAGCCGACCACTTCGGCCACGGCTGCACGACCGGCGGGGACAGGAAAGCTGTCGCACAGTTCTTTGATTTCGCCGCGGATCGATTGATGGACCGACGCATCATCGCTGTTGCGAAGGGCCTTATCGATCCAGCCGCCGATGCGCCGCATTTCGTCCGGTCCCATGCCGCGGGTGGTCAGGGCGGGGGTGCCGATGCGGATCCCCGACGGGTCCATCGGTTTCCGCTCGTCAAACGGGATCATGTTCATGTTGACCGTGATGCCGCATTCGTCCAGCACCGCTTCGGCCTTCTTGCCGCCCAGACCGGCGGTGGTCACGTCGACCAACATCAGGTGGTTGTCGGTTCCGCCGCTGACCAACCGCATGCCGGTCGCGGTCAGCGTTTCGGCCAAGGCCTGAGCGTTTTCGATGATGCGTTTGCCGTACACCTTGAAATCATCCGCCAGGGCTTCGGCGAAGCAGACCGCTTTGCCGGCGACGACGTGCATCAGCGGTCCGCCTTGGGTGCCGGGGAACACGTTGCGGTTGACCAGTTTCAGGTGTTCTTCCTTGCACATGATCAATCCGCTGCGGGGGCCACGCAGGGTTTTGTGAGTCGTCGTGGTGACGTAGTCGGCAAACGGCACGGGGCTGTTGTGGATGCCGGCGGCGACCAGACCCGCATAGTGGGCCATGTCGACCATCAACTTGGCACCGACATCGTCGGCGATCTGTTTGAATTTGTCGTGCGGGATTTCACGCGGGTACGCGCTGGCACCGGCCACGATCAGCTTGGGCTTGTGTTCTTTGGCCAGCGAGGCGATTTGGTCGAAATCCAAACGGTGATTCTCGCGATCCACGCCGTAGCTGATGAAGTTGTACAGCCGGCCGCTGATGTTCAGCTTCATGCCGTGGGTCAGGTGCCCACCTTGTGCCAAATCCAGTCCCAGGACCGTGTCGCCGACGTCCAGGCAGCTCAGGTACACCGCCGCGTTGGCTTGTGAACCGCTGTGTGGCTGGACATTGGCCGCTTCGGCACCGAACAATTCTTTGGCCCGATCGATGGCCAGGTTTTCGACGACGTCCACATGCTGGCAGCCGCCGTAATATCGACGTCCGGGGTAGCCTTCGGCGTACTTGTTGGTCAACACGCTGCCGACCGCCTGCATGACCGCGACGCTGGTGTAGTTTTCGCTGGCAATCATTTCCAAGCCGTCCTGTTGGCGGACCGCTTCGGCTTCGATGGCTTCCCAGACTTGCGGATCTTGCTGCTGCAGCAAATTCATAAAGTTCGATCGTGGGACGGAGTTCGGGAGTTGGGTGGAGGACCGCCACGCGGGGCGTCACTGCTTGACGAACCGATTGTCGATTGCCGGCCTTAACCCGTCAATGTCGCGAAACCCGGGTTCTCAACCAGACCGTTGCCGCGACGGTGCCCGCGAATCCCGATAGATAGGCGGCCTGGTGAACACCCATCACGCCGACCATCCGGCGGACGACGTCGTCGTCAAAGCCGACCAACCCGCCCCGCTGATAGCCGCTGACGTCCAGCGATGCCTGCAAGTGGTACATCACCGGGGCGGCGACCAAGAACATGACCAGCGGGACGCCCAGCATCCGCAGCACGCCGCCGATCCCGACCCCCGGCGTGTCCCGGCCCAGCGTGGCTGCGGCGGTCAGACAAACGCCAGCGATCAGACCGGGAACCAGCCCGGCGGCGAAGCCCAGATCGGCCGCCCCGGCCCGCAGCCCCCCCATCGTCGACGCGTCGATCTCCTTCATGATGCGAAAGTATTCCGGCGACAGGCTGACGGTGACCTGATCCATCAGCACACCAAACAAGGCTCCGGCGATCCCACACGCCAAGACGCCCCGGTACACCAACCGTCGGCTTTGGTACCGTCCCCCATGCTCGCCACGCCGGCGGGCACGACGCAGATCCCACCATGCCATTGCAGCGATCGTCGCCAAAACGATCAACGCACGGATCGACAGCGGCGGGTCGGAAAGATTGGTAATGGAAAAGGGCAAGTCCACCGGATCAGCCGTCGATGCTGCGGACGACCACCCGCGCGCCTTGCTTGGCCACGACTTTGACCAGCACGTCAGGGTCCACAAAATCACCCTCGGTGACGACATCCAAAAAATCGTCGCCGACTTGGACACGTCCGCTGGGCCGCAGCGGCGACACCGATCGACCGACGGTGCCGATCGCGATCCGTTGCCAAGCCGGCGAGGATGATTCCGCCGGATTGATGCCGCCGGCGGTTGCCGGATCGGGGACCAGTTGCGGTTTCAGCGTCAATCGGCTCAGCCCCGGGATGTCGCTGATGTAGTTGGCCATCACCACCAACGCGATCAGAAACCCAAAGAACGCCCCCAGTACGATCAACACGTCGTTGCCCAGATCGGCCATCTCCGCCGCGTTGGCGGGCCACACGAATCGACGGGACGCCATCACCAGACTGCCCAGTGTCAGCACCAGCCCGCTGATGCCTGCGACGCCGAAACCGGGAATGACGAAGACTTCCGCGGCGATGAACATCAACCCGCACGCGAAAAGCGTCACTTCCAACCAGCCGGCCGTGCCGCCCAAAAATCGGCTCCAGAAAAACAGCCCGAAACAAAGCAGACTGGCCAGCCCGCCGACGCCCAGCCCAGGGGCACTCAGTTCAAACCCCAGTGCAATCAGCCCAAGCAGGATCAACAGGAAAGCGACAAAACCGGAATTCAAAACCAAGATCACCGTGTCCATCGACGTCCGCTGCATTTCCGGCACCGGCGTTTTGACGTTCAACACGTCGTACAGTTCGGCTCGGCTTTCGACGGTCTGGTCGGCGACGCCAAGTTCGACCGCACGTGTCCCGTTGGCGATGAAGAACATGTCGGCACCGGCTTCGCGAACGGGTTTGCCCTTTTCCCATTGGTCGATGTCGGTGCGGCTTTCCCATTCTTGGTCGCTGAAGTAATCCACGGTGCCGTCGTCGCGATGCGTCGCGCGGTAAACCACCATGTCCTTGTGCGTCATCTTTTCGGCCAACGTCGGCGGACGTCCCGTCGCCTGGGCCGTGTCGCGGGCTTTCTGTGCCAGCACGCTGCGGCTTTTCGCTTCGGTGTATCGAAACGCGCCGTCGTCGCCCATGACGATTTCACCGGCGTCACCGATTCGCGCCCCCGGGTGCATGATGATCTTGTCGGCCGCCAATGCGAACAACGCCGCGCCGCTGATCGCATCCTTTTCGATGTACGCGACCGTTTCCACGTCCTCGGCATCCAACAGCGTGTCCATCATCTCCAGCGTGACCATTGTCCAGCCGCCGGGGCTTTGGATGTCCAAAATGATCACGTCGACGCCTTGGTCGATCGCGTTCTGGAATTTGCGCTGAAAGATCGCACCGGACAGCGGGTTGATGTCTTCGTGCAAGGGGATCGACACCGCACGCCGCTGGGGCGGATCGGCCGCATCGGCCACCGCTGTCCAAGACGCACAGACCGTTGCCAGTGCCAGCACCAGCCACCCGGTCCAGGGCGAAGTGTCCCGTCGATTTTGATTCATCGTTGCCTGTCGCATCGTTCCGCCCAGCCGCCCCTGATTGCGTGCTCCGGATGGCGTGATTCCGGTTCGTTCGTTTTGGGTCATTGTACGAACCGGGCACCAAAGCCGGTCAAATCGGGCGCACCGATCGCCGTAAAGTCACCAATGGCCGATTCCGGTCGGCAATGACCGCGTGTCACACCCGACGCCAAAACGTCGGAAAGACCAGGACCAGCACACTGAACACTTCCACACGGCCCAGCATCATCAGCCAGACAAACAGCAATTTTGCGCCCTGGCTGAAACCGGCATAGTTTTGCGTCGCGCCGACCACGCCAAGCCCCGGGCCGATGTTATTCAACGTGGCCGCCACCGCGCTGGCACAGTCCAACAGCTTTTCGTCCAGTGTGCTTTGACCGGCGGGGGCTTCGCCGCTGACCGCCGCCACGGCACCCCACGTCTCGTTGGGTTCGAACGTGATCAGCAACAACCACGAAAAGACAAAGATCGCCAGGATCAACGAAAAGTAGACCACGATGCTGTGCGGCAATCCGGGATCATCGACCGTTTGGCCGCCCACCCGCAGCGGTCGCACCACTCGCGGCCGGTGCGCTTTTTCGATTTCCTGTCGCAGCACTTTGTAAAACAACACGTGCCGGATGACCTTCATGCCGCCGCCCGTGCTGCCGGCACAACCGCCGACGAACATCAGCAACAACAAAATGCCGCGGCCAAAGTTGTTCCACTGGTCAAAATCCGCGGTGCCGTATCCGGTCGTCGTCAACACCGACACGACTTGGAACATGCCGTTACGCAGCGACGTGCCGACGTTCTCGAATCCCGGGTCGGCCGCCCGCATGCCGAAGAAGATCACCGCCAACGTGACGCCACCGATGATCAACATGTACGTGCGAAATTCCACGTCGTGCAACAACCGCCGTGGGCCACCGATCATCGTCAAATACAGCAACGTAAAATTTGTCCCCGCAATGACCATGAAGACGATCGTCGTGTATTCGATCAGCGGGCTTTGGAATCCGCCCAAGCTGGCGTTGTACGTGCTGAACCCGCCCGTCGCCATCGTGCCAAAGGCGTGACACAGCCCGTCGAACAGCGACATGCCTTCGGCCATGTAAACCACCGTCAAGACGGCATTCAGGCCGATGTAGATTGCGGCAAAGATCAAAGCGGTGTGTTGCATCCGCGGCATGCTGCCTTCCTTGGTCGGTCCCGGCATCTCCGCCCGCATCATCGCTTTACCAGCGGACCCTTGTCCCAGGATCGCGACGAACAAAACAACGATCCCCAGACCGCCCAAGAAGTGAGTCCATGACCGCCAAAACAAAATGCAGTGCGGCACCATGTCGGGGTCTTCCAAATTCGTCAGCACCGTCGCGCCGGTCGTGCTGAACCCCGACTGGGATTCGAACATCGCTTCGATGAAGGTGATCGGATCGTCGTCGGCGATCTGGGTGCGGCTGAGATAAAAGGGCAGGGCACCCAGGACCGTCGCCATCACCCAGGACAGCCCGACGATCGCCATCGCTTCCTTCTGATACAACGGCCCGCCGCGATGCTTGCGGCCGCACAACCGCAAGATCCCGCCGACCAGAAAGCAAATGCCCATGCTGGCCAGCAACGCATAGACGGCCCGCCATTCGACCTGCGACGCGGCCGGCAAATGCGTCCGGTCGGCCAACGCGGGCAACGAGAACGGCAAACTGAAAGTCATCGAGGCGCCGATCAACAGGCTGATCGTGCCCAAGACGCGGAACAATAACTGAAAGTTCAAGGCTTCTCCGGTGGCTGCAGCGACGTCCGAACCATCCCCGCCAGCAATGGTTCTAAGCTCTGCCGCGTTCCCCGCAAACCTGTCCCGCCCGACGGCAAGTCGCCCGACCTGGCACACCCGTTGCAACCCTGGCGGCCTTGCCACGGGATGGTTCGACCCGATCAACCGCCGATGTGCGGCTTTCCCCGGTCGCCTTGGTAGGAATCTGGACGAGATTTCCGCGGCATTCCCGGCGGTGCGGGAGGCCGACGAGCGAGGCGAGTCGGCTGCCCGCATCGCCTTTGCATTTTGCATCACTTGTTGCACGCCGACCGACGCGTTTTGCAACAATGGCCGCGCGACAGCAGCGAAGACCACGTCCGATCATCAAAAAATTGGACGGGTTGCTCGGCCCGTTGTTCGGGTCAGCGACGGAGGCTGGACGCGACGACTTTTCTAACGCCCGGATCATTTTCCCGGATTGTTTTCATGTGCGGACGCTTCACGCTGCGGACACCTCCGGCCGCTTGGTGCCAACTGTTTCTGATCGACCCGGACGCAGTCGATCCAGACGACGAACCCGAAGCATCCAGCCCTGAACCCAACGCGACTGCGTCTTCGGACTCGTGGAAGCCACGCTACAACATTGCCCCCACCCAAATCATCGACGCGGTGGTCCAGGACGAGGCCGGCGGACCACGACGCCATGCCCGGTACCGATGGGGACTGTTGCCGCCCTGGGCCAAAGATCTGTCGATGGCCGCACGGATGATCAACGCTCGCAGCGAAACGGTAAATGAAAAACCTTCATTTAAAAAAGCCTTTGCCCAGCGACGCTGTCTGATCCCGGCCGACGGTTACATCGAATGGAAAAAGCAAACCGATGGGAAGCAACCATTCTTGGCCCACCGACATGACGACGCGGTCTTCGCGTTTGCCGGTCTGTATGAACGTAACCGCCAAGCGACCGGTGACCTGATCGAAAGCTGTACGATCCTGACCACACGTCCCAACGCGGTGACCGGCCGAATTCACGATCGCATGCCTGTCGTGTTGATGCCCGAGGATTACGCACGTTGGCTGGACCCGAACTTTCGCGACACCGACGTGTTGAAAGAACTGTTGGTTGCACCGGAGGAAAACTTCCTTGAATTGACCGCGGTGTCCAGGCGGGTCAACAACGCGCGAAACAACGACGCCGCTTGTCTGGAACCGGTCGACGCGGCCATTTGAACAGCGGACCAGACGCGTGATGGCGACCGGCGGCGCGTTTTTCCACTCTTTCGGTCGACCGCGCAGCGATGCGTTATAAACGATCGCACGCGGGGGACGATGACGTCGATACCCCCGCTCGGATCCCGCCCCAACCGACCTTTTCCCCACACATCGACCGGAGCCCATCCCGCCATGAATCCGATCTGTTCACGACCCGCCGATCACCGCGGCACCAGCCGTCGCAAGTTCTTACAAGCCGCCGCCGCGACCGCCGTGGCTGCACCGGCAATTTTCACCGCCAAACGCTCCGCCGCCCAAGACGTTATCGGCGACGGCGAATTCACCTATCGCTGTGACCACCAATGCGTGCAGTTGCCCGATCAGTACACCTGGCAAACGACCCACAACGTGGCCGTCGACCCCGATGACAATCTTTATGTGATCCATGAAGGCGACGTTCGCAAACAACAGCATCCGTCGATTTTTGTGTTCGATGCCGACGGAAAATTCATCCGCGCATTCGGACAACAATTCCAAGGCGGCGGTCACGGTTTGGACATCCGTGTCGAATCAGGGACGCCCTTTCTGTATGTGACCGGATACCAGATGGTCAAAACGATTGCCAAAATGACGCTGGACGGCGAACTGGTGTGGCAACAATACGCTCCGATGCAAAGCGGCGCTTACCTTCCCGGCGAAGCCAGCGATCCGCGGCGTGGATGGGGACGCAAAAATTTCCTGCCCACCAATTTTGCTTTCTTGCCCGACGGTGATTGCTTGCTGGCCGACGGCTACGGCAGCTACCTGATCCACCGCTACACCGCCGACGGTGTTTGGAAGTCATGCTTCGGCGGACAAGGCGAAGGGCAGGGCACATTTAATTTGCCCCACGGCCTGTGGGTCGACACACGGGGTGACGAAGCCGAAATTGCGGTGGCCGATCGCGCCCACAATCAAATCCAAACCTTCACGCTCGATGGCCAGTACAAAAAGACCGTGACCGGATTTGGTCTGCCCGCCAACTTGGATACTCACGAAGACTGGATGTTGGTGCCCGAGTTGGTCGCCCGTGTTTCGATCATCGACAAGAACCACAACACGGTGGTGACATTGGGCGATGACCGCGAGCGTATCTTGGCGGACAAAGAAACCAACAAAGGATTCACGATTCGTACCGATGAATCCAAGTGGCAGCAGAACAAGTTTGTCCACCCGCACGATGCCTGCTTCGATTCGTCAGGCAACATCTATGTGGCCGAATGGGTGAAGACCGGCAGGGTCACCAAGTTGACCAAAGTGTGACGGGGACGAAGGCCCGGAAACAGGATTAGAGGCTTACAGGTTGACGGGCTTACGGGGCGACGGGTGACAGGTCGGCGAAGTGTCTTTCACCTGCCAACCCGCAACCTGTCGAACCTGTAACCCGTTAAACCTGTGACCTCAATAATTACTCTTTTTTGGGTTCGGCTTTCTTGAACGCCTTTTCAAACGCCTTATCGCTGAACACCAATTTCATCTGTTCTTTCTTTTCTGCGTCGGCGACTTTGCCTTGGCAGTTTTCACAGCAAAAGGCAACCTTGGCGCCGGCGACTTTGATCGCGGTGTCGGGGTTGATGTCGCCACCGGACAACGGGCAAGCCTTTTGAACGTACTGCTTGGTCGACACCAATTGCAGGTTGGCTTTCTCGGCAAACTTCTTCGGCTCCTTGGCGAACTTGCCTTGGCAGTTGCCACAACAGAAGTAGACCTTGCCTTCCTTGTACTCGGCCGACTTGTCGGCTTTGGCGGCTTTCGGGGCGACCACGCACTGGACGTCTTGCAAGTCGACATCGGCTGCAATCACGGCGGCACCGGCGATCAACAGGACTGCCATGGCGGCGAACGTTTTCTTCAGCATCGATTCAGTTCTCATCTCTCGCGGAAAAATGGACGGCCGTACCGTTGCGACCATCGGCCCCACCCGAATGAGTCTAAAGACCGGACAAGAGCAGGGTCAATCTGATTCTGGCCGCTGTTGCAGCAATAACGTCAAGTAACTGTGTTGCTCCGCGTCCCCCAGCGACAGTCGTCCGGACAGGCGTTCGATCCGCTGCCGGGCCGCTTCGACGTGTGATTCGTCCTGGGCGACCCATTCCAATTCGGCAAAGTCGCCCAAGTTTTCCACACGGTCGACCGCGACGGTGATCGGCGGCAAGGCGTTGCCGGCGGCATCGGTTTCGCCGGCCGACAAACGAAACGTCCGCCGTGATTTGGTGACCGTCGCGACGCGGCGAAAACTTAGCAACACCAACATGTCTTCGAATTCGATCGAATCCCGCTGGTCGCGTCCGATCGGCATCTCGATCTCACGCCGGGCCTTGATCGCGCCCGGCATACGCTGGCCCTTGTACGTGATCCATGCCCGTCCATCGATTCGGCGGACCCGAAAGGCTTCGCGGCTTTCGGCAAAGTCACGTGATGGATGGTTGTAATACGTGTCCTCGTGACGCTCGGGATCACCGGCCGACTCGGCACCCAACTGGATCAACTGCTGGACCAGGGCGTCGGCATCGGCAATGTGAAATTTCTGTTCGACTTCGATCACGGGAGCGATCTCTCAGTGTTGGGGCTGGGTGGAGGGTGCCGCATCGGCGGCGACGGCCATGCGGCAAGGCACGCCTTCGCTGCTGACCCAAACGCGATCGTCCGGTGCGACCGCGACGGCTTCGATCTGTTTCAGTTTGACCGTGGGCAAAACCGTGACCCGCCAAGAATTCAGATTGTTTCCGCCTGCCGCATCGGGTCGGATGTGAAACAAATTGAAATAACTGCACAACCACCAGTCGCCCGAATCGCGATCGATGTCCATGCCCGTCACCATCGGGATCGCCAGCGTTCCGGCTGACTTGGCCACCACGGTTTCCTGTCCCGATAGCACCGACGCCAGCGGGACCGACACCACGACCGCGTGGGGCAAGAATCCTTTGCCGATCAGCCATAGCTTTTCGGATCGCGTGTCCACCGCCACCGCTTCGCAATCCATCGGACCCCCGGGGAATCGCACACGCAGGGATCGAATTTGGTTCTCGGTCAATCGAACATCTTGTTGCACCGGAGGTTCGTCGATGACGTGCAGCGTGATGTGTTCACGCGTTCGGCCGTTGTCACCACAGTCGGCCACGATCAGCTTGGGCATGCCGTCGTGGTCGATCATCGCGGCCATGGCTTCCCAGTCGACCGCTCGGACCGATGGCATGTCACAGTGCCCGGTCCGCTTGCCCGTGCGAGTGTCGAAGGCAAATAGCTCGGCACGACCGCCCGAATCGTTGTGCGTCCAAACGTGATGTGGGGACCGATTCGACCAAGCCAGCCCGCTGCTTTCGGTCAGCGAATCATCCCGCAGCACGACCGAGTCGATCGTTGGGGATTCTTCGGCGTGAACGTATCGGCTGACGGCAAATGTCAGGACGACGGTGATGGCCGGGGTCAACCAACCGCCCAGCAACCGATGGAATGCGGTGTCGCTGAAAGTCACGTTCATCCTCTGTCGTCTTGTGGACCAAGTGACACGTCAACGGCTCGTTCGGTTTCGCCGATTCTTGCGATTCGCCAACACGCACAATCCGGCGAAGGTCAATGCGATACCGGTCACCAGCGACGTGGTCACCGGTTCGCCGAACAGGATCACGCCCGCGATCGCCGCCATTGCCACTTGTGACGCGTTGATCAAATTCACCGCCACGACCGGCAACGCCTTGAGCGCGAATGATAGCGACACGAACGCGGTGAAGTTAAAGATTCCCGCGATCGCCATCGTCTGCCACTGCCCAGCCGTCAGCGCCGACCACTCTTCGCCGCTTACCGTCACCGTGGTGATCGACCACAACGAAATCGTACCGACCATCCCGCTGATCCACATCGTCAGCGGCGCCGACAATCCCCGCGACATCGATTGACGCATCACGGTGCCGAACAAGGCATAGGCGGCTCCCGAAGCGGCGGCACAGATCGCCCCCATCCAGGTCGGGATCGGCGCGGTCGAATCGCTGGGGATTTGGGAAGCATCGGGCGACGACAACACCAACACCGCCGCGATCAAAACCAGGATCGCGATCATCGATCGGGCACGCACCGGTTCGCCCAAGATGACTCGGCCAAGGATCGCCCCGCCGATCAACAACGTGCCCAACGTGATCGGCACCGATGCGGCCAAGCCGATACTGCCCAGCGCCCACTGAAACGCGGCGTTACCGATGAATTGGCCAATCAAAGCGACCAGCATGAACCGTGGCGCCATCGCCAGGCTGGTGTACAACGTTTTCTGACGCGCCCACATCCAAGCCAACAGCGGCGTCAAACAAATCACCGTCGGCGCCGCTTTGACCGCCGACACCAAGAACGGGTTGATGTTGACCGATCCCCGCAGTGCGACGTTGGCCCCCGTGTACAACACCGCCGCAAGCAACCCGAACGCGGCCCCGCCGATGATGCCGATCGACGGATCGGACGAAACCGGTTGCGGTGATCGATACGCAGCGGTCGTACGGCTTTCGTCGACGTCCGACGACGCGACGTCCCTGTGCAAAACCGTCGCCCCAGTCGCAGCCGTCGATCGTCGCGGAATCAGATGCCTCGCGATGAAAGCAATCATCAATGTCAGTTGCCGACGAATGGTTGCTTCATCCCGGTAAGGTGTCTTCGATGCCGTCGTCGTTGCCGCGAGTGTCTCGGATCACCGGGCCGACATCTCCAGGGAGAAAATCGCCGCCCCGCGGGTTCGCCGAATCCGCCGATTCGGGTCCCGGTGCAGGTTGTCCATCGCGTGATGGGTCCTCGGCGAACTGGCCCGGTTGAATCAGCGGATCGGTGTCGGACAGTTTTGACGGATCGCTGTCGTTGGTGTTCGTTTCACCGCTGCCGGCGGATGACTGCATCGCCGATTCGCTGCAACCCAGTTGTGACCGGCAGGGCCGCGCCAGCACGACCGTGATGTTGTCTTCACCGCCCGCGTCGTTGGCTCGATTGATCAAGTCTTGGCAGATCGCCGGCAAGTCATCCGAACCCGACACCACACTGGCCAAGGTGGCTTCGTCCAAATAGCGATACAACCCGTCACTGCATAGTAGGATCGTGTCGCCCGGTTCCAACGTCGCACGGCGGACCTCGGCGATCAAATCACCGTCTTCGTTTTGGCCGCCCAGCACGTTCCACAACACGTTGCTCCACCGGCTGGTCGCTTCGTCTTCCGGTTTCAATCCGCCCGATTCGACCAGCTTGCGGGCCAGCGTGTGATCGGTCGTCAACTGTTGGCACTCGCCACCGCGGATCAGGTAACACCGGCTGTCGCCCGCGTGCACGACGTACAACCGCGGCCAGACCACGTGGGCCATCGTCAGGGTGGTCCCCATGCCTTGTTGTTCGGCGTTGACCGCGGATTCCGACAAGATCCGGCGGTGCGTGTTCTTCAGCAATTCCTTCAAGTCTTCGATGAAGTCTTCTTCACAGTCGTGATCGATTTGAAAGAACCAGTGGACGCTGTTCAGCAACTGGGTGATCAAGTTGTCGATCGCCAGCGAACTGGCCTTCTCGCCCGCCGCATGCCCGCCCATCCCGTCGGCGACCAAGAACAGAAGACCCTGGATGCCGCCGTACAGCCGTGACCGATGATTCAGCGGCAAGCTGGTCGAGGTGACCAGCATCGACTTGTTCAGCTGAGCGATCAGGAATTGATCCTGGTTGACGCGACGTTTGCGGCCGACATCGGTCATGCCATAAGCGTGCGTCTTGGCCAGTCGAATGGCGGATTCGTCGGATCTCATGAGTGTTCCGCGTGGACGGTGTCGAACCTGGCAAGATCGGCGGTGATTCAGGGCCTGCGGCCGGTGATGAAAACCGTCGCGGACGACCGATGGCAGCGGACGCGTCGCGACGCCCGCGACAACAATCGTATCCAATCAGCCGCCGTTTGCGGACACCGCCATCCCCGCGACATCATGCCCCCGCCCCAAAGTCGCCTTTCACTCCGTGAAAGTGGCGCAACCATCCGCCCCAAAGTCGCCTTTCACTCCGTGAAAGTAGCGGTCGTCCTTCCCGCAATCGCCACACTCACCGCCGACACAACCCCGGAGGCCGACATCACTTCCCCGACAGCATCGCTTTCAAAGCTCGCGCCGCCACCACCGGTTCGTCGGCATCTCGCAGCGCCCCGGTGACCGCAACCCGAGCACAACCGGTGTCGATCACCGACCGGACATTTCCCGCCCCAGAGTCGCCTTTCACTCCGTGAAAGTAGCGGTCGTCCCTCCCGCTCACCACACTCACCGCCGACACACCCCCGGCAGCCGGCATCACTTCCCCGACAGCATCGCTTTCAACGCTCGTGCCGCGGCCGTCGGTTCGTCGGCATCTCGCAGCGCCCCGGTGACCGCAACCCGAGCACAACCGGTGTCGATCACGGACCGGACATTTCCCGCATCGATCCCGCCGATCGCAAACGCGGGAATGTCCAGATCCAATGCGACGATGTCCGACAGAAACGCCGGTCCGACGTACGCGTCGAACGATTTCGTGCGGCCGGCGAACACCGGTCCACAGCCGATGTAGTCCGCGCCGCCACGCACCGCTTCGGTCGCCTGGTCCACATCATGCGTGGACACACCGATCAGCACGTCCGGACCCACCACGCCGCGGACCGCACCGATGGGCAATTCGTCTTGGCCCACGTGAACCCCGTCCGCGTTGGACGCGGCGGCAATGTCCGCACGATCATTCACCACCCACAGCGCGCCCGCCTCGCCGGCCGCTTTCGCACCGGCCAACGAACGCCGGTACAACGTCCGGTCGCTGGCCGATCGATCCCGCAACTGGAACACGTCCACCCCCGCATCGGCCAGCGCGACGACGTGCGACGCCAACGCTTCGTCGGACGACATTGCGTCGATCAGAAAATACAGTCGTGCGTCGCGAATACATTTGCGTCGGCTCGCCCCGCGATCGGCTTGGCCCGATTCGGCGATGACGCCCAGACGTGCCGACCAGTCATAAAACACGTATCGCAACCGTTCGATGTCGGCGGCAAAGTCGACGTCGATGCATTTGCCGTACTCTTCCAGACAACGCAGGCTTTGGCCGGTCCGCTGCGTGGCCGCGTGAACGACCACCGTGATGCTCTCGCGACTCGCTTCGCTGTCCAGCCCGATCGTCGTGCCCACGTCGCCGGCGGTGTCACGGGCCGACAACAGACGGACCTTTGACAAACGGCCGGCCGCGGTGGCCAAGTCGTGACGCAGCTGTTTGCCCGTCGCGCTGTGTGCCGGATGGTCCAGGACGAAACGAGCGTATTCCTCCAACGTCCGCAAACCTTCGCCGACGCGGTTCAGAGACGCATCCAGAATGCGATAAACTGATTCACTCATGCTGGCCACTCATTCTGGCACGACTGTCGACGTCGGATATTTCGGCCGGTTGGTCCCGCCATCTTCCTTTCCCACCGCAACGATCCACTGCCATGCAACCCATCACGTTTCGCTTCGTCGCTCACGCCTTTATCTTGCTCTCCGGAACTCTCGGTTTGGCCGGACCGGCATGGTCACAATCGCACATCCAGAAAATCGCACAACCGGACAAGGTCGACGCTTCGTTGCCCAATGTCTTGTTGATCGGCGACAGCATCTCGATCGGCTACACCACCGCGGTGCGAAGCCAGTTGTCCGGCGTCGCCAACGTTTACCGGCCGCCGACCAATTGCGGGCCGACGACCCGCGGCGTCGAACAGATCGATCAATGGTTGGGGGACCGCAAGTGGGACGTGATCCATTTCAACTTCGGACTTCACGACCTGAAGTTCATGTCGCCCGAAGGCAAGAACCTGGCCGATCCCGATGACCCGAAAAACGCCCGCCAAGTCAGCCCGGCGGACTACGTCGCCAATCTGCGGACCATCATCGGCAAGCTGAAAAAGACCGGCGCCGACCTGATTTGGCGTGACACCACGCCGGTGCCGCAAGGTGCCCAAGGCCGGATCGCCGACGATTCGGTGTTCTACAACCAACTGGCCCGCGAAGTCGTCAACGAAGTCGGTGGCATCGCGGTCGATCCCATGCACGACTACGCCAGCGAAGACCCGATCGCCGGCCAACAACGACCCGCCAACGTCCACTACACCAACGAAGGCAGTGCCAAGCTGGCCGAGCACGTCGCCGCTGCCATCGGCGAACAACTCTAACCACCATTGTTCACCCTCCCACCCCGTAAGCCGTGCCCGCACGACTTCACCCTCCCACCGGGAGGTTCGAGCCAAAGCGAGGGGAGGGCCGTCGCCACCGGAAGAACCCTCCCCGGCATCTCGTTCCTCGGTTCCGACCCTCCCGCGGGGCAGGAGGGTACAGCTTTCTTATTTCACCCTCCCACTGGGAGGGTCGAGCCAAAGCGAGGGGAGGGCCGCCGCCACCGGAAGAACCCTCCCCGGCATCTCGTCCATCGATCCCGACCCTCCCGCAAGGCATGAGGGTGAATTCCAGCACGGCCGAAACGACTCGATCTCTCCATCACCCTCCCGCCGGGAGGGTCGAGCCTAATCGAGGGGAGGGCCGCATCATCCTACACACCCTCCCCGGCATCTCGTCCCTCGATCCCGGCCTTCCCACAGAGCATGAGGGCGAATTCCAGCACGGCCGAAACGACTCGATCTCTCCATCACCCTCCCGCCGGGAGGGTCGAGCCTAAGCGAGGGGAGGGCCGCATCATCCTGCACACCCTCCCCGGCATCTCGTCCCTCGATCCCGACCCTCCCGC
Source organism: Crateriforma spongiae (assembly GCF_012290005.1). Classification (NCBI taxonomy): domain Bacteria; kingdom Pseudomonadati; phylum Planctomycetota; class Planctomycetia; order Pirellulales; family Pirellulaceae; genus Crateriforma; species Crateriforma spongiae. Next base: position 303,201 of record NZ_JAAXMS010000008.1, read on the forward strand.
AAGGCATGAGGGTGAATTCCAGCACGGCCGAAACGACTCGATCTCTCCATCACCCTCCCACTGGGAGGGTCGAGCCTAAGCGAGGGGAGGGCCGCATCATCCTACACACCCTCCCCGGCATCTCGTCCCTCGATCCTGACCCTCCCGCAAGGCATGAGGGCGAATCCAAGCACCGCCCGGCGTGCTCGCGTCGGGTGGTCGTGCCCGAACGCCGCACCCGCGGCTAGCGATGAAAGGCAACCCTAGGGTTTTCATTCGCCTTCTTCAGCGACCATTTTCCTGGTTACCTGGTCACCTGTCGCCCGTTCTGGTCTTCAGAATCCCTACGGTCGACTGGAAAAAGCGGCTTTGCCGAGTTTCGACACAGGCAACTTGGCGGGGCACTAACTACCCTCAGTCGTCACACCCGCGAGGAATGTCTCGCGGGTGGCTCGTGAAGATTTAGAAAACCAGCCGAATAGGGCACTCACAGCAGACCTAGTGGTCCGTGGTGGGGGCCGAATTTGCCCTCATCGGGTTTCCTGCCATTCTGACGCACCATCAGAATTGACGCGACCCACGGGGTGGCTAATCTGAAGCTAACCGAGCCGCAGCCTGTGGCCCGACAGAGTGGGGTGACCGTGTCACCCAAGAGGACGAAGTCTGCGCGATTTCAATCGCTTTTGGCCATTTCTTCGATCAAGACGACGTCGAATTGATAGCAAATCAACGCTTCCCACCTAGTCAACGCGATTTGCAAGCGCGGATCCCGCCAGACCGAACTGAAAATAGCCCACCTTTGTGGCGATCCGCCAGTCCCGCGACGATCGGCCGCCGTCGGAAATGTTAATGCACGAATGTTCACTCAATCGCCTTGAAATCATGCTCAGTGGGTGGGACGATGGGCCCGTCATTCGGGCCCGGCCTGCGGTGCATTTCGAACCGTCGTCTGAACTTTACATGTCGGGCAACCCGTGGCTGGCATTCGGGGCAATGTCAGTGCCATCAGGCGTCCGGACCGATGGCCACCGGATCCCGATTCGGCCTGTCCCGCCGGTTCGACACGTGACCCCACGCCAACCATGATTGCCATGAATCGCAGCGAAAACGAACCCACCGATGGCGACCAGCTGGACATCGACCTGGACCTGCTGGGTATTGTCCGGCGTCGCTATCACCTGATCGCCCTGGGCGTTCTGGTCGGTGCCACGCTGGCGCTGATCTTCTACCTGCAACAAGTTCCGATTTACCAATCGGAATTGTCGATTCTGGTCGGGCAGCGCTCCAGCGAGGTGGCCAGCACGGGCACCGGCAACTTCGTCGAAGGTTCGACGACGATCCAGGAAGAGATCCTGTCGACCCACATGGAATTGTTCAGCAGCCGCAAGATCATCGAACAGGCGATTGCCGATGCGGGTCTAAGCATCGCTCCAGATGATCTGCAGGGGAATCTTTCGGTGTCTAAGGGTGGCGAAGGTTTGGCAAAGAGTGCCAGTATCCTGAAAGCCACGTACCAAGATCCCGATCCGCAATTGGCCTCCGATATCTTGTACGCGGTTTACCAGAGCTATCAACGCTACATCGATGCCCAGTCCCGGGATGTCGGTGGCGAAGCGGCCGAATTGATCGCCCGTGCACAGCAAGAAAATGAAAAGGCGCTTCGCGAGGCCGACCAAGCATACCGCGATTTTGTCGCGTCCATCCCAGCGCTCATTAGCATCAATTCGGCGGGGCAAAACGAACTGAAAGAAGTTCACCGCATGCGGCTGGCCAGCATCGAAGAGGAGCTGGCCGGGATCCGGTCGGAACTGGCCAAGGCGAAGTCACGACGCAGTGTGATCGGGGACTTCTTGGAGCAAAAGGAAGGTGCCGGCGACGAACTAACGGATGCCGAGGTGATGTCCGTCCTGGGACAGGACGAAATCAATCGCATCCAAGCGTTCGTTTTGATTGCAAGATCCCGTGAGGAAAACCGTAGCGAAGAACGATTGTCCGATGCGATGACCAGCGCGTCGGTTCAGGCGGAATACCATCAATTGCTGAAACTGACCAGTGAATTGCGCGTTTTGCGTGCCCAGTTCGGCAATGGCCACCCCAGCGTTTCGGCGATGGAAGCGGAAATCGACAACTTTCGCCAGGTCATCGACGACGCCCGTCGGTCACAACCCGGAATCGAACGCATCCAGGCGACGCCGGCCGAAATCTTGGACAGCTATTACAAGGTGCTGCTGAGCGACATTTCCGAACTGGAGAAACGCGAGGCGGAGCTGTTGGTCTTTTCGGACGAAGAGTCCAAGTTGGCCAAAGAAGTGGAGATGAACTACCTGCTGGGGACTTCGTTGAAGGCAAACCTGGACCGTGCCCAGCAACGCTATGACGTGGTTTTTGAACGTTTGCAAGAGATCAACCTGGCCAACGATTACTCGGGTTTCAGCACCGATTTGATCGTCGTGCCGATGCCGGCGGACAACCCGGTATGGCCGTCAAAGTCAAAAATCGCCGCCTTGGGCATTCTGGCCGGCGGCATGTTGGGGCTGGCCCTGGCCCTGTTGGCCGAAACGGTCGATCGAACGTTCAGGAATCCACAAGAGGTGGAAAAGACGGTCGGGGCCCCGATCATGGCCCACATCCCTTGGCTGGACATCAAAAAGCTGACCCGCAAGGGTGACCGTGAATCGGCGATCGATCCGATGGTCGCGACGTACCATTTGCCCCGCGGCACCGAGGCGGAAACCTATCGTGTCATCCGCACCAATGTGTTGATGGCCGGCAAGAAATCCGGGCACCAGGTGTTCATGATCACCAGCCCGTCGCCGGCCGACGGAAAATCAACCACGGTGGCCAACCTGGCGGTGTCCATGGCCCAGGCGGGCAAGCGTGTCCTGCTGGCCGATGCCGACATGCGTCGCCCCAACGTGCACGTGATCTTCGGCGTCGATCGTGAACCCGGCATGGCGGATTACCTGATCGGGGACGCCACCTTTGACGACTGTCTGCACGGCTGTGATCAAGAAAACCTGTGGGTCTGTCCACACGGCACCCGGACATCGGTCCCGTCGGAGTTGTTGGAAACCGAGCGATTCGCCCAGTTCTTGGAGCAAGCCCGCGACCAGTTCGACATCATTTTTGTCGACGTGCCGCCGATCCTGGCGGTCGCCGATCCGACGATCGTCGGCAGCCATGTCGACAGTTGTTACCTGACGATCCAAATCGAACAGAACAACCGCACGTTGGTCGAACGTGCGGTGGACATCTTCGGGGACCACGGGCTGACGATCGAAGGCGTGATCGTCAACAGCCGCAAATCGCGTCGGAATCACTACGCCTACAGCTCGTACAACTATTACGGCAAGTACGAACACGGGTACCAAAAGACGTATCGCAAGTATTATGAATCGGCGGAGCAGAGCGACGACGATACGAAGCCCGGCAAACGTGTCCGCCGATCATCGGCCAAAAAGATCGACTCGATCCATCCCAGCGACGACCGCGTCAACGGCCACGCCACCACGCCCCCCGTCACCGACCGGGTCGGCAAATGACCCTCAAAGTCGCCCTTCGCTCCCACCACTTTCACCCTCCCGCTTGCGGCAGGGTCGTCCGCGTCACCCATCGTCGCCTTTCGCTCCGCGAAAGTAGCGCAACCAATAACCTTCACCCTCCCACTTGCGTCGGACCGTCAGCCCACAAAACGACAAGCCCGCGGCTAGCGTCCAGCGGCTCACCCAAAGTCGCCTTTCGCTCCCGCCACTTTCACCTCCCGCTTGCGGGAGGGTCGGCTTCGAGCTTGCGAGTCGCCGGGGAGGGCCATCATCAGCACAAAACAGCAAACCCGCGGCTAGCGTCCAGCGGCTCACCCATCGTCGCCTTTCGCTCCGCGAAAGTGGCGCAACCAATACCCCACACCCACCCCCTTCCATGACCTTTCTCCCGTCGTCCAAACCTTCGAACAATCAACCGAACCACGGATGCGACTGAGATGAGTACCAGCAGCTTGGAATCCACCGCCTATGCCCCGGTCGCACGCACATCGGTGGCCCCCTACGTCCCGGCCGACGCCGCGTCGATGCCGCCCCGGTTGTCCCACGCGATGGCGCTTCGATTGGGACGCTGGCAGGCCGGCCGCGACCTGGTGTCGTCGCTGCCCCTGATGGCGGCCGACGCCGCGATGGCTTGGCTGGCCGCGGAGGCCGCCGAAACGATCCACATCGCCAGCGGCGGCGGTGCCCACCCGTTGTTCATCGTAGGCGTGGTGATCATGACGCTGTTTTTCCAGCAGCTGCACGGTCTGTATCCCGCGTGTGGGATGACCTACAACGTCGAATTCCGCCGCATCCTGCGGACCACCGTCTGTGTCTTGTCGGCCGTCGCGTTCGCCATGTGGACCGGCCGCAACGTGCCGGAATTCCCCTGGCTGTGTTTCCTGACCCTGGCCGTCACGCTGCCGTACTTCTTGGCCGCCGCACGTCCGGTCATTCGACACTGGTTGAAACGCTACGACTGGTGGACCCAGCCGGTGGTGATCGTTGGCAACGGCGGGCAAGGCGAACGGTTGTACCGACGCCTGGACGGATGTCGTCACGAGGGCATTCGTCCGGCGGGCATCGTCTATGACCCCGCCCGGCACTGGTCCGGCGAAAACGATGTCCGGGTCGATCCGCCGGCGGGCACCACGGACGTCGACCGCGATCACCCCCAGGTTTGGTCGATGCGAGCACGTATCGACGATGATGGCCATGTCGATTGGGATCATGCGGCGAGTGAATCCGAGTCCACGTCGGTCACCGAAACGCCGTGTTCCCCGGCGCCGACCGATGGACGTCCGCTTCCGGCCAGCGCCTACCTGGCACCGGTGTCACAGCTGGATCGCGTTCTGACGGCGCGGCGTGCCTGTCGCATCGCGGTGGCCAGCCCCGAAGTCGCGGCTTGGCAAAACGTCGACACGTTCCGTGGGGTTCCGCACGTCATGCTGCCGACGTCGTTGTTGTTCGACTGTACCGAACGGGGCCGCCTGTTCCGCCGCGAAGATTCGATCGAGCTGCACTGCGACAGTGCGTTGACCAAACCGCACGTTTTGGCCGCCAAGCGTGCGATGGACTTGGTGATCGTGATCGCCGCGATGCCGTTTTGGTTGCCCGTCATGGCGGGGATCGCACTGGCGATCAAAATCTGGGATCCGGGTCCGGTGTTTTACACCCAGGTCCGCGTCGGACGTCAGCGTCGGCCGTTCCGTGCGATGAAGTTCCGTAGCATGGTGGTCAACGCCGATCGAAAGCTGAAGGAATACCTGCACGACCATCCGGAACTGAAAGCCGAATGGGAAGCCACGCACAAGCTGAAGAAGGATCCGCGGATCACCAAGATCGGGTGTTTCCTACGCAAGACCAGCCTGGACGAACTGCCGCAATTGTTCAACGTCCTGAAGGGCGACATGTCACTGGTCGGCCCGCGTCCGATCATCGATTGCGGCGACTATGACTTGGAATACATTCGCGAACACGCCGACGTGTTCGAGCTGTATCAGATGGTCCGTCCCGGCATCACCGGGTTGTGGCAGGTTTCCGGTCGCAACAGCACCACGTACAAGCACCGCGTGTACTGTGACCGGTACTACCTTCACAACTGGTCATTGTCGCTGGACCTGTTCATCCTGTGGCGGACCATCAAAACCGCACTCCTACGCGAAGGCGCCTGTTAGCCCCTCGCAACGAAGTAGACGGACAGATTTTTTCAAGTCTTGTAACCCGACGCGTGAGTTTTGAAGTTCCGCATTTACCCGAGGTATTGTTTTTTTGGTAACCCGAAGCGTGAGCGAGAAAAAAATGATGTTGACATCGCCTCGCTGACGCGTCGGGTTGCCATTTGTCGCAAGACTTCTGTCCGCCCGCAGCAACCGAAAAATGTCCTACCAAGACCTTGAGGTCTGGCGACGCTCGGCTCGGCTTTCGACGACGCTCTATCAGCAAACGAAAGACTTGCGGGACGTTGGTTTTCGAGACCAGCTCACTCGGAGTGGGCTTTCAATCCCGTCCAGCATTGCGGATGGGCTATGAGCGAGACAGCGACAAAGAGATCGCAAGATTCTTGACCTACGCCAAAGGTTCGGCTGGCGAACTCCGAACGCAGATCCTGATCGGAATTGAAGCCGGTTATATTGAAAAGCCCGACGGTCAACAATGGGCAGACGAAGC